>CAYSVX010000001.1:0-98306 GCA_964434665.1 uncultured Anaerolineaceae bacterium
AATAAACCCATAACCTTTTTCGCCATTGAACCACTTAACGGTTCCGACTTCTCTTGTTGACATATCTTGATGTTCCTCTCTAAAATAACTAATTAATTTGTTTTGTTTTGGGGGTTTACTATCGAGAAAGTGATGACTTTTCCTACTGCAAACGTCCACATACACCAAATATATTACACCTGTTCAAAATGTTTGTCAATGTTTTTTGGTGAAATATTGTGCGGGTGAAACTGGATCTTGAAGACCAAGCGGAACCCGCTTTTACTGGTTATCGCTCTTTTTTCCGCCTTCGAGCAGCTCAACCAAACCGAGCAGCATCAGGAAGTAAGCCAAGCCTTCATCCAGGTTGCCGATGATGGGGAGATTATCCGGAATGAGCTCGAAAATGCCGAAGGTTGGATTGAGTACATATACCAATCCGAGCAGAGCCAATCCCAAAACCAGCCAACGCGGCCAGCCTTTGGATGAAAGCGGTTCAACCATGACACGTGTGAAGGCTGAGCGAAGGTCTTCTGCGTTGCGGGGAGCTTCGCCGATGTCAACTATTTTTGGATCTTTCATGGTGTTTCCTCTTTAACAAAAAATTGTGGTAGAAAATGGGCTGATTTGTACAGAATTTGTTCGAGAACGTCTTCAGCCTGGTCCAGATCAGTGATGTTGGGGTCAAGTAGGAGGCTCTGCAATGCCAGGGTGCGGTCGCCTTTGACGACAGAATCAATACAAAGCTGGCTGGTGACCACTTCCCGCTGCAGCAGCGCAGTGATCCCTTTTGGTAAGGAACTAACCGGGACGCCGTGTATCCCTGCGCGGTTGATAACGGCTGGCACTTCGACGATCGCGTCTCCAGGCAATCCTTCAATCAGACCATTATTGGGGATGTTGACTGCTTCCCACAAAAAGTTGGAGTCGGTGAGGATAGCTTCGATGATCTCAATTGCGCCCTCTGAATGTGTGTTTGCGTATTCGTCTGAAGGAGCACCCGCGAGGATGTCCTGCTTGAGTTGCTGCCACATCACATCCCGATGGTCAGTAAAGTATTTCCAATCGTAAAGCGAGAGGTCGAACTTCTGCCACGGTTTTTCTGCCGGATCAGACATCCACGGCAGATATTCACAAAGGTGTTCATCGCCCGGGATGGGGAAGAGCTCAAAGGCGTCAAAGATGCGCTGTGTGAGGGGCTCAAAGTTCTCAGGGAGCTCCTGCCAGGCCTGGCGGAAGCGCGCATAGAGATCCTCGCCGGTTGCGCGGTCGCGGAGTTCGAGCAGCCAGGTGAAGTGATTGAGCCCGGCGGCTTTGATGGCAAAGTGCTCAAAGCCCTGGGCAGCCAAGTGCGCCAGCGGCTTGTCATTGGCAGGATCGGCATGGCTGCTGAGGAAGTCATCGGCTCCGGAAAGCTGGTATTGCGGGGCAAGGGCTTTGGCAACCATCGCGTAACCTACGGCAAGCTGATGGCAGAGCCCCACCACCTTGATCTTGGAGTATTTGTGGATCAGGTAACAAATGCGGTGCATGGGGTTGGAAAAGTTGATAAACCAGGCATCGGGGCACTGATCTTCCATATCGTGAACAATCTCCAGAATGGTGTTCACGTTGCGCGCGGCATGAGCAAAGCCGCCTGGGCCGCCGTTTTCCGCGTAGGGTTGGCGGATGCCCAGCGGTAATGTGCGCTCGTAATCTTCCTGCCAGAGCTGCTCACGAGGCTGCACCTCAATCGCTGAGATCACAAAATCAGCATCTTTTAGGGCAGTTTTGTGCGAAATGTGGCTGGTGATCGTTTTTTGACAGTTCCAGGCGGAATTGAGCCAATTTGCGAAATCGGTCATGATCGCGAGAGACTCAAGGTTGGAATCCACCAACGCGATCTCCGCATTTTTTAGCACATCACTGCGCAGGAGAGTGATGAGGGTGCTTTGCCCAAAGGAATAACTGCCGGCACCCAGGCAAACAACACGGGTCATGCCTGCACCTCCAAGCCTAATTGGCGCAAGATGCTGGCCGCAGCTTTGCGGCCAGCCCCCATCGCCTTGATGACCGTGGCACCGCCAGTGACGATGTCTCCTCCGGCGTAAACGCCAGGAATTGAGGTCTGCGAGGTTTCAGGGTCCACCAGGATGTGCCCCCACTTATCCACGTCCAACCCGGGGGTTGATTTGTGGATGATAGGGTTGGATCCATTTCCGATCGCCACGATAGCGACGTCGAGATCGATCTCATATTCTGATCTCACGAGTGGGACAGGCCGCCGCCTTCCGGAGGAGTCCGGTTCGCCGAGCTCCATTTTTTGCAGGCGGACGCTGGTGAGGCGTCCTTCCTGATCACCATGGAACGCGAGTGGGGCACTCAGGTAAGCAAAATTGACACCTTCAGCAACGGCATGCTCGATTTCTTCTTTCCGACCGGGCATCTCGGCTTCAGTGCGGCGATAAATGATATAGACTTTGGCTGCACCGAGGCGTAAAGCAACCCGGGCGGAGTCCAGGGCGGTATTGCCGCCGCCGAACATTCCCACGGTCTTGTTGAGCATATTGAGAATGGGTGTGTCCACATGCGGGTATTCGTATGCCTTCATCAAATTGACACGCGTCAAAAATTCATTGGCAGAATAAACGCCAACGAGTGATTCTCCTTCAATGCCCAGAAAATTTGGCAAGCCTGCACCAGTGCCGATGAAAATCGCGTCGAACTTTTCATCCTTGAGCAGTTCTTCAATCGTGAAAGTCGCTCCGATAAGGGTGTTAGCCACGAACTTGACGCCAGCTTGCGAGAGAGAATCGACTTCCTGGGCTACGATTGATTTTGGAAGACGGAATTCAGGAATGCCGTAGCGTAAAACACCACCGAAATCATGGAAAGCTTCAAAAACAGTCACCTGCACGCCTGCGTGGGCAAGGTCGCCGGCGCAGCTCAGGCTGGCTGGACCCGAACCGATCATGGCAGCCCTGAAAGCTGTCTGGCTTGGAGCGGGCTGGCTTTCGAGCTCAGCCGAGGCAAGCGCGTCCGAAACGTAGCGTTCCAGCGCGCCGATGTTGATCGGTTTGCCTTTGCGCAGCAGGATGCACGCGCCCTCGCATTGATCTTCCTGGGGGCAAACACGCCCACAGACCCGAGGCAATGCGTTATCAGTCTTGATCAAGCGCCCTGCGCCAACCGGGTCACCGGCTTTAATCAGCTGAATGAACTGAGGAATTTTGACAGAAACCGGGCAGCCATCAACGCAAAGGGGTTTGCGGCATTGCAGGCACCTTTCAGCTTCAATGAGGGCTTGCTCGGGTGTGAGGCCAAGCGCGACCTCCTGGAAATTGCGCACGCGTTCGTGGGCTGGAAGTTCAGGAACGATCTGCCGTTCTTTGGCTGACTGGGGCGCCTGTTCTTCGAGCAGCTCAATCTCAATGTCGGCAACCTGGGTATCTAAGCGGCAATCTTCAGGGTGATTGTAGGTGCGGTTGCGGTGAATGACCGTTTCGAAATCCACCAGGTGTCCGTCAAATTCGGGACCATCCACACAAGTGAATTTGACCTTATCGCCCACCTGCACACGGCATCCGCCGCACATACCTGTGCCATCCACCATGATGGTGTTCAGGCTGACCGTGGTCGGAATGCCATAAGGGCGGGTGAGGTCCGCGACGGCACGCATCATGAAGAGCGGTCCAATGGCGAGGACATAATCGAAATGTTCACCTGCTTCAATTAGCAGACGCAGCTGGTCGGTAACAAAACCGTGCAATCCGTAAGAACCGTCATCGGTGGTGATGAGCAGACGGTCGCTGACCTGTTCGATTTCCGGTTTGAGGATGATCAGGTCCCTGTTGCGGGCACCAACGATCGATGTGACATGATTGCCAGCCAGCTTGAGCGCCTTGGCGACAGGGTAAGCAACAGCCGCGCCAACACCGCCGCCAACCACCACCACTCTGCCGAATTTTTCAATTTCGGAAGGATTTCCAAGAGGTCCCAGAACGTCGTGAATGGCCTCGCCAGGCTGGAGGGCATCGAGCATCATGGTGCTCTTGCCTACCGTCTGGACGATTAGGGTGATGGTTCCTGCATCAGAATCGTGATCGACGATCGTCAGAGGTACACGCTCGCCGCCATCGCCGAGGCGCAGGATCACGAACTGACCGGCTTTGGCTTTACGGGCTATGTAGGGTGAATAAATGATGTATTGCGTGATCTTTTCAGCGAGAAGATCTTTTTTGACAATCGTATTTAATGCATGCATTGCAGTCGCCTGTGGAAATTTAGTTTGGGATGGGTATCTGGCAGGCAATTATTCGTTGACTTTCAGACACCAATAAAGGGCTTCGGTTTTGTCGGGATTGAACTTAAGCACAAGGCAATAACGACCGGGAGTCAATTCTTGCGATGGCACAATCAAATGCATATTGTTCTCTGCCGGAGTTGCTGTGAAGGGGACAGCCTCACCCTTTTCGTCCAGAAGCTGCAGACGGTCGAGGGTGATAAAGAGGTCATTGATGACAATGGAGGGTTGTCTGTTTGTCAGCTGCGGAATGCCAGTTTCACCCTCAGGCAGGGCATAGAATAGATCCATTTCAGCATACAGGTCGCCATTAAGCGCATAAACGCCTTCCGATGGGGGAAGCGTGGATAATACGGGGGTGGGGCGGACGAGAAAAGGTATGTCGACATTTAACAGAGTCGTGCCAATCAGGATGCCGATGATTATAAAAACGGTCAGGGTCAGACCGTAAAGCAGGATGTCCAACCATGGGTGTCGGGCGGCAGACGCTTGAATGGGCTGCGCGGCAGCGACTGGTGTTGGGTAGACTGCAACAGGCTGTGGTTGCGGCGCGGGACGATCCGCTTTGGCAGCAGCAGCGACGTTCGCGGCAGCCTGCGAGGGGGTCTTAAAAACGCCAATTGGCTTGGTGTAATCTGAAAGCTTTTCACCCGGTTTTGGGGGAATATACTTTTTACGCTCAATGAAAGCCAGCCCTCGTTGGGCAGGGCGGTTGTTGGGGTCGATCTCGAGCGCTTTCTTGAGGAAAATGACCTGTTTTTCTTCATCCTCGATAATGGCGGAGAGCCAAACCCACACGTTGGCATTTTCAGGTTCCTCAACAATCGCATCCTTAAGATGCGCCAGGGCTTGTTCCATCATGCCTGATTTTGCCGCGTCGATACCTTGTTGAAGTGATGAAGTCATGTCGGGCTCTCCTGTTAGACTTTTGAATTGCACGTTTTATACCAGACTAATTTTACCATAGGGCACAAGTTGCTGGCGGATTATAATAGCCTGTCAGAAACGGAGAATGTCATGCTGATTGGATTAATGAGCGATACTCACAACAATCGACCCGGTGTGCGTTATGCCCTCGATATTTTTGATGCCCTTGGCATCGAGGTAATCCTGCATGCGGGTGATCTGATCTCGGCTCAGATACTGGAAGAATATTCAGACTTCTCATTATTTTTGTGTTTTGGAAATGGTGATGATCCCTTGATGATTGCGTCGAAAGCTGGCAGTGTGTCAGACCGTTTTGCATGTGGGGAAATACTCGACTTTAACCTGGCAGGCAAGCGCATATTCATGATTCATGGTGATTACAGAACCGAGCAGGATAAACGGATTGCGAGTGGGGATTATGACTATGTGATCCATGGGCATACCCATCGCTACCGGGATGAAAGGGTTGGCTCCACCCGTGTGATCAATCCTGGGGCATTGGGGGGGAGATATATCGGAGAACGGTCTTTCGCGACGCTGGATCTCGGGAAGAATGAAGTGCAGCGTTACTTTGTGCCGTGAGATTGTTGTTGCGCTGGTTTTCTTTGATCGTATCGAAAAGTGAAAACCCTTGCGAAAAGGTGGGGGTGCATGTATAATGCTTGTTCTCGGGGCGTGGCGCAGTCCGGCTAGCGTGCTTGCATGGGGTGCAAGAGGTCGAAGGTTCAAATCCTTTCGCCCCGACAGATAAGACCCTGGTAGAGATACCGGGGTCTTATTATTTCTCGTTCTTGCAAGGTCTCCGGACCTTGCAAGGTTTTTGACCGAAGGTCTATATCCCTTTCTTGGGTGGTCCTTCTATTGGTTGTCGGATCAGCGAAGCAGTAATGTGAGGCCTAACTGTCAAGTGCCTCGCATGGCCTGTGCCCGCAACGAAGTGGAGGGTATCGAGAGACCAGCGAGAACCAGGATGTTCGTAAGGGCTTTGGGCATCCAATTTTCAAATAAATCCTAGCGCGATATTGACGGGTAGGGGCGAAGCTACCAAAAAATCCCTGATCTGGTGCCGCAGAATTACTTATCCGGATGCTTCGCCCCTACGAAGGCTTTGCTGACAATTTCAAGGTTTGTCCCCTTGAAAATATTAGATTTTTGGAGACCTAACGGTCAAGAACCTCGCGCGGTGAGGACACCGGCGAGAACTCGGATTTCGCCATCGATAATGATGGGTAGGGGCGAATCAACCTTAAATTTCCTGATATGGTAAGGAAAAATTACTAATCGGGATGCTTCGCCCCTAGGACGGCTAAGCTGACAATTACAACATTTGTCACCTTGAAAGTATTAGATTTTTGGAGACCTAACGGTCAAGTGCCTCGCGCGATACCACAGGGAGACTATGCACACAGGAGACTGACGAGAACGGAGGATCATATATTGTCATCCTGAACAAAGTGAAGGATCTTATCATTGGTGTATAGATTCTTCGCTGCGCTCAGAATGACCTGAAATTAAGAGGCAAAGCCATAACCAAGTTTGTTTTTAAACAGGTGAGGCAGGAGGGTTATCAAACACTCATTCTTGCGGTCTCACAGCTAGGCTTCGCACTTTGGAGACCGGCGAGAACAATTGTAGACCTAACGATCAAGTGCCTCGCACGGCCTAGGCCTGCAACGAAGTGGAGGGTATCAGGAGACCGGCGAGAACATATGGAGACCTAGCGGTCAACTACCTCGCTCGGTCTGGAGACCAGCGATAACATATGGAGACCTGGCGGTCAACTACCTCGCTCGGTGAGGACACCAGCGAGAACAGAGCCGGGTTCAACCCTGGAGAAAAGCGCCCCAGGGCAGGCCGCGGAACCCGGCCTACGAAAAACCAAAATGCCTGGTTCAAGTGAGGAACCCAGCCTACAAAAACCAAACAGGCGGGTTCAACCGCGGAACCTGGCCTACGAAGGATTATTCCCCAGCAATCACCAAAGGAAAGAAATATTCAAAAAATACCAGGTCTCCGACCTCGGCGGTGGCGCAGTTGGAAAGCTGTGAGAAGCAAACTGCGCCGGTCTCAGCAGCCTGGACTTTATACGAAAAAGACGTACCTAACGCAACGTTGGTGTCTTCGTAGCTGGTGCCGGTCACCTGGGCAATCTGGCTGAAGGTCCCGTCACAAGCGCCACTGCGATAGATGGTGTAGACATCCGCGTCAACCACTTCCGGCCAGGTGAGGAGGACGGAATTAGTCAGAGGAGTAGCCGTGAGCACGGGCTCTGCCGAGAAGCACCTGCCCATCGGCAGAGCCAGGCTGGCGGCCGTGCCGATCCCAGCCTGAGCGATCGAATGCGTGACAGGCAGATTCATATAAGCAATCTTGTCATTAATAGTGTGATAGTTTGGATTTCTGTCCTGTCCAACACAGCCGTTGGGTAGATTTTGGTTAGAATAGTTTTCAAGCACCTCAACAGCTCCAACATCAGCGTACCAAAACGGGGCGTGGTCGGAAGCCCCAGTCGCTCCGCTGGTGAGATAGTCGTAAGTCAGATTGAGCCCGTAGTTATCGATGACCTCAGTGAAGCAGGTCCCAACCATATTTGAGGCTGCCAGCGTGCCAACGTGGAGTTCGAAACAGCGATCATTATCGTTATCATAGCCAAACATGTCCAGGTTGACGACTCCGACGATGTTAGCCATTTCTGTGGGATGGTCATCCACGTAGGCGAAGCTGCCGAGCAGACCCTGCTCTTCGCCGGTGAAGAAAATGATCTTGATGGTACGATCGAACCTGTAAAAACGGAACAATCGGGCGGCTTCCATCAGGGCAGCCACGCCGCTGGCGTTATCTTCTGCGCCTGGCGCGAGCGTGTCGCGATGTTCATATTCTGAAGTACTGTCGAGATGAGCGGTCATCAGGACGATCTCATCCGCGTTTGGTCCATGCCCCGGAATGGTGACGATCTTATTTTTCCATGTGTAATTCTGATCCGGAAAGGCGATATTTTGGTCCAGAGAGAGAAGCCCTTCACCACCCATAGCAATCCAATCCCTGATGACTTTTTCTTTGCTTTCAAAGATCTTGGATGAGGAATAAGAATGGTCGGTGAGGTAGGTGCCCGGTTCATAGCCAAAACTCTCCAGCTGTTCACCAAGATATGGATAAGCCAAAGCATTGACATTCATATTGAACAGCTGGTAAGAGTAACGGGTGAGAATTTGTTTCTCAGATACACCAATAGGAACAAAATCCTCACCGCTGAAGTTTCGGATCCATTGGGTCACAGCGTCCTGGGTGACCCCGCTGAGTATCTCCTGGACAGTCGGACTGGATGGGCAGGTTGGGGTTTGACTAGTCGCGAACGTGGTAGGCACGGAAAACATCACAACAATCGTCAGGAGGAGCAAAACCAATCTTGTCTTTTTCATGGGCATCCTTTACGTGGTGAGATTTTATTTTGGGGAGCTTTAAACCATTCCGTAAGCGTAAAATGTCGGGATAAATACCGTGGCTTCCCCATCCAGCCAGGATTTGAGCGCGCGTTCTTTCATACCCAGGATCTCATCCACCGGAACCAGACCTCCAAGATCGAAGGCAATGATGTCCCACTCATTTTCAAAAACATCTCTTTCCGGTAAGCGCCACTGACCGGCAAGCAAGCCGAGTTGGACATCCTTCAATCCGATGGTACGGAATATGTGCCCCAGTTTGCGACCCATACTGAGATCGATGCCCTGAAAAGCCAGAGAGCGGTTTTGGATCGTTCCGATCTCCTGGAATACCTGCGGATAATCGATGCGCGAGTGGTAATCCGGCTCGGCAAAGGCAATCACATAACCGCCGGGTTTGGTGACGCGTGCCATCTCAGCCACCACCTGGGCTGGGTTATGGACCCAAAGCAATACGTAATGGGTCACTGTCAGGTCAAATTGCTGCGCTTTGAAGGGCATGTTGTGGGCATCGGCGTTGAATATAGTCGGTTTTGCAGGGTTGAGCTTGGCAAACTGGCAGTTTTCAAGGTCGAGATCCAAACCAGTAACCTGCAAACCGCGATCAATATATTCATTCAACAAAGCCCCAGTGCCAATCCCGACATCCAGTAGTGTCTGACCGGGCTGGGCGTCAACTTTTCCAAAAATATGGTTGCGTAAATTCAGGGTCCAGGAGGATTGGAGTCTGTAACGCTCATGCCAGTCGGATATTTTCAAACTGCACCTCCAGAAATGACCCGGGACCAAAGGCTGGACCAATCTTCGCGGAGCAAGTTACCGTAGTTCTCCTGGTTGCCGGCATGGTCTGCCAGGCTGCCGTCTGGTTGAATCACCAGTTGCTGCGAGGGCTGTGAATCCGGGTCCCAAACGCTAAAAAGGGGTTCAGGCGTGTGCGGGTGATAGGTGAGTGGCGCATCATCCACAAAAGCAACGCCGCTCTCACTGAGTTCATGCTGCAGCTGGTTGATGCGGGCGTGGGAATACGCATCTTCCGGGAGGAAGTTAAAGGCGTTTGCGCCCATCGCCTGGAGTTCACGGACAAGAGCCTGGTATTGCCGATCGGGATGGATCGGCAGGCGCAGGCAGGTGAAGAGGTCCTGATCGAGGATGTTTGACAAGCCCTGCAAGTCTTCAGCAATGGCAGGATCAAAACAAAATGTGAGGTGATCCAGACCGGCTTCGATCAGGGGCAGCAGGAAGGCAGGATTCTTGAGATTAGTATCCGAAGAGACTAAACCGCTGACAAGCCCGAGCTGCTCGGTGAAGGCCATGAGCTCTGTGAGATCGGCGCGAAGAGTGGGTTCCCCGCCAAAAAAGACCACGTGGGGGATGCCGGCGTTAAAGAGCCGGGAAAGCAGCGTTTTCCAATCTTCCGTACTGAGTTCGTTCCCAATCAGATGAGCGTCATCCTGGTCAGCAAATCCGCGGAAGGTGAGGCAGCAATCGACGCGCAGGGGTGCGCTGAGGTTTTTATCAAAAACGTGCGGTTCAAAACCAATTGTCGCAGATGGAGAGAGATCATTCTGGCGGGAAAGAAAGAGGATCTGATCAAGAAAGAGCTGGACATCCTGCATCAAAACCTCGCGGGATATTTCGTACCGCGCAGACATGGCATCCACCGTCTCGACGTTATCCTTGCCCTGGATCAAATAGTAGGCAAATTCGGTGGCAGTTTGGTTGAGATGCAGGACGGTTGATGCGTTGACAACCAGGATTCCTTCACCATCAAGCTCAATACGCAGGTGGAGGCGGAACTGCTCCGGGGAATCGGGGGGAGTGTGATACGTATAAAACCCAGGGGTTAGAGCTTTAATATTTTCTTTTTTTGCGCGTAGATTAGTAAGTCTTGCCAGCATGGTTAGCTCCTTCTCAACACAAGATCGCGATAAATCGGCTGCGGGTTTTGATGTTCTCGAGCCAGCGGGCAGCCGCCACCGCACTCAGCGAAAAAATCACAGGTCTTACATGCCTGCGGAACATCTCTCCGTTGACGCAGCGAAAGCGCCAGCGGATGTTCCCAGATAGCAGACCAGGGCGCGTCAAGAAAATCCCCTAAAGATTCGTAATAAGACTGGCAGGGGATGACCTGACCATCCGGTTCGATGCACATGTTGTAATATGCAGCAGTACAGCCTTTGATACCGAGGTCAAGCTGCAGGGGGTCAAAGTGGCAATATTGCGTGGGCGTGTACCAGATCAGGCGCTGACCGCTCTTTTGGGTGAAGTCCGTCGCGATTTCAAGCAGGTTGGGCAGGTCTTGTTCTTTCAGACCGGTGTTGACCGTGCTACCTTTGCCAGAGTAGATCAAGGCGTTTAAACCCACTGTTGGTACTCCAAGGTCACTCAAAAAAGTGAGGAGTTCGAGCAGGTAAGCTTCGTTGTTTTCGAGCAGGGTGGTATTGGTCATCATGTAGAGCTTGCTGTTGACCGCGTTTCGAATTCCCTGAACCGTTTGCTCCCAGGCGCCAGTGCCACGCACCATCTGATCATGCACGTCAGGACGATTGGACTCGAGGGTGATTTGCACATGATCGAGACCAGCCTGAACCAGATTCGCGGTGTAAGCGGGGTCGGACAGCTTTCGCCCGTTGGTGTTGAGCCCAGCCACAAGCCCGGTTTGCTGCGCATAAGCGACCAATTCCAGCAAATCCGAGCGCAAGGTAGGTTCCCCACCAGTAAACACAACATGAGGAATTCTTAAGCTCCAAATCTTGTCCAGAATGGACTTCCAGCTTTGGGTCGGGAGTTCAGGGTAAGTGCGCACGCGGGCATTGTAGCAATGGGCGCAATCGTTGTTGCAGCGATACGTGATCGCGAGATCCATGCGATAGGGCGCGCTTAATTCATGGCTGAATGGCAAGTCCATCTCGAGTCCGAGGTCACAAACCGGGCACAGCCCGGATTTTTCATTGATCAAGGCTTCCACCCGGGCACGCGTCTCCAGGTAGTCCTGTTTTAGCTGCCTGGAAGGGGCATGAAAGCGGTTTTGAAGCGCTTTCAGAGCATTCTTTTCATCGATTTTTTCAAGGGTTAGGAAAGCCATGTAAAGAGCGGTCGGGTTCAGGTGGATGACGCGTGAGGCGTTTACGACCAACAGACCGCTCAGGTCCGGATCGACGCGCAAGTGAATACGCGACTTTGAATCGGAATCCGCAATGTCGTACTGGTACATGCCCTCACTGAAAGGTCGAGTCATCGATTTTCCTGACAAGTTGATGATTATCGACCACCACCAGCGCATGCGCAGGCGCAACCAGCGCAAGCGCAGGCACAAGCGCAGGAATGACCTCCGCCGCTGCCCCGGAAGCCTCCGCCACCGCTGCTGGGAGTGGTGACGGGTATCGGGTTTGTGCGGCTGGTGACAGAAGAGGTGAAATCAGTGACATTACCGATCACACCGGCAGCCATGTTGGAAGCCCCATTCACCATTGAAGCGGCGAAGTCAGCTCCTGGCAGGCTGGGCAGGCTCATGGAAGGACGGCTTCCACCCGCACCGGTGCTGGTAACTGTTGGGGCAGCCAGACCACCGCCGCCACCACCGCTGCTCATCGCAGGTCGGTAAGTAGGGTCGTAACGCGGCCACCACATCGGAACATAAACAGGTTGCCCGGTAAAGGTGCGTTCGGTGCGGTTATTGAATTCCTTGTCGAGCATGGTCCATTCCAGGGTATGGTCATACTGCGCGCTCTTGACATCCGGGGTCTGGGCAGTTTCAACTGCCTCCCAGGCGCGGCGAATGATGTCCTGATAGTAGTCCTTGGTTTCCTTCGAACTAAAACCTTTCATCTTGTCGGCGACGGACTTGACCAGGTCGATCATGAGCGACTTGATCCCTGTTCGGCGGGTGGTTTTATTATCATCCTTGAACGATTCAAGGAAAGCCTGCTCGTAAGGATAAAGACCTTCCGGCAGGGTGTCCGCAATTTCGATTTTCAGGGGATCGCGCATGGTCACAGTGACCAGTTCCTTTTTCAAAAGCCCGAAGAGGATCATGGTGAGAATTTTGTCGAGCGGTTCCTCCAACAAAATACCAGCTTCAACGGCAGTAAGACCACGCTTGATGCCTTTGCCCTCAATCGAAATTTTTGGCGGCAGATATTGCATCTTGCGTTTATCGGTTTGCTTCTTTCCCTGGATAATCACGAAAATGAAGAAGCCGATGAAGAGCAGCGGGAAAAATCCGCAAGTGACAAAGCCCCACAGCCTGGAAAGTAAGTTTGGCGAAGGCGAACCGGTGGACCCTGAGGATCCATTATCGGAGGGTACTTCTTCCTTGGTTATTAGTGTCCCTGCAGGAATTGCGGAGGCAGGGAATGCCGCGCCAAAAAAGTATTCGCTGTGGACGTCCGCGTTGGTTGTGTACCAGGAATAGTTCACGCGATTGTCTGTGGTGAGAGTGGCTTCAGCTTCACTCGAACCTGGCCAACCCGAAGGTTCGTACCAGACGCCCTGATCAGCACCAACTGCAGGGGGCAGGATGATGGTCATGCGGTAAGCGGTGTTTACTGAGCGATCGTACTGGGAACCAAAGTAGTTCGGAACGAAGAAGAAATTGGCATAATCCGTGCGATCTTCCCCGTCATAAGGGCTCAAAATGCCTTCAACTCCATATACCCATGCAGTAACGACTCCAGATTCCCCGGGCTGTATGGAGTATTTACCAAGCGCAAGCTCCGCCCCCTGGACATAAGCTGAGTCGTTAACTTCGGGCATTTTTTGCCCATTTATTTCAGCGTCGATATTGGAGAGCTTGTATTGCGTTGTAGGAAGACCGAGATCAACAAAATCGATGGCATGACCAGCAGGATCGTTATCAAACGCCATGTAATAATACAAGGTGAGCGTGCCATCGGCTTCGAGATAGGCTTCAACTTCGTAAGCCGTCAGAGAAAAACGATAGTCCTGCGCCTGAACCGATCCGAAAGGGATCAGCAGCAGGAGCAGGCTGAAAATCAGTAGGACGCGTTTTAGTTTGTTCATTTGCTTACCATTTTGGTTCTTCAGTGACCTGATAGGTTGTACCGCAGCTGTGGCACTGCACTGTGACCGCGCCGTTGACAAGCTTCATATCATCGGGTGCCAGAGGCGCGCCGCAGGATTGGCACTTGATCGTATCCATTTTGACATTGCCAGGAAGGTCGACATTGAGGGTCACATTTTGAACGGTCTGTTTGGAGGCTGCTGCCAGGCGGACGCCGGCAAAAATCAGCACAAATCCCAGAATCAGACCAATGATCCCATAGATGATCCAGGAAGGGTTACCGCCCTCACCACCTGCTCCAAGCAGAAGCAAAAAGGAAAAAATGATGAAGATTGCTGCAAGAATGTAAGATATAACGCTGCCAGCTTTCATAGGAACTCCTCAGATACTTGTTCTGCCACCAGCATAACACGATGCGTACGACAAAACCCTATATAATATGTTGAACACTATGATGATAACATCAAAGAGGTTATCTGAACTTAATTATAGTAAATTTTTGTTAAGGGTCGTATGGAAAAAACAATGATTCCAGAAGTTGTCGTTGCAAGACTGCCTGTTTATATCCAGAAACTGAACCAACTCCTGCGGGAAGGTCGGGAGAGTGTGTCATCGCATGAGATGGCTGAACACCTGGGTGTTTCGTCTGCCCAGATTCGCAAAGATCTGTCATTTTTTGGCGGCTTCGGCACGCAAGGAATGGGCTACAACGTGATCAAATTGCTCGAGTCCTTGAGAAGCATCCTGAACCTGGATAGAATCTGGGAAGTCGCTTTGGTAGGCGTCGGCAACCTTGGGCAGGCGCTGTTGAGCTACCAGGGATTCTCCGACAAAGGTTTTGAGATTGTGATGGCGTTTGACAATGATCCAAAAATTATCGGGCAAACCTTTGCCGGAATAAAAGTGACAGATGTCAGCGAGATGCAAAACCACCTTTGCCCGCGGGGCATCCCGATCGCCATCCTCACCGTCCCTGCTGGACATGCCCAGGAAATGGCGGAACAACTCATACGATGCGGGGTCAAGGCAATTCTAAATTACGCGCCGGTGACATTAAAGGTCCCAGAAGGCATCAGGCTTGCCAACATCGACCCTGTCTTGAGTTTGCAGACGATTGCTTTTTACTTGTAACGGGTATAACTAACGACCCTGGTTGCGCAGGATAACCTCGAGGATTGAAAAACCCCTTGCCGCGCCTTCAACCGTGCAAGTGACAGGGTTTTCCACCACGTAAGCGGGGATGCCCAACGCGACTGTCAGGTATTTATCCAGACCTTTTAAGAGTGAAGTGCCCCCACAGAGCGCCACACCGCGATCGATAATATCTGAAATTAATTCGGGGGGTGTCTTCTCGAGAACCCTGCGAATTGCCGCGACGATTTCTTCCAGGGGAGGTTGAATGGCTTCGACTATTTCATTAGTGGTCAGGCTGGCGGGTTTGGGAAGTCCTGAAACTTGATCCTGTCCCTGGATTTCCATCGTTTTCTCATCCTGGGCGGGGGTGGCAGCGCCTATGTTGAGTTTGAGTTGTTCAGCGGTCGGCTGACCGATGATCAGACCAAATTTTTTCCGAACATAGTTGATGATGGCTTCATCCAATTTTAAACCTGCAGTGCGGTTGCTCTCAGCGCTGACGATTCCGGTCATTGAAATAACTGCTGCCTGGGTGGTGCCAGCCCCAAGGCAAATGATCATGTTGCCGGTAGGGGTGTTGATTGGAAGATCCACGCCAAGCGCGGCAGCCAAGGGCTGGGGAATGATGTTTACTTCGCGTCCGCCAGCACCCAGTCCAGCTTCCACCACCGCGCGCTTTTCGACGCTCGTGACGCCATAAGGGGCGGTTATGAGCAGACGGGGTTTAAAAAACAGGGTCGGACCGGTGACTTTTTTGATCAACTCGCGCAGAAAAATTTCGCTAAGTTCATACTCAGCGATAACACCGTGGCGAAGCGGACGAATGACCTCGATCGATTCAGGGACACGACCCATCATGCCGAGGGCGGTGGTGCCGTATTCGACCAGTTTCATTTCGTTGACGATAATCGCGACCACTGTCGGTTCCTGTTGAAGAATCTGATTGCCTTCCGCGATCTGCGTATTGAATGTGCCGAGGTCTATACCTAATTCCCGAGAAAGTCCCATGTTGTTTCCAATTGATCAATGATTTTCGATCTTTAATTTTACCATCTCTATCGCTTGAGAAAAACAATCCTATGGATGGTCAAAGTACTGCAGCGCGACGCGAAGTTTTGATTCAATGTCATCAGGTGTGTCTTTTGGAATGGTTTGCAGGGCGGTCTGAGCCTCGACGACACTGTATCCAAGCGTAATCAGGGCATCGACCACGGCATCATCCGCGTCGGTGATGCTTCGGATAGCAAACCCATCGCTTTCAGGCAGTTTCCCCTGCATTTGGATAATGATCTTTTGAGCAGTTTTCTTACCAATGCCGGGTACCCGACTGAAATAATCCGGCTTTTCACTCAGAATGGCAGAGCGGATGTTGTCGATGGAAAGGCTTGAAAGGATTGCCAGCGAAAGTTTTGGACCAATTCCGCCAACCGCGAGAAATTGAAGGAACAATTGTTTTTCTTCCAGGTTGGAAAATCCGAAGAGCGAAATATTATCTTCGCGAACAAGCATGTAGGTGAAGAGATGGAGGAAATTACCCACTTCAGTTTCACCTAAGAGCGGTTTGGGAACAAAAACTTCAAAGCCAAGCCCGTTCATGTCGATAATGACAGTTTCCTTGGTCAGCTGGACGACTTTTCCGGAAATTAATGCAATCATGTTAGCCTCGGTTCAGAGTGGCGGTTTTGATAGATTTGGTAGAGCGTGACACCTGCAGCGACAGAAATATTGAGGGAATCACAAGCGCCTTCCATTGGTATTCGCAGCATTTGGGAACACAAAGCGATGTACGGTTTCGAAAGTCCCTGCCGCTCGCTGCCCAGAAGTAACAGGATGGTCGATGGGAAAGTGACCTCAAAGACGGAGGAATCGGCTTTATCGGAAGTTCCAATTACCTCAAGATCCGGGTTGCGACTTAAAAAGGCAGAGAAATTCTCGAAATCAGCCCGAAAGTGAGGAACGGTGAAAATGGAACCCATGGAGGCTTTTACCGCGGCAGGATCGTAAGGATCAGTGGAATCATCCAGCAGGACCAAGCCGCTGACACCGACGGCGTCGCAGGTACGCAGAATGGTGCCAAGGTTTCCTGGGTTCTGGATCGATTCGAGGGCGACCCAAAAGCTGCCGGCAAGGGCGGAGGTCGTGCTTAAATCCGACCAGTTTTGGGCGACAAGGGCGGCAATCCCCTGGGGTTTTTCCTTGCGGGCAAGCGTGGCAAAAACGGAAGCGCTCAATTCGAGAATGGGTACGCCGCGCTGGATCGCAAGATCAGCCAGAGAACGACCGTACTCGCTGACCAGCAGTTCGGGTGAAACCAGTAATTCGAGGATCTTCGCGTTGGAATCGAAAGCCTGACCGACCGCTTTGAGCCCTTCCGCCAGAAAATTACCACTGGCGCGGCGATCCTTGGCTTGTTCCAGCTTGCGCAGGGCTTTGATGTGGTCGTTGGCTGAGCTGGTTATCATCAATTCGTCTCAAGCATGCTGCGCAGGTTGAGATGGCTAGCATGGCAAAGAGCAACCGCAAGCGCGTCTGCGGCATCATCTGGTTGGGGAATTTCACTTAGATCCAACAGCAATTTCACCATGGTTTGAATTTGCTTCTTATCCGCCCGACCGCTGCCGGACACGGACTGTTTGACTTCATTTGGTGAATATTCGGTGATGGCAAGACCGTGGCGGGCAAGGCAGAAAGTAGCCACACCGCGAGCTTCGCTGACGGACATGGCGGTGCTGACGTTGCGCTGAAAAAAGAGTTTTTCCATTGCAGATTCGGTTGGTTGGTAAGTCTCGATCAGCGTGGATAAATTCTCATAGAGAAAAATCAAACGGCTGGAGGTTGAGCTCACAGCCGTTGAATCAATGACTTCATAGTGAACCAATTCAGGTTCATTGCGCTGATTTAGGCGTATGAGACCGATTCCCGTGCGCGTTAGTCCTGGATCGATACCCAAAATCAGCATTAATGCTTAATCTTCCTCCAACTTCTCAAGATCCTCATCGGTGTACTTGAGGTTAGAGTATACATTCTGAACATCATCACTATCTTCTAGGGCAGAGATTACTCTCAGAACGGCAAGAGTTTGATCAGGATCGAGCTCAACTTCCTGCTGCGGGATCATACGCAAACCAGCGTCTTCAATGTGAAGTCCAGCAGAGGTAAGGCTCTCATGGATAGCTTTGAAGGTTTCTGCTGTACCGACAATTTCAATGTAGCCGTCTTCTTCGGTTACATCATCAGCGCCAGCTTCAAGAGCAGCTTCAAAGGCTTTGTCGAAGTTTTTACCGTCAGACTTTACCGTAAAAATCGCTTTGCGGTCGAATTGCCAGGTTACAGAACCATTGCTTGCCAGATCTCCACCGCCTTTGGAAAGGATGTGGCGCAGATCAGCAACCGTACGGTTGCGATTTTCGGTGACACATTCAATCACAGCCGAAGCGCCTTTGCCAAGGTAGCCTTCGTAAGTGATCTCAAGCAATTCGGTGCCGTCTTTATCGTCACCAGTACCGCGCTTAATGGCGCGTTCGATGCTATCTTTGGGCATATTGCCCGCTCTTGCCCGTTCGATGGCAAGCTCAAGACTGACGTTCATGGAAGGGTCGCCGCCGCCGTTACGCGCGGCAAGAGCTATTTCACGGGCGAGGCGAGTGAAGATCGCGCCTTTTTTGGCGTCCGCAGCCCCCTTTTTACGTTTAATCGTGGACCAATGGGAATGTCCTGACATAAAAAATCTCCTTAAATATGAATGAAAAGCTAAGCAATTAACTATATCATAAAGTTTTTGACAGGGGGAGGGCAGACGGTATGCACACCGGTTGAATCGACTTTATTCTACGAGTTAAAATATCAGTCAACAGGCGTAAAGCATATTAGCCCCCGGATGTCAAAAAATCAAGAGTTATTCGGGTCTCTGTTCTCTGCAGAATATTTTCGAAGGATTTTTGTCTCAAGGCGAGCTTTGCGATGCTGCAGGGATGCAGCCAGCGTGGGGTCGGAACAAATAGATAAAGCCTGGTTGGTGCAATACAGCGCAGAATCAAAATCACGCTTTTGATGTTCGAACACCTTTGTCAGTTCGATCAATGCTTCGAGAGAACCTGATGACGCGGCTTCGTGCCATAATACGCAAGCTTCTTCCAGGTTTCCCTTGCGTTTTTGAAGTCCTGCCCTCAGGAGAAGCCCCTTTTGACGATCTGTTTCGGTGAGTTGCTGCAGTCGATCGGATGAGTAGACCTGGTCGGCTAATTGTTCACGCTCAAGGTGTTCCAAAACGCGTCCGACTGAGAGCAAATCACCCGGGTCTGTGAACCGATCATCCGCAGGATCTTCAAGGATGGCTGCCAGACAGCTAAACAGTGCTGAGAGACTGAGCACGTCAATTTCGTTATGGTAGAAGATTCCCGGCATATGCGTGGCATCGCCTGTGAAGAGATATTCGCGGTAAAAGTCCGGAACCAGGTAGCCAGGGATATCGGCTTGCTCGCGCTGAAATCCGAGCACCTGTCTTTCGATATTTCCAAGATTGCATTGACCCAGGCGGGACTTCCAAATGCGGCGGGTGAATGGCAATAGATCAAAATGCGTGATGGAGGTGAAAGGGTTGGATAGCCGCTGCATGATGTAGCGTGTGTTGATGATTGGCATATCAAACGACTTGCCGTTGTAGGTTACTATGCCTTCCACACCTTCCACAAAGCTGGATAAGGCAGCAAGCTGAGCAGCTTCTTCGGAAGGATTGCGAACAAAGAACTGTTCAACCACGAATTGATCTTCAATAAATCGACCAGCGCCGATCATGAATGGCATCGTTCCGGTGCCGCCGGAAAGACCGGTGGTTTCAGTATCGAGAAAGATCAGCGACTCGAGGGCAGGCGAGGAGGGCGCTTTTGCCCAGCGAGCCAACCAGTGGTGGGCAGTGAGCGGTTTGAGCGGGAGGTGCCCGTGCTGTTGGGATTCGGGGTAGGTGTGGTTCAGCGAAAAGATTTCACCAAAGATGGTGCTCAGGTTGCGGCCAGGAACGAGCTCCTCAAGAGGTTTTTGCTTGCCCGAGTCCGTCTGCAAAGGTTGGGAAATACCCAGCTGGACGCCAAGCCGTTTCAACCTGTCTGAGAGGTTGTTCCAATCACTCATGGAGCAGTCCCTTTAGCAAAGCGAGGGATTCCTGCTTGCTGCCGTAGCCATCTTCGCCGAAAGGACCAACACACGCGGGGCAACCATCCTCGCAGGGACAGTCAGCAATCATCTCAGCTGCTCGTTCAAGCCAAAAGCGGTGATCCTCGAATAATTGGTCGGAAAGACCCACGCCGCCGGGAATGGTGTCGTAAACCAAAATTGCAGGCTGACCGTTGTTCAGGATCGATTTTGGCTCAGAAAGCATGGCGATATCGGCATCATCGCACATGATGAGCAAGGGAGCAATGTTGCGCAAAGCATGGCGTGCCCCAGCCATACCCGAGATAACCCTTACGCGTGTTTCCACCACGGCATGGCACTTTCGGCAAAGTGTGACGAGATTGGAGGGGGCGTTGGCTTGCAGTGCATCCGCGAAGGTTTTGAAGGGTTGGATGTGATGCACATGCAGTTCACCGGGGGGGAAGTATTGATGGCAGGCGGCACACTTGTATTGATCGCGCATCAGGATTTTTTGCCTGAGGGCAGGCCAGCCCGGGCCATAGTCGTTTGGGTCGGAATTCCACAAGGCATGTTCTTTAAGGCGGTTTACGAGGTTCTCGCCAATGGCAAACCACGCCCCTTCGGTTTCCAGTCCACGCGCGGGCATGTCGAGAGGCAATCGTTCGATAGTTTCGTTAGTCTGCCAACGGATCTTCCTAAATCCCTCCACGCTGATGGATAGCGAAAGCGGTCCGCTGCTGATGCTGGAGGAACCAATTGGTTGGGAGGAACGCTCGTGGAAGTTTTCGATGGTGGTCTTGATCGTTGGCAGGGTGTAATAGTCGGGTTGGGCAGATTTTAGCTTGCATACTCCTTGCGCCAGGTCGAGCTCTTCAACGAGATAAGTCTCTGCTTCGTGCAGATAAACAGCCTGGGGATGGACCAGCCATTCAGCACTGTGAGCATCCATCTGACCGATAAGGGTCGGATTTTCGGGTCCACCAACCAGCAGGGAAACAATGGTTGGTGTGGACGACCTCAACGAGATTTCAGCCGAAGGGTAAGCATCCGCAACCCAATAGTGCGAGTCGTTGCGGTTGAGAACCTCACCGGTCGCTCGCATTGCCTCGAAGATTTCGCTTAGTTTTTGGGGATCGACAGGACCAAAGCCCTCGTCAGGCGAAAATGGCAGCTCAAATATGGCGCAGCGCAGGTGTTGGTAGAGCACGAGCAGGTTATTGGGGTCCACAAGGGCTTTTTCTGGCGAGTTGCTCAGATATTCAGGATGGTTGGCAAGGTATTGATCCATGGCGTCGTTGGTGGCGACCAGCAGGGCAAGAGAATCCTGCTGCTTCCTGCCGGCACGTCCCGCCCGCTGCAGCGTGGTAGCAATAGAACCCGGATAGCCAACCAGGATCACCGTTTCAAGCTCGCCAATGTCGATCCCAAGTTCCAACGCTGAAGTCGCAACCACGAGGCGAATGCTGCCGTTTTTGAAACCCTGCTCGATTTCGCGGCGGTCGCTTTTGAGGTACCCGCTGCGATAGCCACGCACTTTCGGGCGAAGTTGGAATGGCAGCCTTTCGAGCAGATAGGTGAGTATCATTTCAACCGTGCGGCGGGTGCGGGCGAAAAGCAGCGACTGGCGATCGGCTTTGAGCAGCGAAAGCCCCAGAGTGACGCTGGTTTGCACGCTGGATTTCCTCAGTCCCAATTTTTGATCGACCAGGGGTGGGTTGTAGAGCAGGAAGTGTTTCTCGCCGTGGGGCGCTCCACTTTGGTAGATCAGGCTTACCCGGTCATCGATCAGCACTTCAGCCAGCTCAACCGGATTGGCAATCGTGGCGGAAGTCAGGATGAACTTGGGAAAAGCGCCATAAAAAGCCGCGATCCTTTTGAGCCGGCGCAGGAGATTGGCAAAATGACAGCCAAAAATGCCCCTGTAGCTGTGCAATTCATCGATGACTACCAGGCTAAGTCCCTGGAAGAACGGTTGCCAGATGGCGTGATGTGGGAGGATGCCCTGGTGGAGCATATCCGGGTTGGTCATCAGGAAGACGGACTGCTTACGCATCGCAGAACGCATATGCTGCGGGGTGTCGCCATCAAAAATATTGACAGGCATAGGTTTTTTAGCTGGAACTGCCCTTAATAATTGATCCAGGCTGGTGAGTTGATCCTGGGTGAGAGCTTTGGTGGGAAAGAGATACAGGATGCGGGCGTTGGGATTGGAAAGCGCTTGCTGAACCGCGGGCAGATTGTAACAGAGGGTCTTACCGCTGGCAGTACCAGTGGCAATGACAAGATTTTCTCCGTTGTGGGCGCGTTCAACCGCCTCGGATTGATGCGCATAAAGCTGTGTGATTCCCAGAGTATTCAGCGCGGTGACGAGTCGGGGATCCAGTGAGGTGGGGATTGGCGTGCTAACTGCTTCACACGCAGCCGTGACCTGCCAGTAGGTGATGTTTTCACGAAATTCCTGGTCCTGCTGCCAGCTATCAATTAGAGCGCGGATGCCAGCACCGTCCGGGTGCTGCCGTAGGTCATTTATCAAGTCGGGCTTTCTTTTTAGTCGCTCGTGAAATCAGGAAGTCCACAATCGGGTTAAACCAATTGCCAAGGCGGGTGGCAACAAAATAGGTTAATTTCGCGTTAAACCCCGGTACTACTTTGTATCGACCCCGTGCAACAGCTTTCAGAGTCTCCTCAGCGACCAGAGAGGGCTGGATGGGCTTATCGGAACCTGCTAATTCGCGAGTCTCAAACGGTTTGTATTGATCCTCCCAGGCGAGTTGAGGAGTGTCGGTATCAGGAGGATAGACAATGCTAACCTTGATGCCTTTAGGCTTAAGTTCCGCCCGAAGGGCATCGCTGAAGCCTTTAATTGCAAATTTAGCGCCTGAATAAGCCGTATAACCAAATACACCGATGACCCCTGCCATGGAGGAGAAGTTTACGATATGTCCGGAACCTCGCTCAATCATTCCTGGCAAAAGAACTTTGATAATATTCACCGTTCCGTGGTAATCGATATCCATCGTCCATTTGTAGACATCCAGGGGCATTTCTTCAACATAGCCTGGGCGCGCGACACCCGCACAATTGATCAGGATATCCGGCGTATCGTGGTTGCGAACATATTTTTCGTGCAGCACGATGAGAGTTTCCGCATCCGTTACGTCGGCTGAAACAAGTTTGACTTTGGCTTTTGGATTTTTTTCGAGGATTGAAGCCTTTGCGGCCTTAAGTTTCTCGTAATCCCTTGCCAAAAGGATAACCACGGCATCCATCTCAACGAGAGCGTTAGCGATGGCGAAACCGATCCCGCTGGATCCGCCTGTGATCAGCACAGATTTGCCGCGAAAATAATCTGCGGTCTTCATCAATGCCCGCAACTTGAGCAATTTCCGGAAGCACAAGAACTGCAGGAGTTACTTCCACCGAGGATTCTCCCGGAACTGACAGCGTTCACCAGCGAGAGCTGCCGGTGCGCGTCGGTTTTTCCGCAGCTTGGGCAGGATATGGGTTGGTCTGCCTGGCTGAAAGGACGGATTGTTTCAAAAGTTTGTTTGCAGGATTGGCAAACGTATTCATA
Source organism: uncultured Anaerolineaceae bacterium (assembly GCA_964434665.1). Taxonomy (GTDB): domain Bacteria; phylum Chloroflexota; class Anaerolineae; order Anaerolineales; family Anaerolineaceae; genus Mesolinea. The sequence continues at coordinate 23,490 of CAYSVX010000001.1, forward strand.
AATAGGCATGAGTTTTCCTTAATTATTGATATCTCGCGCGAATGGCAGGCACCAGGTATTCCGAAAAAGCGCGTTCGAAACCAAAGTCGGGCTGCCAAGCCCAATCATGTCGGGCTGCAGAGTCGTCAATGTCTGCCGGCCAGGAATCAACGATACACTGCCGATGACAATCCGGAACAAAGTGAAGATCTGCCTGGGGGAAAGCTTTGAGGGTCAGATCGTAAAGCTCCTGGGCGGTCGGACTGAAACTGGTAACGTTATAAACAGTCTGAGTTAGATCGTGACGGGGAGCTTCTTTAAGCGCGATAAGCGATTTTACAGCGTCGGGCATGACCATGAAGGGCAGTTTTGCATCAGGACGAACGAAACAGTTGTAACTGACACCCTTGGCTGCGGCATGCAGCATCTCGGGGCCATAATCGCTGGTGCCTCCAGTGGGAACGGTTTCAGAACTGATCAAACCCGGGAAGCGTAAAGCTCGAAAATCGAGCAATTCGTCGGGATTGGCATTGTCAGCAAGCTGTTTATAGTGCTTGCTGTAATAGCGCCCAAGATTCTCGCAATAGAGCTTATTGATGCCATACATGGTGGTGGGAGAGGTGAATTGATCTTCGCAAATCTTACCAGCTGCTTGTTTGGTCTCAAGGTCAGGCATGCAATACACGGCGATGGAACTTGGATAAATGAACTTGACAGGCACACAATCCCGCCTGGATTGGATTTCTGATAAGCGGAGCAGATTGAGGGTGCCATCCACATTGATCTTGTGGGCGAGTTCAGGATTTTGTTCAGCCTTTGTGGAGAGGATCGACGCCAGGTGGAAAATGACACTGAAATGGTGTTCCTCAAAAAGTTCTTCGAGAAGTGCAAAGTTGAGAATGTCACCGACCTGCCAATGGCGGACAAGCGGCTGAAGCACCTCGTCGAGCGGATTGAGGTCGAGAGCGACAATTGCTTTCTTTTGATCAGCAAGGTGGTGGATCAGACCATGACCAATTTCCCCATTTGCTCCAGTGATCAGAATGACTTCCTCGTGCATAGATCATCTCCTCTATTTTCGGTCAAAGATAGGAAAGTGAACGCACTCCCGGCGGATGTTGGTGTGGGGAGCGGGTGAAATGCGTAAAACTGTGACCGTCATGTCGTCATGGGGACGGCCAAGGTCCTGGCTGATCGACTGGGTGAGGATGGCATCTGCAACTTCCTGGACGGTGGGTTCATCATCTTCAAAAAGAGATTCGACCGAGACCCGCAAGTCCAGAGGTTGTTCATACTGGGAGCCAGCCTGGAGAATTCCATCGGAAATGAGGATGAAATCGCGTGCCTTCTCGATTTCGAATTGGTACACAGAAGGTGTAGAAGACGGTTCAGAATCGACCACATCATCAAATCGCAAAAAATCCACTGTACCTTCGAAAACGGTTATAACCGGAGTGGTGTTGTTTTTGGTGATGACGATCGATTGGGATTCGAGATCACAGGAAATGATACTTAAACTGACCTGAGCTTTCCCCCGATGTTCATCATTGATGTTTGAAAGTACCATTCTGGACGCTGCGCCATCGTGTAATCCACTCGCTATCAGGTTTAGGATCGAGTGGACAGCTTTCATCGCAATGGATCTAGATCGACGGCCACTGAGCTTGCCCTCAGCCATGATGATGGAGATGCCGCCGCGAGGACGCTCAATAATCTCGACTTTATCACCTTGCGCCGCTGAAGAGTAGCGATCGACCTTTGAAATGGCTGCTTGAAGTTCCATGCCTCAATTTTATCGCATTCTTATCGGTTGAACACAGATGACCCTTGAATAATGTAAAATTACTGACCTGAACCCATGGAGAATGATTTGAAACGTACCACTATCACCTTATGTTTACTATTTCTGTGCGTGAGCTGTGTTGCCCAAACACCTCCCACTTTCCCGATGGCAACTTTACCCAGTGCCACGCTGCCAACTTTCGATGGCGGAACCGCGATCAACCAGATCCAGGGAATCACCCATCGCTCACCGATGGATGGTGAGACGATCGCGAAAGTTAGCGGCGTGGTGACAGCGGTGGATGGCGAAGGCTTTTACTTGCAGAGCCAAGTTTCTGATGGAGATGATCGCACATCTGAAGCAATTTATGTTGATCTTCAGACTTATTCAAAGGCAAAACCGGGAGATTTGGTATTAGTTGAGAACGGCTGGGTGCGGGAATGGAATCCGGCTGGTCTGGGAGAAAATTCGCTAACTAATACAACGCTTGTTGCGAAGGAAGTGACAGTCTTGAGTCAAAATCAGCCTCTGCCCGAGCCTGTTGTTCTCGGTCTGGGAGGCAGATCAATCCCTGACCAGGTAATCGAAAACGATGTAAAGGGTTACGTTGGGCAGAGCAAAAATCCGATCGATCCTCAGGAAGACGGCATGGATTTCTTTGAGAGCCTTGAAGGCATGTTGGTACAGATCAACAATGCCAGGGCAATATCAACACGAAACGGATATAACGAAGTGTCAGTCGTTGCAGACAATGGTGAGAACGCCGGCATTTTTTCGAGTGAAGGCGTCCTGGTTTTGCGGGAAACCGACCCCAACCCGGAAAGAATTATGCTGGATGACGCTTTCATTATGATGCCGGAGATCCATGTGGGGGCGGTTTTTAGTGAGCCGATTGTGGGCGTAGTGGATTACGATTTTGGAAATTATCGCATCCAACCTTTGAGCAAGCCGGTTTTGCGCCAAAACACGCCTTTCAGGGCAACTGGGGCTCGAGGTGTGCAGGAAGATTGGGAACTGGCGGTCGCGACCTACAACCTGGAGAACTTCAACAGCCTGCAGGAAGTGGAACGGTCAAAGCAGATTGCCCGGGAGATCGTGGAGATGCTTAAAGCACCAGATATCCTGGTTCTTCAGGAAATCATGGACGACAACGGCAGCCTGGATTCCCAGGAAGTCAGCACTGAGCGAAACCTTACCAGCCTGATTGACGATATCGTGGATGCCAGCAAAGGGCAGGTGGTTTACAAAGCATTGAACATCAACCCCGCGCGTAACATGGATGGGGGCATTCTGGGTGGGAACATCCGGACGGTTATTCTCTATCAAATCGATCGCGGATTGCGATTACCTGCTGCTGCGACTGGAAAAGCCGACGAGGAAACGGACTTGCGGAATGAGAACGGTAGGGCGATGCTTACCCTGAACCCGGGCAGGATATGGCCGGGAAACTCGGCGTTTTTTGACAGCCGCAAACCCATCATCGCCCAGTTCGTTTTCAATGGACAGGACATTTATGTTATTGGAAACCACTTCAATTCCAAGGGCGAGGATGGACCACTCTACGGCGATCAACAGCCTCCACAAAGACCTAGCGAGCGGCAGAGGGTCGCGCAGGCGAAGGCTGTGAATGGTTTTGTCCGGGACATCCTGGACATTAACCCAAAGGCGTTGATTGTAGTGCTCGGCGACCTGAACGACTTCCCCTGGAGCGCGAGCATGCAAACGCTTGAGGGTGGGTTGCTTGACAACTTGGTTTTGACTTTACCGGAAAATCAGCGGTTTTCTTATCTGCATGAAGGGAATGCACAAACGCTGGACCAGATCCTGGCAAGTAATGCCCTGGCACCCAGGCTGGTGGGTTATGAAGTGATCCACATCAATAGTCTGAGTTTGTCGCGGGATGCATCAAGCGACCACGATCCGGTGGTTGCAGTTTTTGATTTGAGCGCACTTGAATGACACACGTGAAACTACCAAAATTAATTTTAGTAAGCATTTTAATATTAAGCACTACTGCGTGTAGTAGTAATAATGTTTCTGTAGATACCACGCTTCTGCCAACTAATTCCGCGATGGTTGAACCAACTGAGGCCACGATCGCCAGTACGGAAGCAGCAACCGCCACGCCAGAAGGTCCTGCTGACCAGGGGATCCTTGAAGAAATGGAAATTCTGACATTAAGAATTCCAGAAAGCATTGAAGCTCCGAGTTTTGAGTACTCCGGAATGGCGTGGTATAAAGAGAACCTTGTTTTGCTTCCGCAATTTCCACAAGGAAAGGAATTCTCACGGGAAGCAAACTTGTTTGCGATTACGAAAAGCGACCTTCTGCTGGCTGTCGGGGATCCGGATATGGAATTACCAGTCAGGGATGTGCCGATAATAAATTCTGACTTAAGGACTGTAATCAAAGGTTTTGAAGGATTTGAGTCGATATTATTTGTGGATCAGGAGGTCTATCTCACTATTGAGAGCCGCGCGGGAAACCCGATGATGGGTTACCTGATCAGAGGCGAAGTGCAGGGTGATCTTGAGAATATTACGCTTGACCCTGAGTCGCTGGTTGAAATAGTTCCATTTTCAAGTGAAAGAAACGCAACTTTTGAGGCGATGACGTATTGGAATGAAAACTTCTACGTCATCTATGAGCACAACTCCGATCAAGGGGAAAATCAGCCAGTTGCCTATCAATTCAACCAGGACCTGGAGCTTGTTGGGGCAATCCCGTTTCCGGCTTTGGATTATCGGGTTACGGATGCGACGATCAGCGATGGGGACGGTAAGTTTTGGGTAATGAACTATTTCTTTCCTGGTGACACCCATCTTGCGGTTGATCAGGACGCTTTAATCCTGGAATATGGTGAAGGGAAAACGCACTCGGAAAACGAGCCGGTTGAGAGACTTGTACAGCTTCAGATTGGGGTAAATCAAATTTCACGAATTGACCAAGCCCCAACCTATCTACAACTTCTCGATTACAACATCGCCAGGAACTGGGAAGGGTTGGTTCTGTTGGATGATCTGGGCTTTTTGCTGATAACCGACAGTTTCCCTGGTTCTCTGTTAGGATTCTGCCCGTTCTTGAGGTAGAATTTTTTAGTTGTTGACCTGAGGTCACAATCGTTCTTTTTGCTTGTTGATTTTTCAGGTAAAATGGTATGTTAGCTAAGGCTGTCATGAACATACGACATATACTCAAATACTGAGGTGCGATGGAAACTAGCAACACACTCATTTCAACCAAAAGCTCAAGCGCTTTTAAGAAGCAAGCTTTTAAAGACCAAATTACCGGAATCCTTTTTACTCTTCCTGCGATCATAATCATTTTCTTCTTTGGACTTTTTCCTATCGGGTATTCGTTTTACATGTCCTTATATAACTGGAATGTTCGCAAAGGGAAGTTTGTTGGTCTGCAAAATTACCTGAATATCTTCGGTGACTGGACAGCGTTCTTTCAAGTGGTATTAGGGATCGCTCTGATCGTTCTGGCTATTACCCTATCCCGAAAAGTAAAACAATCGGAGACCAGGTTTAGTAAATATAGCTTCGTCGTTCTCATTATCCTATTGGTCCTGGCAGGAGTATTCTTTCTGACGGGTTGGGGGAGAATGATTGAGCTTGGCGATAAAGCATATTTGAGCTCACTTGTAAATACACTCTACTATGCACTTGGTACAGTTCCAACCCAGATCATCATTGGAATGGTGATTGCGTATTTCCTCTATCAGAAAGTAGCTGGAAAAGAGCTCTTCCGAATGTTGTACTTTCTTCCATATGTAACCCCTGCCGTTTCGACAGCAGTTGTTTTTCGAATTATCTTCGACCGACCAAATTATTCAATAGCAAACCGCTTGATTGGACTGATTGGAATTGACCCATTAAAATGGCGATTTGAAAAGATGCCAATCATGCAACTTTTGGGTTTCGACATCGAAGGTTTCTTTGCTGGACCGAGCCTGGCGCTTATAACCATCATGATTTATGGTGTGTGGTCATTTGTAGGATACAACATTGTAATTTTCCTGTCTGGATTGGGAAATATCCCCAAAGAAGTTTACGAAGCTGCTGAGATTGATGGAGCAACAAAAAAGGATCTCTTCAGATATATCACCATTCCTTACCTCTCTCCGATCACCTTCTATTTATCGTTGATCTCACTTATCGGAACCTTTAAAGCCTTCAACCATATTTATGTATTACGCTTGCCATCGGCTGGTTATTCAGTTATCACGGCAAGCGTCTACATATTTGATCGTTTTTACCAATACACACAATTTGGCGTTGCAACCTCACAGGCAATCATTCTATTTCTCATCATTCTTGGTCTTACAGTTGTTCAAAACAAAGTAATGGCGGAAAGAGTCTTCTATGGATAATGCAATACCTTTAAAAACAAAAAATTCGGAATTGCGAAAAACCAACCCGACAATAGCCTTCCTAAGCACAGTCTTGATCTATGTCGTCTTGATTGTTGGCGCTGTCATCGCTATATTCCCTTTTTTCTGGATGGTTTCAACTTCATTGATGACTCTTGGTGAAACCTTGCAGCTGCGCTTGTTACCGGCAGTGCCGCAATGGGTTAACTACGCTTATAGAGACGCGGAAGGAGGGCTTGGAGAACTTTACAGACGTGCCAAGTTTGACAAGTATTTTGTGAACAGTCTCCTTATCACATTTGGAACCGTAGCCGGTTTATTGTTTACCTCGATTCTAGCGGCATATGCATTTGCAAGGATCAAGTTCAAGGGAAGCAATCTGATCTTCATGTTGTTTTTAGCAACCATGATGATCCCTGAGTCGGTCACCCTCATTCCGAATTACCTGATGATCCGAGGTGATATTTTGCCAATTCCTGGGGGGAGTTGGATGAATACCTATTGGGCACTCACAATACCCTTTATTGCGAACGCCTTCAGCATATTCCTACTAAAACAGTTCTTTCAGCAGGTGCCCAATGAACTTTGGGATGCTGCCCGCATGGACGGCGCTGACCACCTCCGGTTTCTTGTCCAGATTGTTTTTCCAATAAGTAAGGCCCCAATCATGACTGTGATTTTGTTCGGCTTCTCTGGTTCCTGGAACGCGTTTTCATGGCCTCTGATTGTTACTTCCACAGACAAGTGGCGAACGATGATGATTGGCTTATGGAATTTTGTTGGTGAAGCTGGCACCGAGACAAATTTACTGATGGCAGGCGCGGTCATCACCCTTATCCCCATACTGCTTTTGTATCTGTTCACTCAAAAGCAGTTTACGCAGGGAATTGCAACAACTGGGTTAAAGGGATAAAATAAATAGGATATTGCGGGAATTGACCCGATATCAACAACACTATCTGTTCAAAATGGAGGTTTTGACAAATGAGAAGTAAATTGTTTAGTTTATTTGCAGTCGTGATGATTGCAGCATTGGTACTGGGTGCTTGCGCCAAGCCAACAGCGGTACCGACAGTGGAAGAGACTGCTGCCCCAGTAGTAGTCGAAGAAACTGAAGTTCCTGTAGTCGTTGAACCAACCGAAGAACCAACCGAAGCCCCAGTTGTAGATCCATGGGCTGATGTTGTACCTGCTAAAGAGATCACATTCTGGCACAATCACAGTGGCGATCGTGAAGCTATCCTTCTTAAAATCGTTGAGGATTTCAACGCGACTAACACATATGGCATCACTTTGAAAGCTGAAGTGGCTGGAAGCTACAGCGACATCTACAAGAAAATGCTGCCAGTTCTGAATACTGCCGATGTTCCTGACATCGTAGTGGGTTATCAGAACCAAATAGCAATGTACCAGTTAGCCGATGCAATTTGGGACATGAACGAAATCATCGACAGTCCTACTTACGGACTTTCCGCTGACGATCAGGCCGATTTCTTGCCTACCTTCTTTAAGCAGGATGTCTACTCCCTGTATGACAATCAGCGCCTGGGTCTTGCTCCCAACCGCTCCATGGAAGTTATGTACTACAACCTTTCATGGCTGAAGCAAATGGGCTATGACGCTGCTCCCACCACCATGGAAGAATTTAGAGCCATGGCGTGCGATGCCGTTGCCAATCCTTTCGAAAAGGGCACTGGGGATGCCACACCTGTTGGTCTGGCTATGAGAATGGATGCCTCCAACTTTGCCAGCTGGGTGTTTGCATTTGGCGGCGATATCTTTGATTACACCACTAACGAGCTCACGCTTGACAGCCCCGCAGCAGTCGAGGCATGGACCTTCCTTCAGGGTCTTGCAAAAGATGGCTGCCTGCGCGTTGTTGATGGTTACAATGATCAGGTTCAGTTTGGTCAGGGCAAATCCCTCTTTACAGTTGCTTCCAGCTCGGGCTTGGGTGTGTATTATCCCAAGGCTATTGCTGAAGGTGTAGGTGAGATGGAATGGTCTGTTGCGGCTCTGCCCACAACTACCGGTCAGGTCAAACCGAACATCTACGGTGCAAGTGTCAGCATTCCCAAGAGCACTCCAGAGCGTCAACTCGCTGCCTGGCTGTTCATTAAGTATTACACCAGCAAAGATGTCCAGACCTATTGGGCAACAGAAACTCAGTATTTCCCTGTTCGCAAGAGTGTTGCTGCAGAGATGGTCGATTTCTTCGGGACATATCCTCCCTATGAAACAGCCTGGAATTTGATTGAATTCGGAGCATTCGAGCCCCCAGTGCCTGGTTATGATCCCATCCGCGAAGAGATGAAGATCACCATGGCCGCATTGCTTGAGGATCCTACTCTGATAGTTCAGGATGAACTAACCACACTGAATACCGTTGCCAACGAGATCCTGGCCACCCAATTGGCTCAGATAGAACAGTAAAAGTTTTATTAGAATACCAAAACCCTTCCTATTCTGGAAGGGTTTTGGTATTAAATGTTGTATAATGGAATCACATGGGGATGCCAGGTCTCGACGGGAGAAGCTGGTTCCGGATTGCGAGCCGAGAGGTACCGACCTCGTGAAATCAGTACAAAAAAACAAGTGCCAATCGCACAAGTTACGCAACCCTTCCTTTAGCTGCATAAGCTAATTGATCGGAAGCTGACCTCCTTAGATGAGGTCACGTCTCCTGGGACCGTTTGCCTGATCGGGACCAGCAAAGGCGTCATAAAAGTCAGGCTGCTCTGAATCGCGCCGTGAGGTTCAGCTAAGAGGGCTTTCGGGTCCGAGCGGATAGTCTGGATGCAGTTCGGTCAGTTGACCTGCAGACGGACGAACCTGAACAACTGACTATGCTCGTAGAGATCCGAGGGTCTAATCTTTCGGACGCGGGTTCGATTCCCGCCATCTCCACCTCAAAAACCGCTCAATATTTTTTGAGCGGTTTTGTGTTAATCAAAGTCATTTTTGGAGTGGGGTAGGTCAGGTTGCGAGGCCTGCCCCGTGTCTTTGTACGGGGGTCAACCTGACCTACGCTTGAATAACACGAATTAATGTGCGGCGGAGTGCGCAAAAAAGGCGCATTCCGCGCTACAAAGGCAATGAAAACGGGAGGAACAAGCCCCTCCCGTACGTTATTTTTGTAAATTTTCCCTGTAGGTCGGAATGAGCCTGCTAGAAGATGGTAATTTAAGGAAATGTGGCGCAGGCTCACTCCGACACGACAATTTCAATGTCGGTGTGGCGAACCCTGCGAACAGAATCGCGGGGCAGGAACGCGCCATTCCGCCTTACGAACTAGAGGAGCGCTTGATAAATTTTTACGAAGAATCTTAAGAAAATTTGTGATGTCAGGTTGAAAAGCGCAACCTGACCTACGGCGAGGCTGCCAATTTACAACGCAGCTATCTTGCGCAACTCTTCTTCCGAAATGATGGGTATGCCAAGCTGGCGGGCTTTGTCATACTTGGAACCAGGATCAGCTCCGAGCACCAGGTAAGAAGTCTTTGAGCTCACTGATCCGGAAACCTTACCGCCATTTTCCAGGATAAACTCCGAGATACCATCTCGCGAGAAACCCTCCAGCGTGCCTGTGACAACAAAAGTCAAACCAGCAAGCGGCTGTTTGCCCACTGGCGCACTTGCGATTTCGACAGGCCAGAGTCCGAGCGCTCTCAGTTGATCCAACACCTGCTGGTTACTTTCAAGCTGGAACCATTCGTAGATTGATTCCGCCAGGTTGGGTCCAACGCCTTCCAACTGCTGCAAGTCATTGAAACTCGCCTGTGCAAGTGCGTCCAGGTTGCCGTATTTTTGGGCTAATTTGCGGGCAGCCACCTCGCCGATACCTTTGATACCCAAACCGATGATCAGACGCTGGAGAATCTGTGATTTTGACGCCTGGATGGCTGCGAGGAGGTTGTCGGCTTTCTTGTCACCGAATTTGTCTAGGGTGAGTAGCTGCTCTTTGGTCAGGCGGTAGAGGTCAGGCAGGCTTCTCACCAGCCCGCTCTGGACTAACTGCGCGACGATCTGCTCGCCAAGACCGGTGATATCCATCGCGGAGCGGGAAGCAAAATTTTCGATGGTGCGCGTTAATTGGGCAGGGCAAGCCGCATTCAGGCAGTACCAAGCCACTTCGCCCGGAGCCTGCTCAACATGCGAACCACATGATGGACACTGGGTCGGAGGTTGATAGACCTGCTGGCTGCCATCGCGCTTTTCCTTGAGGGCTGCCACGATGTAGGGGATGACTTCGCCGGCTCTTTTTATCAGAACCCGATCGCCAATACGCAGATCTTTGTCCGCGATGAAGTCAAAATTGTGCAGTGTGGCTTGCCTCACAACCACGCCGCCAACACTCACTGGTTCCAGCAGTGCCAGAGGTGTGAGCACACCCGTGCGACCGACATTGACCTGGATATCGAGCAGGGTGGTTTCCACTTCCTCACCGGGGTACTTGTAGGCAAGCGAGCCGCGTGGATCTTTGCCGACATAGCCCAGGTCATTGAATAGCTGAAGGTCGTTGATCTTGATGACGATCCCATCCGCGTCATATGCCCAATTGTGGCGGCTGAGCCCTTCTTTTCCACAAATCTGGATTACCTCAATAATGTTTTTTGCGTGCCACCTGAGGGGGTTGACTGGCAGTCCGAAGCTGGCGATGTAATCCAGGATGCCAGATTGGGTCTGGGGAAGGAGGCTGGAAGATTCCAGCACCTGGTACAGGTAGAACTTCAAAGGGCGGTTTGCCGTGATGGCTGGATCCAGCTGGCGCAAAGAGCCGGCAGCCGTGTTGCGAGGGTTGAGGTAAGTTTTCTCACCTTTTTGTTCGAGGTCGGCATTTAGCGCGAGGAAATCTGCTTTGGTGATGAAGACTTCTCCCCGGAAAACGATGTGTTCAGGGATGGGGTTTGATGTCGGTAGAACCGGAATGCGTAGGGGCAGGCTGGGAATGGTACGCAGGTTGGCGGTGATGTCTTCGCCCACGCTGCCGTCGCCGCGGGTAGCCCCGAGCGAGAAGATGCCGTTATCGTAGTGCAGGACGACCGTCAGACCATCCAGTTTAGGTTCAAGCAGAAAATCAGTCTGAGCAACGCGCTGGTCTATCCGGAGTATGCGTTCGTACCAGGCAAGCGCGTCCTGGCTGCCAAAGCCGTTTGCCAGGCTCAGGATGGGGGCAGGATGGCTGACCTTTTTGAATTTCTCTGAGATTTGGTTACCGATTTTCTGGGTGGGAGAATCCGGGGTGATAAGTTCAGGATGCTCCGTTTCGATCGCTTTAAGACGTTGGAAGAGCTGATCATATTCAAAGTCGGAAATCTCAGGTTGGTCGAGCGTGTTGTACAGGTAGCTATGATAGTTGATCTTCTGCCGCAATTCGGCAAGTTCCCGGAGAAGTCTTTCATCGCGCATAGTAGGCTCCTTGTGCATAAACCTGGAGAGTTAAACACAAATGTTTCCGGTGGGACTCGAACCCACATGACTGGCTTCGGAGGCCAGTGCCTTATCCATTAGGCCACGGAAACAAGATTTCACATTATACCACCGCAACTTTCAAACTCAGGCGTTATGAGAATTTTACTGCAATGCTTCGATCATCTTCTCAAACTGATTAGTGAGGTCCGGACGGTTGAATCTTGGGAAGTTATTACCGTCGTCCGGGTAACGCGGCAGGATGTGAAAATGAAGGTGAAAAACACTCTGTGAAGCCAGATGACCCGAGTTATTAAAGACATGCAGATTTTCAAGCCCAAGCTTGTCCTTGTAGAGCAGGCTGACCTGGCGCACGGTCTCCATTGTGTCTGCGAGAACTTCCTGGGGCACGGTGAACATGTCGGAATAATGGGCTTTCGGGATGATGAGCGTGTGATAGAGCCCGACCGGGTGGGCATCAAGGAATGCCAGCGTGGTTTCAGTTTCGAGCACCTTCCAGGCATGCACATGTCCAGCAACTATCGCGCAGAAAATGCAGTTGTCTTCCACTATTCCTCCGAAAAGATCAGTTTGGTCCGAGTGATAACGCAATCAGCTGGATCAATCCCGAGAAGCACAAGCAGCTCGTCCGGACGTCCGTTTTCAAGCGGTGTCGCTTTCATGGAAACTTGTAGCAATGTTTTTGTTGCTTGAACATCAAGTTGCCACGCAATTAGGAGACTTTTTAGGTCAACAGTTTTCTTGCGCCGTTGAACTGGCAGGGTATCTTGAGCCATGAGAGTATCGATCTGGCTCTTCAGGGTTTCTGCGTCAGTACAAGCAGGAAGCTCAATCTCGAACTCGCAGGAGAGCAGGGATGCCTGTAGTGATGGCAGTTGATTATCAATCGCCTGCAGGTTTCTTAAAATGAGTTCCGCTGGCAGAGCTTTGCTCAGCCGATTGCTGATCTCGTCCAATGAAACATCCAGATCAAGCCAAAAGTCCATTTTTTCAGCTTCGCCGATGAATCCGAGCGGCAAGGCTGAAGCCAGGTTGATTCGCATGTGCGGACTGAAGCCCTGGGTGAAGCGCATGGGGAGGTTTGTGCGGCGCAGAGCACGCTCGAATAGCCGCTGAAGATCAAGGTGCCCGATGAAGCGCAGGTTTCCGAGCTTGGCATAGGTCATGCGGACGCGCGTCGGTTCGTTTGTCATGGGCACCCCCAATAGACCAGCGGTGAAACCGGACGTTTGGTTGCAAAAGCGTCGAGAATACCGCAAGCGTAGCACTGCTCGCGGCAATCGTTGCGGGTTTTGCCGAGTTTGCTCCATTCAAGATCGCGCTTCAGGAAGGCTTTAGTAACGCCGGTGTGGATGTGGTCCCAGGGCAGGATCTCGTCCAAAGGGCGCTCTCGGTAAGCGTAGAAGTCTGGATCCAGCCCGATTTCAGCAAAAGCCTGGCGCCAAAGCGCTATGTTTTGGTTTTCACCCCAGGCGTCAAACTTTGCGCCGAGCTGCCACGCACGCTGAATAACCTGCCCAAGGCGTCTGTCTCCACGGGAAAGCCAGGCTTCCAGCAGGGTGTTTTCGGGGATGTTGTAAGAAAGCTTGAGACCGGTGCGGCGAACCCCCACTTTTAGCACATCCAGCTTGGCCTGCAATTCATCCGTGGAATTCAGTGGATACCATTGGAAAGGTGTGTGGGGTTTGGGGATGAAGTTGCCTATCGAAAGGTGTACCCTGACCCTGTTTCCGTGGAGCTGGCGACCGATGGCAAGCACGCGCTTGCCGGCGTCCAGGATCGCCTGGACATCTTCCATGGTTTCGCCTGGCAGACCGATCATGTAATAAAGTTTGAGTGTCAGCCAGCCATGCTCAAATACTGTACGGACGGTTTCTTCGAATACTTCGTTATCGAGCGGCTTGTTGATGATCGCCTGCATGCGAGGGGAAGCCGCTTCAGGCGCGAGCGTGAAACCACCGCCAGGGCGCAGATCGCGAAGCTCGTCCATCAGCTCGACCGAAAAAGAGGCGATGCGCAGCGAAGGCAAACTCACAGAGACCTTGCGATCGTGGAACTTGTCGGAAACAGACCTGGTTAATTCGAGGATCTGGGTGTGGTCGGAAGAAGAAAGCGAAAGCAAGCTAATCTCTTCATAACCGGTGGCGGCCAAGCCGTCCTCGATGATTTGAAGGATTTCAGCGATAGGTCTTTCACGCACGGGGCGGTTGACGACGCCAGCGTGGCAGAAACGGCAGCCACGGGTGCAGCCGCGCATGATTTCGATCGACAGACGGTCATGAACGGTCTCGATATTCGGGACGATCAGGCGGGTTGGATGCAGTGGGAGCTTTGGAACAATGCGTTTAGTTACAAAAGCCGGGACAGAGGCATTTATTGGCGATACCTCCGTAATAGTGCCGACTTGCGCATAGTTAACCCGATAAAAAGTAGGAACATAGACACCCGGCAGTTTTGACAAACCCTCAAGGAGTGCCTGACGGTCTGCTCCGGCGTGTTTCAGCCCCTCAAACACTCGAATAAGCTCAAGAGTAACTTCTTCGCCTTCGCCGATTACAAACGCGTCAATAAAATCCGCCATGGGTTCAGGATTGAAGCAAGCCTGACCACCGGCAATAATGAGGGGATGGTCATTCCCACGTTCGGAAGCCAGCAAGGGGATTCTTGCCAGATCAAGTACATTCAAGGCGTTGGTGTAAAGGGACTCGTAAGGAAGACTGATGCCAATGATGTCGAACTGGGCAAGCGGTCTCTTCGATTCGAGCGAGAAAAGCGGGATATTGTTCTGACGAAGTTCAGCTTCGAGGTCATGCCAGGGAGAAAAGGCTCGTTCCGCCAGGATGTCCGGTTGCTGGTTGAGGATGTCATAGAGGATTGCCAAACCCAGATTTGGCTGCCCAATGTCATAAATATCGGGGAAAACCAGGCAGATACGCGAGCGGACAGAATCCCAATCTTTCAGGATCTGGTTGTGTTCTCCACCCACATATCGCCCTGGTTTCTCGACATGATAGAGAATTTTTTCAAGTTGGTTTATGTTTATTTTCTGCAAAATGACCTGTTATATGTAGAATTCGTTTTTGACTTCCGTCAGGAAGATATTTCGAAAATCGTTTTCGATCAGCGTTACCACCTGAGCAAGATCGCGATCCAATTGGGCACGGTTCAATCCGATTTTCGCGATCTGAATCTCCGCCATCTGCCAGTTATCCTGGTGGGAAGCTTCAATAACGGATAGATTGTACCTTTTCAGGTGGGAAAGTAAAGGCGAGAGGGTGGACCGCTTTTCCTTCAGGCTTTGACAGCCTGGTAAATACAATGAGAAGGTGGCAATGAACCAGGGCACAATTTACCCTTGAGCAGCAACTGGGTTGAGGAGTGTGCCGATCCCGTCGATGTGCACGCTGACCTGGTCGCCAGCTTGGAGAACCCCGACGCCAGCAGGTGTGCCGGTGAGAATGAGGTCGCCAGGCTCGAGCGTCATGATGGAGCTGACATACATCATGAGCTGCGTAATGCTGAAAATCATCTCGCGGGTTGAGCTCATCTGGCGTAAAGTGTTGTTGACATGGCAGGTGATGAGGGCATCGGTTGGGTCGAACTCGGTCTCAATCCAGGGTCCGACGGGGCAAAAGGTGTCAAAACCTTTCGCTCGGCTCCATTGCCCATCCGCTGCCTGGAGGTCACGGGCAGTCACATCGTTGGCGATTGTGTAGCCAAACACTGAATGGAGGGCGTTTTCCTTGGTGAGCCAGCGCGAGCGTTTTCCGACTACAACCGCGAGTTCCGCCTCATGCTCAACGCGCTTGCTCTGAGGGGGTAACATGATGTTTTCGCCGTTGGTAATGAGGGCGGATGGGGGTTTAAGGAAGATGAGTGGATAGGCGGGCACATCGGTTTTCATTTCCGCGGCATGCTCCCGATAATTTCTGCCAATGGCGATGATCTTTGAGGGAAGGCAGGGCAATAGAAGATTTACTTCGGAGAGTTCGTAGGTTTCTTCGAAACGGCGGAACTCACCAAAGGGATCGCCATGGATGACACCGACGCTGCCGTCGCGAATCCAGCCATATTGGGGAGATGTATCTTGTGTTTTGAATCGTATGATTCTCATTTTTCGTTTATAATATGCTTTCGCGGGCGGATAGCTCAGTTGGTCAGAGCGCATCTTTTACACAGATGAGGTCGCAGGTTCGAGCCCTGTTCTGCCCATTTTTTGTTTAATTATAAGCCAATGGGGTTTCTTGGGACCCCTAACCTGTTATTTCAGCTTGTTCTAAATTTTCAGAAGACCCCATACCGAACCAGTCGTACGATGATTCCTCATCCTCCTGGGTGCCGACGCGGGCACAGTAGCTTTGATAATCACAAAAAGCGCACTTTTTCAGGTCTTTCGTCCGTTCAAATTGGTCCTCGCCTAGGGAAGTGATGCATTCCAGTAGACCACTGAGTGTCTCTTCGAAATTTGCGATTTGGGGATCGTCCATAGCAAAAACGATAGGTTGGTCAGGAAAACCAGCTTCCCAATAATGCATGGAAATCGGGCTTGAAATCTCAGCTTGCGATCGGGCAGCGACCAGCGTGTAGACCATGGTCTGGATCCGGTCCTGCAGGAAATGACGTTTTGGTAATGTGCGTGAGGTTTTCCAATCACAGATTTTCGTGAGGTCATCTTGAAAACTGATCAGGTCGAACTTTGCGAGCAGCAGCCTGCCTTTCAGCGTGATTTGCAAGCTGTGCTCAGGGAATGAGTTGTCTGCGCGGATGGCATAGGGACTCTTCAGGAAGTTATCAAACCAACCACTCACCCTGGGGTCCGGGTAGTGCTCCGCGCACGAGACGAGGACCTGAGGGTCCAATCCAAGAAAGAACTGGTGGATTAACGAATGGAGGGTTGAACCGGCAAAGAGATCTTCGTCAAAGCATTTTTTGCGGGGAGTAAGCGGGGCTGGCCAGGGGAGCTTCCGAATGTATCGCAAAAGGAAACTGAATCGGCAGGTCTGAAATGCCTGGAGATTGCTTTGATGGAACACAAAACCCTTCGGCACGAGCTCAGGCATTGTTTTCCTCCTCAAAAAGCGCTTTATAGGCAATCGCTGCTGTCTTATCGGGACCGGAGTTGTAGCTGATGGTCAACGAGGTTTTAGCCCGGGTAATGCCCACGTAGAGCAGCCGCAGGCGGTCGCGAATTAACTCGTTGCGGGCATCGAGTCTCCCAATTCCGGGGTGGACGACCTCGGATGTGCCATCTGATACCAACAGGTCGAGTTCAGCCAGTATTTCTGCCTGCAAGTTCCGCCGGTCAAGAATGAACCATCTCTCACTGATGTACGAGTCCTTTTCAGCTCCGGATGGGTAATCGTAATTATTGACGGAAGTAAGGAAAACCTTGTCCCATTCAAGCCCCTTGGCTTTGTGGCAGGTGCACAAGACTACTTTGCCCTTGTAAAGGTCCGGATTAAAGGCATCCTTATCCTCGTTCACACCAAAAAAATTGCGTTCATTTTTTGCGATCTCTGTAAGGGCAATTATTAGCTCGGGGGGAGCCCACTCGGGGTGGTTATCCATTTGAGTCTTAATGAAAGATGAAGCTTTGTGAATCGTCGCGAGCTCAAAAGGTTCCAGGGGCAGGTCTTGGGCAATAACCAGCATCAATTGGTCAAAAGGAAGGTAAGAAGCCTGATGCCAGCGCAAAACTGCCGCCCGGAAATCGGCCAGAAGGCTGGCTGAGGTTGAATCAACTTCATAGAGATCTTCAAGTGGATCCAACTCAACCGGATAGAAGAAACTCTCAAGCCTTTGCTGACCCAAAAACCAGCCTTTCGCCGAAGCAAGCGCTTGTTTGAGGGGCTCATCGTCCCGAAAATGGCGGTAAAAGACCTGGAGCGCTTTTTCTGCCACTTTCAGATCGAGAGGATAAAAAATCAGTTTGAGAAGGTTGACCACGGTGCCAATCGTTTCGCGAGTCTCACGAGGCACTTTCATTAAAATATCCACATAGTCAATCTTGTTTTCTCTCAGCGCTTCGGCAATCTTGTTCACCCGGGTGTTCATCAACGCCAAAATGGCTACTGTGTCATCGGGATGATCCTTCAGCCACACTTTTACCTGGCGGACGATAAAGCCGAGTTCTTCATCCGAGGAGAATGGATTCGTCACCAACTCAACTGAATTGACAGAACAGGGCGGGTTTTGTTGCGAATCTCCAGGCAGAGTGGGGATGATAAAGGGCTTCGTCAGCGAATCGCGAACTGATTCATTGGGGTGATCGGTTTGGGTCCATTTGTTTAACTGGTTGGCAAGGTCGATGATCTTCTGGCAGGATCGTCCAGACTCAGGCAGATCGAGCGATTGCACGTCCGGTCTGCCAAGGAATTCCTTTAAAAGGCGCGGGTCAGCGGTCGTGAAACTTTGATAAATGGCCTGATTGGTATCCCCAACCCGCACCCAATTGCCGGTTTGCTCTGCCAGTATCTGCAAAATTGCCTGCTGCTGCTTGCTGGAGTCCTGGGCTTCGTCCTCGAGGATGTACGGCCAGCGATACGCAAGCTGACGGACCAGGTCGGGGTCGGACTTGAGACATTTGTGTGCAAGAAAAATCAAGTCATTGAAGTCAACAGCTCCCAGGAGCTTCAGGCGATCCTGATAAGACTTATAGATATCCAGGCAAATCTGAAAAAGAGGGGTAATTGGGCGGGATTTTTGGAGGTTGGCAAGGTCGGCTGGCAGCATCCCTTGGTTTTTGGCTGAGCTGATATAACTCCGGGCGAGATCCTTGATGAGTGGAGGAATGCCGCCTTTCATGTCCCTCATGACCTCGTCAGATTTCTTATCAGCAAGATCGGGATTCAGCAACTGCCGGAACAAGTCTTCGTGTTTTTTTAATTGTTCGAAAGACAGGTCATTGAGGATGCCATTTGCGTCCTCGTCGTCGAGGATGCGGAAGTCGTTGCCAAGTCCTGCCAGCTCAGGGCGCTCGCGGATGATATCGCCAGCCAGTCCATGAAGGGTGCGTACCCGGTAGCCAAATCCCTCAAGCAAGCCGACCTCATGCACGAGAGCACCGATGCGGCTGGTAAAGTTATCCACTGCTGAGTTGGCAAAGGTCACGATGAGGATCTCCTGGTCAGGTTTGAGATCCACCGTCAGTAGTAATTTTGCTGCAAGGTGAGAAAGAGTCCAGGTTTTACCGCTTCCCGGAACCGCAGAGATGCCCATCCAGCCGGAGCGGTAACGCAGGACTTCTTCCTGCGATCTGCGCAGGGAAGGCTCAGTCATTTTGTGGCTCCCTTAAAGCAGAGCGGAAAAGGTTCTGAGCCCAGGTCAGCAAATGTCCTCTTTCCTCTGCTCCCGATTCACCGTATTCCGAAGTACATAGGTGAACCTGACCACTGCAGCGGTGCAGTAAACCGAGCAATATCCGGTCCAGATTTTGATGCCCCAAAGCCAGTTCGTCATCAGCAGTCCACTTATGTCCTGGCTGCCATTGGCGGTTGAGAACATAAGGATGGGTGAGCGGTTGTTCGAGCCGTTCATACCAACCCTTGCTGCCCAGGTTCAGCCAAAACTGATGTTGCACTGAGCGGTTTTGCATTAAAAAGGTTATCACTGGAGCGATCAGCACTCCCGGTTCTCCAACAACCTCCTCGTCTGGCAGGTAAAGGGCTGACAGCAAACCCTCCGAAAGCGCTTTGTAGTACTCCGCGCCGAGGAACGAGGCATCCGCAGCTTGGTTTACCACCAGAGGTTGTTTGAATTTCTGATAGCTTTGAATCAATCGAGCAGTATGTTCTCCGGCTTCCTGGTTGCCAACACAACCGTTACCTGGCTGTGTGAGCAGCTCTGAGAAGAGCCGGCTGATAAAGTAATCCAGAGGTTCATTAGGGTCAGCCAAGCTGAGCCAAAGGCGGAGATGCTCGAGCTGGCGCAAAACCTGGTATGGAATGCGTTCGAAAATCTGCTTAGGGTGCGCCTCAATTGAGGGCAAGGAAGTAACCAACTTATTGACACTGGCGGATTCCAAAATCAAGCGCGCTCGAAGCGGATCAAGTTTTGGGATTGCGGTTGTGAGCGCCGACTGGGTCTGGTAAATGTCTGGGGGTTGTTTCCACTCAGGGTGGGCAAGAGCAGCCAAAGTCAGAATAGTCTGGATTGTAGGGTTTGATTTTAATGCGAGGGAGGGGCGTAAGGTTTGTGTGGGGATGCCGGCTTTGGAAAGGCGGCGGGAAAGCTCAAAAACAAGGGGGTCGCTTAGGAAAGGTGAGAGGACAACGATTTCCGATGCAGGGGTGCCATCCAGGATCAGACCAGCAATATCCTGGCTGACAGAATGGAGCAGCTCGGGAAAAAACCGGGGTTGTCTGGCAGGAGTTATGAAAGCTTCCGTGACGGTGGAATAAGGAAGTCTTTGAGTTTGGGACGCATGGATGTAATTAATGACCGCCTCAATCGGAGGAGGGCTGACAAAATTGTTTTCGACATGAAGACATGCAGCAGATTGTGCCGCGAGTTCGGAAGCTGAAACAGGATCGGCTCCCAGGAAGCTGCGCAAACCACCGCCTTCGTCCATAATGATGAGGGAAGATCGCAGATTCTTAATCCAGGAACTGACCAGGTCATGAACATAGGGAGGATCTTCTTCAGCATTGTCATAGATCAGGTGCTGGTACTGGGTTTGAAAGTATTTCTGGAAAGTGTCGTTTGGCCACAAAATTTCCCGGAAAAGCTCGACTTGCAGTGAAAAATCCAGCAGATTGTGTTCCAGGCAAAACTCGCGAAAGGCATTGACTGCCAGTTGGACATCATCATAAACCGTTAGTTGCGACTGGTCACCAGTCCAGGCGGATTTTAGTCTTTGCGCGAGGTCCGTATGAGGAAAGCCGACAATTGCAGATTTATTGAGATTATCCACCAATTGGCTGAACAGGCGGTTGCGGGTTAATGTGATCGTGGCGAAATGTCCGCGATCGATTAATGGATCGACAATCTGAGCCATAAAGTACTGTGCAGTTTCGAGCGTTAGAAAGCGAGGCGGTTCAAAAGGATGTCTGAAAACTTGCCGGCTGGCAATAATTGGCCAGAAGAGGTTAACCATCCTGCGGACGATGCCGCTCATTGTTTGAATGCTGACTTGCTTGTTTGAGGGCAAATTGAAGTTCCGCAGGAAATTCTGGTAAGGTTCAGCCAGACTTCGCTGGGGGACAAGCACAAGCGTTGTGGAACCCGCTTCTTCCAAGTTAGCGTTGAGAATCTGCTGCAGACGGAGTAACCCAGAGGTTGTTTTCCCGGAAGAGGCGGGACCACTCAGAAATAGATGCGAATTTCCAATGAAATCAGCTGCTGTTTCCTGAAAATTCTCAGGCTTGAATGAAGCGAACCCCGTCATAGTGACAGAATTATAAATCATGCTGATGGCACACACATGTTCGGGGGCGTGCGCGTTGTGGGAGTTGGTATAATCCTTCTGACAAACCTTCAGGAGAGAACCATGCCATCATCACTCACCCCATTTTTTGATGCTAAAGGTGTCGCCATTTTGGGCGCATCAACCAATCCCAAGAAACTTAGCTATGGAATTCTTGAGAACCTTGTCTCTTACGGTTATAAGGGCGAAATCTATCCTGTTAATCCCAATGCAACTGAGATCCTGGGCAGGAAAGCGTACGCTTCGATTTCCGATGTACCGGACCCGGTCGAATTAGCTGTGGTTGTGCTGCCTGTAACCGTCATCATGGAGACCATGAGGGAGATCGGCGAGCGGGGAATCAAGGCGGTTGTCATCATCACAGGCGGTTTCAGGGAACTGGGTGAAGAAGGCGCGAAAGTGGAGCTGGCAGTGAAGGAATTGGCGCGTTCTTATGGAATGCGGGTGGTAGGACCTAATTGCGTTGGAACGATCGATGTTCGCACCGGTTTGGATTCAACCTTCATCAAGGGTCTGCCTCCGGCGGGACCGATTGCGTTTATCTCGCAATCCGGCGCAATTTGCGGCGGGGTGATCGACCTGATCATCAATTCCAGGATCGGCTTTTCTCACTTTGCCAGCCTGGGGAATGAGATGGACGTCACTGAAACGGACATGCTTGAGTTTTTTGCTGATGATGAACAAGTAAAAGTGATCGCAATGTACGTGGAAGGGATCCAGAATGGACCGCGGTTTATGGAAGTCGCGAGGAGGGTGTCGCGCAGGAAGCCGATAGTCTTTCTAAAAGCTGGGAAAAACGACGCTGGCGCGAAGGCTGTCAGCTCGCATACAGGCTCATTGGCGGGCTCTTATGCAGCCTACCAGGCAGCGCTGGAACAAGCTGGAGTGATCGAGGTCGACACAATCAGCCAGCTTTTCAATGTGGCTTGGGCGTTGGGTTCACAAGCTCTGCCCGCGGGGAAACGCGTAGCCATTGCTACCAACGCTGGCGGGGCAGCCGCGCTGGCAGCTGACAGCCTGGCGTTTAATGGCTTTGAATTAGCGCAAATTGCCCCCGAAATTCAGGAAAAGCTGCGAACGAAACTGAACCCCAGCGCGCAGGTTTCCAATCCGGTGGATATGTTGGGATCTGTCAGCCCTGAAGATTACCTTTGGAGCCTTGGAAACCTGGACGCGGATGCAGGCGTGGATGTGTTGCTGCCCATCCTGGTGCCGCAATCGTTGGTGGACACGCTTGGAGTTGCGAAAGCATGGGTTGAGGTTGGGAAAAAGACCAACAAAACTTTGCTGAGCTGCCTGATGGGTGAACGCAGCACACTTGAATCCGAGCAGTATTTGAATGAGGCGGGAGTGCCAGTTTATGCTTTTCCGGATGAAGCTGGGCGTGTGTTGAGGGGTATGGCGCAGTACAAACAGATTCTAAAGAAGTCAACTTTTAAACCAGTTGTGGTTGAGACCACAGACCGGGAAAAAATGGAAACGGCATTGTCGTTGGTTGAGGGCATCCAGGCTGTGGGTGAATATGAAACACGCATCATGCTCGAAGCATACGGAATACAGAATGTGCCGGGTGACTTGGCTTTGGATGTGGACGAAGCGGTGAAGATTGCTGAGCAGGCAGGCTTTCCTGTGGTGATGAAGATTGTATCTGAGGACATTCTGCACAAGTCCGATGCCGGTGGAATTGCTTTGAACGTAAAGGATTCACAGCACTTGCGCGTGGAGTATGCAGAAATGATGGCTCGAATTACGAAAAACGAGCCAAACGCGCGTATCCGCGGTGTGATGGTGGAACAAATGGCACCAAAAGGTTTGGAAGTGATCGTCGGGATGCGGCGCGACCCAACTTTTGGACCGCTCATGATGTTTGGACTTGGCGGCACGATGGTTGAACTGCTTAAGGACATCAGTTTCAAGGTGGCACCGCTGACAGATAAAGATATCAATGAGATGATCGAGAAAACACTCGCAGGCAAGCTGCTCAAGGGTTATCGCGGCTCAGCCAAGACGGACATCCAGGCGGTGAAGGATACAATCGCCCGTTTGAGCCAGTTGACCCTGGACAATCCGGAAATTAGTGAAATTGAAATCAACCCATTGATCGTATATCCGGAAGGGCAGGGAGCAATCTCACTTGACAGCCGGGCGATAATGGCTAAGTAAGAAGAAATCAAGACGGTTGGATAATGCTAACTTGCAAACTGACTGGGCATGCTACTCGATTAGAAAAATGGAGACAGGATAATGCAATCTGAGGAATTCACAGGAAAAGTTGTTTTGGTTACTGGTGCCAGCCAGGGTATTGGTTTGGAGATTTGCAGGCAATTTTCGGAATTGGGAGCTAATGTAATATCGGTTGCAAGAAACCGGGAAAAGCTTGAAAACGCCAAAAATTCGATAAAAGACAATTCCAACATTTTTCCATATGCTTGCGATCTTTCCGTAGAGTCTGAAATTGATGAGTTGTTTGGATTTGTTAAAGAAAAATTTCAGAGAATGGATGTTTTGGTGAACAATTTGGGCGCGTTCTCGGAGAAAAAAGACTGGAATGTGATTGATTACGACCTGTGGATTAAAACTTTTGAAACCAACGTCCTCAGCGCATATTTTTGCATGGTAAAAGCTGCTGAGATAATGGTCGAAAACAAGACGAAAGGGGTCATTATAAACGTTGGCTCTTCGTCAGCTTTGCAGGTGAAAAAGGGGCGGCTGAATTACACAGTTTCAAAATCAGCCCTTCACACGATGTCGAGAGTTACCGCGATGGACCTCGCGAAGCACCAAATTCGAGTTAATGTTGTCTCTCCGGGTCCAACCGCTACTGAGATTGTTCAAAGCAGGATGGGAGATCCTGTTCAGGTGCTGCAAGAATCGGAGAGACTCAAGAAGATCCCCCTGGGCAGATATGCTTCAACGACTGACATCGCCAATGCGGTAGTCTTTATGAGTTCATCCAAGGCTGAGTTTATAACTGGAGCTATATTGCCGGTAGATGGCGGTTACACAATCGGCGAGACTGTGTAGAAAATTATTGTCAAAGGCTAGTAAGTCTGGAAAATTAAATGAAAAAGCCAACGAAGGGAATCGAACCCCCGACCGGACGCTTACGAAGCGTCTGCTCTACCGACTGAGCTACGTTGGCGTGCGGGCGATTATACCAGAAATCTTTAATAGTTTGTACGCATTTTGAGCCTGGCAGCACTTCCAATTTGTCTGAATATGCCGGATTGAACACCGCAAAAAGACGCTGGGCAAGAATGCAATCCGGCCTACGAAAAGATCTTTAGCTTATTTCGAGCAAGGGTCATTGAAGTGGGGATAGTCTCAGTAAATCAGCAAAGGGTTGTATACAGGGCAGGCACGGGGGCGCTGCCCCTACGTCATCAATTGAAAAGTATCCCTTCTTGAGAGAGACTGCAGAGATCCGTTCGGCCTAATTTTCCTTCGTTTCCTTCTTACCGGGTTTTAGGGAGCTGGCGCGGATGATTATCTGTTTTCCGTATTTATCTTTCAGCGAGTCGATGGCTTCGGTCAGCTGGGTTTTCTTCTGGATCGTGTTATCCCAGAGCGAAAGTTGAACAGCAGGTTCCTCCAACTTGGTAACGGCTACCCCCAGCAACCGCACTTCCCGACCGAGCGTCAGATGGGATTTTTGCAGTTCCATTACCGCGTCAAAGATCTCATCATCCAGGTTGGTGGGTTGTTGAAGCATTTTCTGACGCGTGATGGTGGTGAAGTCCGAATACCTGATTTTTATTTGAACGCAGCTACCAGCCAGGTTATGCTTGCGAAGTCTATATCCGACCTTGTCGGACAGCCATCTCAGGGTGTCAGAAATTTGCTGCAGGTCATCCGTATCTGAGTAGTACGTAGTTTCATTACTGACTGATTTTGGATCACCTTCGCTATCGTAAACCGGTCGCGTATCGATTCCTTTCGCGCGCTCGAGAATCTCAGGGGCGTGATTACCAAAAAAACCACGTAATTCCACCTCGGAAAGTTCATAAAGTTGCCCGATGCGGAAAATACCCCTTTCTCGCATTTTATCAGCGGTTTTTGGGCCAAATCCCCACAGAGCCTGGATGTCCAACGGGGCAAGAAAGGCTTGTTCATCTCCGGGTTCCACGATGGTGATGGCACGGGGAGCCCGACCTGTTCTCGACTGAGCTTTCCCAAAGTCATTTGCCATTTTGGCAACCAGTTTGTTAGTCGCGCCGCCCAGCGAACAAGGCAATTGTGTCTCATCCGCGACCCTTTTTTGCAGCCCGATAGCGATCATTCGGAGAGTCTGCGGCAAATCGCTGACGTCCAGAAAGGCTTCATCTACTGAAACCTGTTCCACCAGAGGGGTTGTGTCCTGCAGGATGGACATGACGCGATCAGAATACTCACTGTAAAGCCCATGGCGATGATGGACCATAAGTAACTCCGGGCAAAGTTGGATGGCTTTGCCAGCGGGCATGGCGGAGCGGACCCCTTTTAGTCTTGCCGCATAGGAACAGGACGCAATCACACCCCGTCCCTGGGGACTGCCGCCAACTGCAAATGCTTTCCCCACAAGCGATGGGTCGAGAAGCTCTTCAACAGAGCAGAAAAAAGCGTCGAGATCGAGGTGTAGTATCTTGCGTGCCATTTTAGCAAACTCGCCTGTTTTCCAGGCGAGTTACGTGTTTTAGATATCCAGGTTGCGAACTTCTTTCGCGTGGGTTTGAATAAAACGCCTTCGTGGAGGAACGAGGGAACCCATGAGCATATCAAAAGTCAGGTCAGCTTCAGCCGCGTCCTCAATCTCCACCTGCAGTAGTGTACGGTTCTCAGGGTTCATGGTTGTCTCCCAGAGTTGTTCGGGATTCATTTCGCCAAGACCTTTGTAGCGGGAGAGTCCTACCTTGTTGATACCACCAAACTTTGCTACCAGCTTATCTTTTTCAGTGTCACTATAGGCGTAAAAAATCTGATTGCGGTTAGTGATGCGATAAAGCGGTGGTTGGGCGATGTAGAGATGCCCTTCCTCGATCAGCGGCTGCATGTAGCGGAAGAAAAAGGTCAGCAACAGGGTGCGGATGTGAGCGCCGTCGACATCAGCATCTGTCATGATGACCACCCGGCCGTATCTCAGACCTTTGAGGTCGAAGGAGTCACCAATACCTGTGCCAAGCGCAGATACGAGGGATTTCACTTCCCGGTTTCCAAGGATTTTATCGAGTCGGGCGCGTTCCGTGTTGAGAATCTTTCCCCGCAGAGGAAGGATAGCCTGGAAGTGGCGGTCGCGACCTTGTTTGGCAGAACCGCCTGCCGATTCACCTTCAACGATAAACATTTCAGTTTTTTCCGGATTACGCTCCGAACAGTCAGCCAGTTTGCCTGGAAGAGTCATCGACTCAAGGGCGGATTTGCGGATGACAAGATCGCGTGCCTTCTTGGCTGCGTCTCGAGCACGGGCAGAGGTAAGACACTTCTGGACAATCGCGCGACCAGTGGCAGGGTTTTCGTCAAGAAAGGTAGAGACTGTCTCGAGGACGACTGACTGCACGTAAGTCTGTACTTCGGGATTCATCAGCTTGACCTTGGTCTGGCTTTCGAATTGTGGATCCGGATGTTTGATGCTGACGATGCCCGTGAGCCCTTCACGTGTATCATCACCGCTAAAATTCGGCTCTGAATCCTTCAACAGACCTGCCTTGCGGGCATAATCATTGATGCTGCGGGTTATCGCGGCGCGTAAACCGGTGAGATGCGTTCCCCCGTCAATGGTGTTGATAGTATTAGCAAATGTGTAGATGGATTCAGAATATGAATCTGTGTATTGGATAGCAAACTCCACCCCAATCCCTTCGATTTCTTTCTCACCAAAAATCAATGGATGAAGTGTTTCACGGTTTCGATTAATGTAGCGCGCGAAGGAGGCAATTCCGCCTTCAAAATGGAAGGTCATTTCCTTGCCTTCGCGCTCGTCGATCAACTGGATGCTGACGCCACGCGTGACAAAAGCCATTTCCCGGAAACGCTGAACAAGCGTTTCAAAACGGAAACTGGATCCGTCCTTGAAAATTTCCCGGTCGAATCTAAAAGTTGTGGAAGTACCAGTGTGATCACCTGTGTAAGTGCCGACGGCTTTTACAGCTTCTTTTGGAATGCCTCGCTCGTATCGCTGGAAATAAACTTTGCCTAAGCGGTGGATGGTGACTTCGCACCATTCCGATAGCGCGTTAACAGCAGACACGCCCACACCATGCAGACCGCCGGATACTTTATACGATCCACCGCCGAACTTGCCGCCGGCGTGCAGCACCGTCATGACGACCTGCAGCGCTGAAATTTTCTTCTCTGGATGGATTTCTACAGGTATGCCGCGACCGTTATCTTTGACTGTGACACTCTCATCAGCATGGATGGCGATCGAAATATGATCACAATATCCAGCAAGTGCTTCGTCAATTGAGTTGTCAACGACTTCGTAGATGAGGTGATGGAGGGCTTTGATATCCGTGCCGCCAACATACATGCCAGGGCGGCGGCGGACAGCCTCGAGACCTTCAAGGATTTGGATATCACCTGCATCGTAATGTTCTGGTTTATTGTTCAAGTTTATGCTCCAAAGGTTTATGCCAGAAGGGTTTCCGACATCTGATTTTCAGTAAATTCGCGAACAATCTTTCGCGCGTCGTAAATGTAATGAAAACTTGCTGCCAAAGTGACAATCGAGATGATTGCATGCCCAAAGATGCCCACCATCAACATCCATGAATCATCGGATGGGATTCGCCAAAGCATGTTTGTAAGGTAATTCGCCAGAATTGCCAGAAGAAGAAAAGAGGTTGTTTTGGCGTTGGTCAGCCTGACAGTTCGGAAACTGGTGAGTAAGGCCTGCGGAAAGGTCATTTTTTCCAAAACGACAAGATGTGGAGTGAAAATGACTGGGATCAAGAGGGTTATGGTGGTAACTGTCAGTAAAAAGTAACCAATTGTCACGAAAATGGGAAGAAGGGTTCCAATAATACTGATCACAAGCACAGCGGGGAGAAATACCAAGAAGATCAAGAGAACTGAGACGATTGGTATCAGTAACCATGAAACCAACGATCGCCTCTCAAGGATAGACTCAGCCTGCGCAGTTGGGGAAACAATTGCCCGGGCAGACAGGCGGTAAAGTAAGTAAGCAAGAAACACTCCGATTAATGAAGCTGCGAGTGTGACCATGATGACCATACCCGGTTGTGACAAATGGATAAAACGGAACTCTCCCAATGGATTACGTTCGAAAGCAGCCACAGAAAACAGGCTCGGAATTCCAACTGGAAAGGAGCGCAGGAAAGATGTCAGGCTAAAGTAGCGGAAAAATTCTATCGATTGTGTCTTCAAAACTTCCCAACTAGCAACCGTATCTGCTGAAGCTGAAGGAGGTAGAACGAAGCGTTGAATGCTACTCTGCATCAGTTCAACCATCGTGATCCGGAATCCGAAGAGCAGAAACAGATCGAGGAAAACAGGGAATAGAACCAGATACAGGTGCTTGGAAACGGTCTCGTAACCTGCTCTGAAAGCGGCAAAAATTTTCGGTTGTTTTTGAATTGGCAGCATAACTTTCATAACCTTATAATTTTACCATTAAATGAAGGGAAGGACATTTTTTGCGTTCGTTTTAATGGTGATAGAATTCAAAAAATGACTGAACTATCAGCGGATAATCGTTACATAAATCGCTTTAGCATTGTCCTGGCAACCCTGGCAACATTCTTTGCTGCTTTGTACCTGATGCCCAGGGAGCAGTTCACACCCGGGACGAATCTGTTTGGTTTCATCATCAACCTAAGTGTTTTTGGGTCAGTTCCGTTATTGCTGATGCTTTTGTGTACTGGTGGATGTTTTTGGTTATTTCTTACGCATCCAGACCGTGAAAAGTTTGTTGAATCACCATGGATTTTGTTACCAAATGTTGTCCTCCCGAGCCTGGCAGCTCTGATAACAAGTACCGTCCTGACTCAATTGGAAAGGAATCCATCCTGGTGGTTCGCCCTCGGATTTGGGTTGGTGGTTATCGGGGTCATTTTGAGCGCAGAATACCGGGTTCTCAGCCCCGGAGGTGAAGCTTATCGATTTGTCGCCCCGTTGTTGATAAGCCTAGCATTTGGTTTGTTTCTTGCCTTCGCGACTTCTCTCGCTGCCTCAAAACTGAGGCTTTATGTCCAAGCAATTTTGATTCTTATCACAGCTGGGTTCGTTGCTTTTCGCACGCTGCACCTGCGGACAAATGGTGCGGTGGCGTTCTCAAAAGTGCTCGTTTCCGGGCTGTTGACGGCTCAAGTTGCTGGAGCTCTTTATTACCTGTTTTTGAAACCAGTCCAACAAGGTTTGTTCGTCGGTGGAGTGCTTTACATATTGACGGCATTATTCGTGATTGAAGGACCAATCACCTGGCGTAAGTTAATTGATCCGCTGCTGATGGCTGGATTGTTGACTATATTATTTATTGTTGTGAGCTTCGCCTAAGATTCCAACTTCCGGATTTCTTGATAATAAAGCCACTGCAGGTTGCGGATGTGTAAATCCTGCGCGAGTCCACCCAAGCTGACACGGTGTTTACCGGTATCTTCAATGTCCTGCGCTGAAATATATTCAAGGGGGTTGCGCCGTCGCATGGCAGTTTTGACGATTTTTTGCAGGCTCTGCAAATATTCAAGGTTGTGGTTTTTTACCTCTTCAATTTCACCCCGCAGGATGATATCTCCGTGACCCTGAACAATATTTTCGAGTCCCATATTGCCAATGTGAGCAATCGATGAA
Source organism: uncultured Anaerolineaceae bacterium (assembly GCA_964434665.1). Classification (GTDB taxonomy): domain Bacteria; phylum Chloroflexota; class Anaerolineae; order Anaerolineales; family Anaerolineaceae; genus Mesolinea. The sequence goes on from CAYSVX010000001.1 coordinate 53,265, forward strand.
GACAACACACTAATATCTCCACCGACAAAGTAAGGCACAGGCATGAACGTGTCGCCTGCAAACATGATCCTTTCATCCTCAAGCAGGACTGAAAGGCTGTCCTCTGAATGACCAGGGGTCCCAAAGATCTGGAGCTGTTTTTTTCCGATTCGCAGAGTCAAAGTGCCGGAGCTAAAAGTGACTTGGGGAGGGGTGATGCTGATATCCCGAAAAAGGGAGTTTTCCTGTCCTGCTTCAGCCAGAGCAGAAGTGCTCTTTTCCAGCATCAAATCACGGCATAGTTGATGACCGATAATTGTGGCATTAGGAAAAATACAATTACCCCAGGAGTGATCAGCATGGTGGTGAGTGTTTATGATGTACTTGACCGGAACCATAAGCTGCGATTCGATGAAATTCCGAATGCGCGGCGTCTCGGAAGGCATGAGGGTGTCGATTAATACCGCCCATTGGGGACCAACAATTGTGCCCGCGGTAACCTGCGCATATACTTCACTTTGGAACCAGTAAACATTATCTGAGACGCGTTCTTTTAACATATCAGGCTATCCCTTTTAATAATGGGCATAGAATAGCATACTCAAAACTAAATGTCAAAAAATTAGCGTTTTCGATGAATGAAAAACCATAGAAGGGCGGCCAGTACCAACACTGCCAGTCCGCCAAGAAAGAACGGCACGCTTTTTTGACCTGAATAACGGTCAGTTTTTCCGAGCAGACCTGAATTTGGCGTTCCAGAGATTGTGGGTGAAGGCGTGCGCGATGGTGTCGCGGTAATGGTGGGTGTCTCTTCCTGAGTTGGTTCCAGATCTGGATCCTGCTCGATGGTTGGGGTCTCCGTTTGTGTCACAAGAAATAGAGTGGGCTCTTCCGGGAGGTCAGTCCTAAATGCGGATGTAGCGGTATAGAAAGGAGTCAGAGTCCGTGTAGGCGTGATTGTCCGCGTAGCGGTACCTGTTCGTGTAGGAGTGCGTGTGATGGTGGCTGTGAGGGTGTTTGTTGCGGTGGATTGGGGTGTGATGGAAGCACTGATAGGTCCCACTACTTGTTGAATTGAGCCGTCCGTGTTCAAGATCACCAATTCGTAGTAGTAGGTTTGACCGACCGCAGCTGTGGAGTCAGTGTAGCTGTAACTGTCGCCTGAAGCTGGTAAGCCGGCAGCATCTATATCGTTGGAGATTATTTCGTAAGCGCCATCGGATGTAAGGGCCCGGGTTACCTGAAAACTTTGTGCATTAAATTCTGTAACAGTTGTCCAATTCAGGTTGATTGCATTGGTGGCAGGAGTTGCAGTGAAAGAAAGAATTCCTGCTTGTTCATAGCCGATCACAAAAGGTGTAAAAAACAGGTCGTTGAGCAGATCCGGACGACCGTCATTGTCAACAACTACCTCAATTGTTTTTGAAGCCGTACGGCAGGTGGTTTCCTGTCCTGGAAAAATGTTTCCAAATGAAGATTGAGGTTTGTCTCCAGTTTTGTCCCACTGGTCTGTAACTTGGGTCTTTGGATCAAACCAAAGCAAGGGGAACTTGGTCTGATTTCCGGATCCACAAAATGCAGCAGATTGTATGATTGGAGCACAGTCATTCGTATTGCGATAGGCAATCGAAAGGGTGATCGTGTCGGGAGAGACTGATGGTGGAAGAAAAATGTCGAAATAATTGCTGCATTGATATGGACTGTCAGCGGAAGCGGTAAAAGGGGCTGAGTTTCCGTGGTTCACCACGTACAAGTCCACTGGATTTGGGCTGCTGGCTTTAAAGCCGTAAAAATCAGCTGAAGGTAAGGAAGATGTCAGGCTCAACAATCGGGCAGCTACACCTGTAGTTTCGGTCACAATTGGAGCGTCAAGCCGCTTTTCATCGACCGCTCCACAGCCGGCGGCGGATTGGCTTGGGAGCACACCTTCGCCCCAAAAATTATGATCCACCAGGCTGTCCCTTATGCAAGATACCTGGGTGGTCGTGCCGTTGGAGGTGATGTTGTTTGCCACAATTTGCAGTTGTGCGGTTGGATCAGTGTTGATGCTATTGACAGCAGCCTGGTTACTATTGATGCGGTTAAACCGCAAGTTCAGTTGCCCTGCTCCTGCCAGGTAGGAAACGGCCGTTTGACCATTTTCAAGCGTGCTGTGTTCAATTATTACTGGCGATGCGCTGTTGACGACCAACAAATCCCTTGACGGGCTATTACAAGCACCGTCATTCAGGGAGATATCGCGAATGGTAGTTTGTGCTGACACAATAAACATTGGACGGCTGCAGTCACTGGTGGAGGTGCTGACCCAGCCGCTGTTCTTGCCAACGATATCGACGGGAAAATCAACCACAACTGTATGACTGTTGATCTCATAAGGAGAAAGAACATTGATGGTGGCTCCGGTGAGGTTGTTGTCGCGTGCAAATTTTACAGCCTTCATTAAGGCGATTGACTCAGGTAAGTCCGTTATGTCGTTAAAAAAACAGTTGTTGTAGCCAGCACACAAAGTTGCAGTATTTGCTACATAGAGTTGATTCTCCTGTTGCGGATCAGCGGCAGATATTCCCTCCACGCCAAAACCTCCGAGGAGCAGAAAGACCAGGAAAATGTACACCAATTTTTTCATATTTGACAAAAAAATTATATCACTCAGCATCGATAGGCTGACGCATGTTAAAATTAGTGTATGCAAAAAATGAAATTAAATTTCAATTGGTTTTTCGTTGGTTCAGCGACTGCGAGCTACTTGCTGGGAGTGATGATTGCCAGCTGGTCCGGACGTTCGATCAGCTTTGTGAGCCTGGCTTCAGGCTTGATCATTTTTTATGCGTTTTGCCTCCTCCAGGAGGTCCAGCGCTTTCTAACCTCCAATCGGGTAAATCTTTTCACGAGGGTAAAACCTGGCGGACGTAATCACTCGTCAACCTCGCTGACGCTGATAATAGGGTCATTTTTTATGATTTCAGCTGGGCTCTATCTTCTGCTCCAGGCTGAGGTGCTCATAGGCACTAACTTGCTGCTTCTCACTGCGCTCGCGATTGTAATGTTCTTATCAATGGGAAGGTTTAGCCGGCTGTGGATCAACTCCGTGTCGTGGTTTTTTGAAGGGTTGGTTGTTTCACCGATTATGTTCCTGCTGGGTAGCGAAATTCAAGAATACCTGTTTTCTTATTTGCTTTTCTTGCTCTGGATGCCTGTTTTCTTTCTTTATGCCGCTTCAGCGATCACCCTTCTCTTTTCGGATTACGATCAGAGCAAATCAAACAGGAGCAGCGGTTTTATTACCTCGGTTGGTTGGGAAAAAGCACTCAGATTTCACCACGGGCTCATTCTCCTGACCTATGTCAGTTTGTTGATCTATTTGGCAATCAGCAACACGTGGTCCCGCAACTGGCCGACCTTGTTGCTGGCTTTGATCAGTGGGGCTGAAGTGTTCTTCCTGCAACAGATGGCAGGAGGCATGCGGCCGAATTGGCAGCTGTTGAGGGCATTGGCGATTGTACAATTCTTTTCTTTGATTTATCTTTTAGCGTATCCTTTGCTCACCAAATGAAATAATGGAGGAAAAATGACTTTAGTAGTTAACCAACCTGCGCCAGACTTTGAACTGAAAGATCAAAATGGAGAACCGCACAAACTCTCGGATTATCGCGGAAAACGGCTCGTTCTCTATTTTTATCCTAAGGACGACACGCCTGGATGTACCGCTGAGGCCTGCAGTTTTAGAGACAACTATTCAGTCTTTAAGCAGAATGACATTGAAATACTGGGTGTAAGCGCTGATTCTGAGAAATCACATGCGAAATTCCAGGAGAAGTATCAGCTGCCTTTTACGCTGCTTTCCGATACGGACCACGCTGTCAGTGAAGCGTATGGGGTGTGGGGTTTAAAACAATACATGGGGCGCGAGTATTACGGCATCAACCGGACTACTTTCCTGATTGATGAAGAAGGCAACCTGATAAAAGTATACGAAAAAGTAAAACCTGCGGAGCACGCGCAGGAGATCATGGAAGAATTTATTTAGACAACAGGTTTACTGGACGCTGAGCACGACTTTGGCTTTCTGCCATAAGCCTTCGAGGTCGTAATATTCCCGCATCTCGGGACTCAGTAAGTGAACAACTACATAACCGTAATCCAAAACTATCCAGCCGGATTGACCGCTGCTTTCCACAACAGGCGTCAATCCGGTTTCTGGTTTAATTATTTCACGGACATAATCAGCCAGGCTCTGCAGCATTCTTTCGCTGGTGCCATTAGCGATTACAAAGGAGTCCGTAAAGTCAGAGATACCGGTAAGGTCGAGGAGCAGAATATTTTCTGCAAGTTTTTCTTCAAGAATGTGTACGATCTTGCGTCCTAAGTTAATTGGTTCCAGGTTTCACCTCGCTGCAGGAAGTTTAGCACAGATTTTTTAGGGCATGCCGGCTCAGTACAGTGTATACAGGTCCGCCAGGTTTGAGGACGCTTTGGTACAAAAGCACTTCCCTGATTCTTGTAGAACCCGCTTTAACATTTCCATGTTTGGCGAAGAGCTTGGAGAAGATCTCGCCTGAAGCCCCCCGAGCATTTTCATTGACTCTGCCCAGGGTGAGATGTGGGGTAAACTGCCCTTTTTCAGGTTCAACGACCAAACCGTTATCCTGAATGATCGCCTTCGCCAGGGCTGTGACAGGCGCAGGATTGTTCACTCCAAGCCAGATAATTCGGGGATTGTTCCGGGAAGGAAACGCGCCTAGATTGGCAAACTCCAGATCGAATTCTTTAAAGTTTTGACAGATTTTTTCGAGAGTATCCTTAAGTTTTGGAATTAATCCTTCGTCAGTATCACCCAGGAAAAGCAACGTGAGGTGCAGGTTTTGTGGAGATGTGTATCTGACACCCTCCACAGGATATTCCCGCTTGATGGTTGAGGTCAGCCTGAATATCGTATCAAGCAACGCTGGTTCAGGATCTATAGCAATAAACAAACGCTTTAGCATGGGTTTCCTCATTTCGTATATATAGATTATACAGTCTTTGATGGGTCAAGTTCGGGATTGTCCAAAAGTATGGTATAAAAAAGATACCCTGCTGTGTTCGTGATGCTGACATTCAGTTTTGTACCAACACGAACAAAAAAGGTCTGACCTTATACAGGTGACGTGATAGACAATAGTCAAGATCGATCCTGGTAGTAGGACCATCCTGCGATTGCAGGTTCAAAACCCTCCGGCACACGGCATGGCGGGGTAACGTTATCAAAACCCAGGACTCCACTTTTTTTGGTATCATTGAGTAGTGAAACAAACCCGCTTCTTCCTAATCTGTGTAATCATCCTGCTTTTCCTAAACAGTTGTTCGTCGTTACAGAACCTGCAATTTAGCCAGGACAAGCTTCCATGGAAATCCGCGGGTGAGGTATTGCTCCAGGATGATTTCAGCGATGACTCAACTGGCTGGGAAATCGTGAACAACGTCTATGAACTGAAGGGTTATTCAAGTGAAGGTTACCTGATTTCAGTTAACAATAAAGGGGGGAGATCAATATCGACGACTGGTTTGCAGTACAACGACACCAAAATTCAGGTGGAGACCCGGAAGCTTACCGGCAGCAATGATTCCTATCTTGGAATAGTCTGCCGTTATCAGGACAAGCAGAATTATTATCGTTTTTTCGTAACACCTGATGGTTACACAGGCATTGTCAAGGTTGTGAACGGAGAGATCAGCACCCTGCCTAATGGAAAAATGAATTACAACCACGATGTGAAACAGAATGACGCAGCGAATTTGCTTGAGGTCTTCTGCGTAGGAAGCCAGTTGAGTTTGGTCGTAAATGGCAAACTTGCTGTAACCGCTGAAGATGACCAGCTCACAAAGGGGGACACAGGGATTTTTGCGGAGACCGGAACAGATGGCTCGGGCTCCTTTATTTTCAACAATTTTATTGTTACCAAACCGTAAATGAAAGTTTTTCTCAATATGGTCGGCTGCCGCCTAAACCAGGCGGAAATAGAACAGCTTGCTCTATCGTTGACTGAAGCTGGCGTTGAGGTTGTCTCGAACCCTGAACAGGCGGATGAGATCGTCATCAATACCTGCTGCGTGACAGCTAAAGCCTCGGCAGACTCACGAAAAATGCTCAGACATCACAAATCTCATTATCCTGATGCCCGAGTGATAGGCACAGGTTGTTGGGTCAGCATCAGCCAGGATAAGCCAACTGAGCAATTGCAGATCCTGGACCAGGCATATGGTAATCCTGAAAAAGAGCAAATCCTGGCAGACTTGTTGGAAAAAGCAGCCCCTGACCGATTTGGGTTTGGACAATACCGACCTGACCTCGGAGCTCGCAACAGAACGCGTGGATTTGTGAAGGTGCAGGATGGATGTGACAACCGCTGCGCTTATTGTTTGACCCAGATTGCGAGGGGGAGCTCGGTCAGCACCAGCTCAAACAGCGTGATCGCTTACGCTCGTAAACTGCAAAACCTTGGGGTTAAGGAAATTGTTCTGACCGGAGTCCAACTTGGATCCTGGGGTAAAGATTTACTACCGAGGAAAACACTAGCAGACTTGGTACAGATGCTGCTGGAACAAACTGAGATTAAACGCATCCGGCTTTCATCCATCGAACCCTGGGATGTCAGTCCTGAATTGATCGAATTGTTCAAGAACCCTCGGCTCTGCCCACATTTGCACATTCCCTTGCAGTCCGGCTCAGAAGAAATCCTGCGGTTAATGAACCGACCCATTAATCCAGCGAGATTTCGGAGCATACTGGATCAAATTCGAAAGGCAAATCCTCATTTTGCCATCACAACTGACATAATCTGCGGTTTTCCTGGAGAGACACAGGAATTATTCGTACGCTCGCTTGAGTTTATCCGGCAATGCGGATTTAGTGGGGGACATGTTTTTCCGTTTTCGGTATTACAAGGAACGGCTGCTTACGCCATGACGGGGCACGTACAGGCTTCCATCCGTAAAGAACGCGCCACCATCGTGCGCCAGGTTCTTGACCAGGCTGAAGGTGAATTTGTTACCCGCAGATTGGGGCAGGATGCGGAAGTGTTGTTTGAAAGCCAGGTAAAACTAAAGGGTGAATTGGTTTGGCAGGGGTGGAGCGAGGATTTTTTGAAAATTCACACTTCATCCTCTGAAAACCTCCATAATCGAATCCTGCGAGTGCGACTGGATAGAATAATATCCGAGGGTCAAATCATTGGGAAAGTGTAGGAGAATGCGCTTTACGATGATGAGAACTGAGTTCCCGCATATTGTTACTTGACGGTTGGACTGATTGGGGTAAAATTATCAGGTTACATTATTGACTAAATCGATTGAGATAAAAATGTCCATCGGTGATGAGCAAACAACACTGATGGATTGCTGAAAGGAATTGCAATGTCTACAAAAAGAACTTATCAACCAAAAATTCGCCGCCGTGTGCGCGTTCATGGATTTCGTGCCCGCATGTCTACGAGTGACGGTCAGGAAGTTTTGAAGCGCCGCCGCTTGCGCGGACGCCATCAGCTGGCCACCAAGTCTAACAATCACGTCAAGCGCGTTCGCTGGTAAACTGTAGCGGGATGGAAGTCGGGTCTAACACCGGGCTTTCGATCACACACCTCAAAGACCCAAGGGTAATCCAACAGGTCAAACAAGAGGGAGAATCAGTGGCGAATTCGCTTGCAGTTCTTGTGACGAAACCCAACGACTTTCAAATAATTCGGTATACGGTGATTGCAAGTCGGACGGTGGGTGGGGCGGTTCAACGCAATCGATGCAGACGTCGATTGCGCAACAGAGCAGTTGAAAGCCTGAAACAACTCGAAGTGGGCATGGATTGTGTTCTTATCGCTAGAAAAAAGCTTCTTTATGCTGAACCGCAGGAAGTTGACGCTGCGGTTCAAAATTTGTTTAACCGAATTTATACTCGGATGAGCAAAAATGAATGAGCTTGAGACATCCCATCCGGTTGATTGTCAGACTTGCGATCCGGAATTGTCGCAATTGCCAAGAACTTTGAGCAATCTGCCGCGACTGGTGATTTTGTTAATGATAAAGGTTTATCAGAAAACATTGTCCAAAGCTTTACCACCGAATACCTGTCTGTTTTATCCAACCTGTTCTCACTACACCTACCAGGCTGTTTACAAATACGGAGCACTAAAAGGCGGATGGATGGGTGTGAAGCGGATTGTACGTTGTAATCCGTTTAATCAAGGCGGCTTTGATCCAGTACCTTAGGAGATTTATGAGCAAAAAAATACTACGTTCTCTTTTGATGGTCCTTCTAGCGGGATTACTTCTCGCTAGCTGTGCAATGGGTCCTCGAGCTGAAAGCACTCCGGGCATCAGCGCAGGGGAGAACCTAATTTTCGTGTCTTACATGAGTTATGTTTATCAACTTGATCCTGCCACTGGAATTGCCTCCTGGCGGTATCCTGAAAAATCCAATATCAAACAGGTTTTCTACGCCCCTGCCTTGATCGATGGTGAATCCATCTATGTTGGTGATTTTGCCAATGATTTCTTGAAAATCAATGTTGCCGGAACACCAAAAATCGACTGGACCTTCACGGATGCCAAGGGCTGGTACCAGGGAAAAGCTGCCAAAGATGGTAATCTGATCATAGTTCCCAACGCGGATCGGAACATTTACGCGATCGATGAGAACAACAGTCTGATCTGGACTCATCGCGGCGAATTTGCCTACATCTCCGAGCCTCTGATCGTTGAGGACATGGTCATTGTGAGTTCACAAGACCACAAAGTCCTTTTCCTTAACAAAAAAGACGGCACAACTATTCGCGAGATAGATTTAGGCGGTGCGGTGATTGCTCCCCCGTTTTACGATGCGGAGACGGATTCAATATTTGTTGGTACTCTGGCAAGCGAATTCGTGAGAATTAGTCGCCTGACTGGTGAAATTGTGTGGCGCTACGATGGCGGCGGAACCTTGGGGAGTGTCTGGGCAGAACCGATCCTTTTGAACGGTCAGATCATTTTTAATGACAAATCTGGCAAAATTGTCTCCCTTTCCCCTGAAACCGGCGTGGAAAACTGGCAATTCAGCGCTGGTGGTTCCATGCCTGCGGGTCTTGCACTGGTCGAGGGTCAGGGCTTTGTTGCCGTATTGGAAGACGGAACCATTACCCTTTATGGCATAGACCGACAAGCGATATGGTCCCGCATTGTTAGCGGAAAGGTATACAACACGCCAGTTGTAACTGAGACCATGGTTCTGGTTGGTGCAATCAAGGGGGATAATCTGGTGTACGCATTTGATATCAAAGGTCAGCCTGTCTGGACCTTCAAACCTGAGAAATAGAGAGGTCGACTATGTGGGATACCCTGATTGTCCAACCCTTTACCAATGTTTTATTGATGATCACGATGCTGGTCAAGAATTTTGGCGTCGCGATCATTCTGTTTACCATCCTGATTAAACTGGTCACTTACCCGCTGACTGCCAAGCAGATCAAATCCTCGCAGGCGATGCAGGACTTGCAGAAAAACCCTCGTTATCTGAAGATGCAGGAAAAGTACAAGGATAACAAAGAAAAACTGGCAGAAGAGCAGATGAAGATTTACAAGGAGCTCGGAGTAAGTCCGTTTAGCTCTTGTCTGCCTATGCTGTTTCAATTTCCGATCATTTTTGGTTTATATCAGAGCATTATGCGAGCGATGGCAAGCACACCGCTTGAGTTGATCAAGCTGGAACGAATCATTTACCCATTCCTTGATTCCACCAAGATATTGCCGATCCAAAACCGATTCCTTTGGATGGATCTTGGACAACCCGAACGATTGATGATCGCTGGAATTGGTATTCCAGTGCTCACAATCCTGGTCATTTTGTCTACTGTGGTTCAAACCAGGGTCATGCAGCCGCCTACCGACCCTGGAAACACGCAAGCTTCAGCCATGACGAGCAGCATGAACATGACCATGCCGCTCCTGATGGGTGTGATGGCGTACCAATTCTCTGCTGGTCTGGCACTTTACTTTGTCATTAGCAACCTGACGACGGTTGCCCAGTACGCGGCAATGGGAAAAACGGATTGGTCCAGAATTTTCCCATGGATAAAGACAAAGCCCAAACCGAGCAAACCGGTCATTGTCATGCCTGATCTGTCAGATGATGACGACGAAGAAGAAGAACCCACCATCGTTGAAAAGGTCAGTAAACCTTCAGCCCGGGCGTCCGCAAAGCGCCAGCGCCCAAAGATGAAGAAATAAGTGTTTTTGAAAGTGGAGTGAGTCTGATGACAAAGAACAATACCACCCTTGAGGTTGTTGCACCAACAGTCGAAGAAGCCATCGAGAAGGGCTTGGAGCAATTAGGGGTCGAACGAGAGGCCGTGGAAGTCGAAGTTTTGGACGAAGGAAAGAGGAATTTATTCCGCTTCGCCTCCAAACAAGCCCACATTAAGCTGACCCTTTTGGATAATGCTGACACTTCAAAAATGATATCCGAAGTGGAAGATCAGCTTTCAACTTCGGAAGATGAAGAAGAACTCAATTTTGAGGCGATGTTTGAGGCAGAAATGAACTCAAACATCAAAGAACCGGTAGACCTGGAACTGACGGACATTGAAACAGTGGTTAAAGACACCATATCCGAATTACTGCAAAAAATGGACGTTCAGGCGGGGGTTTCTGTTCAGAAGATTTACCAGGAAGACGAAGACCGGGAAGTGATTTACGTCAATATTGAAGGTTCAGATCTGAGTTTTTTGATTGGGCGCAGAGCTGAAACACTTAACGCTTTACAGTATGTTTCCAGCCTTATGGTGAATAAAAAACTTAATCATTGGGTTCCGATGCAATTGGATATCCAAAACTTCCGCCACCGCCGGGAGATCGAACTGCAGAAGCTCGCCCGAAGGATGGCTGAACAAGTTATCTCCACCGGTCGCAGGCAGTGCCTGGAACCGATGCCGGCGAACGAACGCAGGATTGTACACATTGAGTTGCGCAAAAACGATTTGGTATACACTGAATCCATTGGCGAGGAACCAAATCGGAAAATTTGCATTTACCCGGCAGAATAAGTGACCTTACTATGCGTGCTTTAGATTTGATTATAAAAAAACGGGATAACCAAGTTCTATCCAAGTCTGAAATTGACTTTTTGATCGAAGGCTATGCCCACGATGAAGTACCTGATTATCAAATGTCGGCTTGGGCCATGGCAGTCCTGCTGAACGGGATGACTGACCAGGAAATAACCGATCTGACCATGGCAATGGCACATTCAGGGGAAGTGCTTGACCTGAGCGAGATTGGCGAACTGGTAGTAGACAAGCATTCCACTGGCGGTGTGGGAGACAAAACAACTCTGAGTGTTGCTCCGATGGTTGCCGCGTGCGGTTTACCCGTCGGCAAGATGTCTGGCAGGGGGTTAGGTTTCAGTGGTGGTACGATCGACAAACTTGAATCGATACCAGGCTTTAGAAGCAACCTCTCGACAGATGAGTTTATCAATCAGTTAAAAGGGATTGGCATTGTTCTCACTGGACAAAGCGCTGATCTGGCACCCGCGGATGGGAAGCTTTATTCTCTCAGGGATGTGACAGGGACAGTACAGTCTATTCCATTGATTGCATCCTCTGTCATGAGTAAGAAGATAGCTGGTGGCGCGGACGCGATCGTTTTGGATGTAAAGGTCGGCAAGGGCGCATTTATGCAGACCCTCGAAGACGCGCGAAAACTCGCGAATGTGATGGTTTCGATTGGGAACCTGAGCGGTCGCCGGGTGATTGCGGTTCTTTCACCGATGGATCAACCCCTCGGAGAAGCTGTCGGGAACGCGCTTGAACTCAAAGAAGCGGTGGAACTACTGCAGGGGAAAGCTCCTGAAGATTATCGCTACCACTGCATGCACCTGGCGGCTTACATGCTGATCCTTGGCAAGAAGGCTGCTTCCATGCGGGAAGCGCTGGCAATGGCAGAAGCGTCAATCGCAGACGGCAGTGCCATGATAAAGCTTGAGGAGTTGATTGCTGCTCAGGGTGGGGATGTCTCATACATTCGTGACCTTGATCTATTACCGAAAGCCAACATCCACAAAACAATTACCGCCAACAAAAGCGGCTGGGTAAAAACTGTGGACGCAAAAGAAGTCGGCGAGAGTTCAGTGACACTTGGCGCTGGGCGCTCGAAAAAAGATGACAAAATCGATTTTGGCGTCGGCATCCTGGTCAAAGTAAAAATTGGAGAGAAAGTCGCTGAAAAACAGCCTCTTTTTGAGGTTCATGCCAACGATGAAGAGAAACTCTACCAGGTTTTGGAAAAACTGCGAAATGCGGTTGAAATAGTGGACGAACCGGTGGAAGCGCCCCCATTTTTTTGGGACGTAATTGGTCTGAATGAATAGCAGAAACCCGGTTCGCCGGGTTTTTTATTGGAAACTGGAGAATAGTTAATGCTGGCAGAACGTAAGAATATCAGGAATTTGGCAATTATCGCGCATGTGGATCATGGCAAGACGACCCTGATCGATTCCATGCTGAGACAGGCAAAAGTGTTCCGCGAGAACCAGAAGGTTCAGGAGCGCATTATGGATTCCAACGACCTGGAAAGGGAACGTGGAATAACTATTCTCGCAAAAAACACCGCAATTACGTTACCCGACCCCGAAACAGGCGAATTGATCAAAATCAATATCGTCGACACTCCCGGACATGCTGACTTTGGGGGTGAGGTCGAACGGATCATGAACATGGTGGATGGTGTGCTGCTGCTGGTGGACGCGGTGGAAGGTCCCAAACCGCAGACGAGGTTCGTCCTCAAGCAAGCGATCGCAAAAAACCTGCCAACAATCGTAGTGATCAACAAGCTGGATCGGCGGGATGCCGACGCTGACCAGGCGTTGAACGCAACCTTTGACTTGTTTGTCGAGCTTGGTGCAAGCAGTGAGTTGCTCGAGTTTCCGATCATCTATGCGGATGGGCTTGCTGGGAAAGCAGGAACATCGGAACAATTGGCTGATAATCTTATACCCTTGTTTGATAGCATCCTTCGCAACATACCCGGACCTTTGGCAGATGTTGATTCGCCATTTCAGCTGTTGGTTACGAATCTTGGTTACGACGAATATAGTGGTGTAACAGCTACGGGCAGGATTCACGCAGGAGTTATCAAGGCAGGTCAGCCGGTGATGCGCCTCAAGCTTGACGGAACTGCCGAACGGATCCAGGCAAAGTATCTGTTTGCGTACCAGGGTCTTGCCAAGGTCGCAATTGATACCGCTGAGGCTGGTGAGATCGTGACCATTGGCGGGCTGAAGGACATCCAAATCGGAGAGACGTTGGCAGATGTGGAAAATCCGATTGTTCTCCCCGCTATCAAGGTCCAGCAGCCTACTGTTCAAATGACATTTGGCGTCAATACCTCGCCTTTTTCTGGCCGAGAGGGAAAGTGGGGAACCACCAGGAAACTTTGGGAGCGTTTAACTGAGGAGTTGCGGACAAATATTGCTCTACGAGTCGCGCAAACGGATCAAAAAGACACTTTTCTGGTTTCAGGGCGAGGTGAGCTGCACCTTGGCATCCTGATTGAAACCATGCGCCGCGAAGGGTATGAATTCCAGGTCAGCCGACCAGAAGCAATCATCGTTGAAGATGAAAACGGTCGCAAATTTGAACCTTTTGAGGAAGTACACATCGATGTGGACAGCGACAGCGTGGGGATTGTGGTTGAAATGCTCGGTCAGCGTAAGGGAAAAATGACCAACATGACCAACAACCCGGATGGAACAGTGCATTTGATCTATTCAATGCCCACTCGCGGTTTATTGGGATTTCGATATAAATTTTTGAACGCTACCCGTGGCAGGGGCATTCTTAACAGCTTCTATGTTGGAGATCAGCCGCTCGAAGGCACTATCGATAGCAAATCCACCAGCTCGATTGTTGCCCGGGAAGAAGGGGTATCCTCAACTTATGGATTGAAAAATGCCGAACCTCGTGGGATCCTGTTTATCGGTCCTGGAGTTGAAGTCTACGAAGGCATGATTGTGGGTGAAACCCCAAGGTCGCAGGATCTTTCGATCAACATCGCCAAGAAAAAACATCTGACCAATATGCGCCAGTCGATTCGGGATCTGGATGAAAGGCTTAATCCTCCAAGGCAAATGAGCCTGGATGAGATGATTGAATATTTGGGAGCAGATGAACTTTTGGAAGTTACCCCTGAGAGCTTACGGTTAAGGAAGCGCATACTCAACACCCACGATCGTCTCCGGGATGAAAAGAACGCCGAGGACGACGAAGATTAGGGATAGGATTTATTAATACATAGACTATGCGCGTAGTATAAAGCGTTGAGAAGGTAACCCTGAAATGTCTAAAAGAATTGAGAAGAGCGCACCGGCATGGGGCTGAGCGCTTTTTTCTTTATCAGTGAGATCAACGGAGGCACTGGTGATGTAAAGTGTTCGCATGTCGGCTCCGCCAAAAGCTACTGAGGTAGGTCGGCTAACTGGCAAAAGAATTTGGGCTAGTTCTTCACCTTCGGGTGAAAGCTGAACAACACGCCCGCCATCCCAGATAGCAACCCAAAGATTGCCGTCTGCGTCGATGGTTAATCCGTCGGGCGTGCCTTCCGGGGGAGTGTAGGAGACCTTCTTATGGGTCAATTCTTTGCCCTGCAAGGTGTACCGGTAGATTGCATGATCGAGAGAATCAGTGTGGAAAAAGAACTTGCCATCCAGGCTCCAGCCGATTCCATTTGAGATCGAGATTTTTTCGATTACGGCATCTACACTCAGGTCTGGGTCAAGACGGTAAAGTTTGGCTGTACCTCGGGTACCTTTTGAGCCAACCCAGAACTCTCCGCCTGGTGAAACTTTACCATCGTTGAACATCTCGCCAAGGCCTTTGGGAATTACATCCAGAAAGTTTTCCGGTATCGCATCTCCGGGTTGATAAAAGGCAAAACCAAATTCAGTCGCGAGCAGCAATTGATCTGTGTCCGTCAGGGCGATACAGCCAAGTTTTTGACCGATCTGGTGGACCTGCAACCCAAGACTACTTGGCTGATACTGATAGAGTAATCCCTGGTCGATATCAATCCAGAAAAGCGATTGCCGCCGTGGATCCCAAAGCGGACATTCCCCCAGCACGTTTTCGCAATTAATTAGTGGATTCTCAATGTGGTAGGTGACCATGCTGAGATTTTACCAGCAGATATAGGGGTTTGTCATTCCCGGAGGGCAGTGTTAAAATACCCAAAACCTCACTGTGTTGGAGAGCGATGAAAAAAAAGGGAAACCCCTCAGCAAAGACTGATTTCAGGCCGAAGGTTTTACGTAACAAGCTGACTGACTGGCTTAGTGTGGCAGGTATCATGCTCATCGGCGCATTGATCGGGTTGATTTTTGGCTTTTTTTTCCCCCCGAAGTACGAGGCAACCGCCAAACTAACCACCAACCTGGAAGTCGTTACCAGTACCAATGTGACGGAAATAATGGTGGATTCGCAAGTCGATCTTATCGGTACCCTCGTTTTCCATCCGGATGTGGTTGAGCGGGTCAGGCTGAGCCTTGCAGACCAGGGAAGGACTTACACCTCAACAGAGCTGAAAAGTAAGACGAAAATCGAGCGCCAATTAATGACCACATTAATCAAGGTGAGGGATACCGATCCGGAAGTCGCAGCTCTCATCGCTTCCACCTGGGCAGAAGAGGCATATGGGCGTTTAAGTGAGGCATTTCAGCACGCGCTCGCCCTCTCGGAAGCAAAAGCCACCCAGGCAATGGTGGTAAGTTGCTTTAACGACACTCAGCAGCAAAAACTGCCCTTATGCCAGTCGCTGACTACCGAAAAGGCCGCCCAATTATTGGGTGAGCTTAAAGGCGTCATTTTGGATGAAAGTCCATTGAGCCTGGGTCTGACAGGTGAATTAAATATCAGCCAGTATCAACCAGCACCCATCCCGAACCGACCGGTCGCGCAACAACGATCAACGATGATCCTTGCCGGCGCTATCGCTGGTTTGATGTGTGCACTATTGCTGGGGGAACTCCTGGTGAAAGAACATAACCGTGAGTAGGTTTAGAGAGACACTTGCGGGCGCCAGCTGGAAGCTGATGTTGCTGGCTTTACCAATCACGAGCTTTCCGATGCTTTCAAAGCTATTTGGCGGCACAATGGTCGCGCCGTTGTCGTTATTACCGATGCTTTTGCTTGTTTTGATGGTGGTATTGCCTGACTTCCTTAAGAGTAGAACTTTACCCCGACAATTCAAACCGCTCTACATTTTCTTTCTGATTACTATCTTATCGACAGCTCTTGCGTTCCTGAGAGAGCTGCCAAGTTTTCGTTCGATTCCCTTATGGAAAAATTCAGCGGAGGGTTTCGTGACTCTGCTGTTTGGTTTTGGTTTCTACCTTGTGACAATCTATTGTACAAAAGATCAACGGGGAATTTTAAGAGCACTGCGATGGATTAACCTCGGCGGTATGGTAATCATTTTATTTGCGATTGCACAATACATCTCGTTTAAAGCTTCCGGAACATTCCCTCAAGGATTATTTTTTCTTCAGAGAGTCATTTCTTCTTCTGGCAGGCTATTCGATGGACGGGCTAACGGGCTGGCTTATGAGCCTTCATGGCTGGCACATCAACTCAACGTTTTGTACATCCCAATCTGGCTTGGTTTTACTGCACGAAATGAATCCGTCTACGCAAAGAAACTGTTTGGCATAATTCCTTTTGAAGCCCTCCTGTTGCTGGGTGGAATCATCAGCATTTTCCTGAGTTTTTCAAGAATCGGGTGGCTGACGATCATTGCAGTATCAACGTATCTTTTTTTCTTGCTGGCAAATTCGACAATCAACCGATTGTTAGAAAATAGAGACAAGGAAACTGCAAAGAAGCCTAATATTTGGCGACACATCATCATTAAATTCTTACTTTGGATGCTCTTGTTTTCCATTTTGTTGCTATTGATCTTCGCAGCAGGACTGATAATGCGGAAAATGGATCCTCGTATGGATCAGTTGTTTGAAATCCCGGTCATAAAAAAATTCGGAGTTATGGGTTGGGCGAGCCGGCTCGGATTTGCGGAAAGGATCATCTATTGGCAGTCAGCCTTGAAGGTATTCGATGATCATCCCTGGTTTGGAAGTGGTTTAGGTATCGCCGGGTATTACTTCCCGGAAAAAATCCCAAGTTTTGGTTATCGTCTGCCTGAAATTCTTTCGGCTTTACTCTATGACAATTTTATTCCCAATGCCAAGAACTTATGGGTTAGACTGCTCGCAGAGACTGGCATCGTTGGGTTTTCTATCTTAGTTGCCGGTTTGGTATCCCATTGGCGCGACGCGAAGACCGTAGAAAAGCGGAAACACTCCGGGCTTTTCAGGGCGATGGGACTTGCAGGCCAATTTCTGATCATTGCCCTGGTCGTTGAGGGCTTTAGCCTGGACACCTTCGGCTTGCCTTATTACTGGATTGGTTTGGGGTTAATTGTGGCGAGCTGGCGGGCTAAATCGGAGTTTCAGCCTTCGAGCTCGAAGTGAACGTGGGGTTGAAGGCTGAATTCAGCAAGTTCCAAAGATTGGCGGTGTCATCCTCGCCCGCGTGACCAAAGCGTTTCTGACTTTCTTTTATGGCTGAAAGATGTTGAAAAACAGCTTCGTTTGTTCTCTCATCCACTCTACATTCGGATAGCATCCCAGCCATTTTCCTGGCAAGCTCAGGAGATATTTGTGGGTTGGCATCCCAGGCAGCCTTGAAAGGCGGGCATTCAGCCAAACCGAGCAATATGGGATAGGTCTTTTTCCTTGTCGTGAGATCAGTCAGATTTGACTTACCGGTAGTACTTGTGTCTCCCCAGATGCCCAGGTAATCATCCTGGATTTGAAACGCTAATCCAGCGTGTTCGCCAATCTCTTCAAGTGTGTGATCTGTCACCTCATCCACTCCAGCCAGCATTGCGCCAATTCGGATGGAAGCGCAAATCAGGCAGGATGTCTTGAGCCTGATCATTTCAAGATACTCGTCGATTGAAACGGTCTTTTTTGTTTCGAAGTGCATATCCAGGTACTGACCGCGGATCACGTCAATCGCAGCCGCCCGAAAGACAGCATAAGCTCTGGCAAAAAGCGCAGGTTCGACAATCTCTGCTACTTCACAAAAAATGTCGTGTGCCATCGTGGACAGGAAATCTCCTGTATTTAACGCTTGTGCAAGGCCGTATCTCAGCCAGAGGCATTCCCGTCCATGGCGGGTTTCACCCTGATCTTCGATGTCGTCGTGAACCAGGGTGTAATTGTGCAAAACTTCCATCGCCACGGCAGCAGGCATCAAGCGTACAGGCTGTTCGCCAACCAATTGACCGCTGGCGAGCAAAAGCATAGGTCGCAAGCGTTTGCCAATTTTTGGTGAAGCTTCATTCCAGCCAAAGTGATAGCTGACCATTTCGCGAAGACCCGGCAGGCTTTCCGGGGTACGGGCAAGCACAAGTTGCTTCAAACTTGTTTCAAATTGTTCTTTTAGCGAGGTCAGTTGGGTCATAATCGCTCAATGCCATCCAGGCGGTTGATATCCCACTCTGGGAGGGACCCAACTCCGCAGGCAAACATAGCGACTTGTAGCTCTGTTCTTATCCCTTCGATTTGGTTGACCAATTCGGTCTCACCAAGATTAGCTGCAAGTAAGAATTTTCGAGCAAATCCACCCAGTCTCGCCCCAAGCGCGAACGATTTGGCAAGATCCACACCATCTCTCAAGCCGCCAGAAGCGAAGATGAGCGGATTACCCTCGAGGTTTCGCAGTTCTAACAGGTTCCGGGCAGTTGGTATGCCCCAATCGCCAAAAGCAGCACTGATGGAGGCTCTCAGGGGATCCGGCTGGCGATACATCTCAACTTTAGCCCAGGAAGTTCCTCCCGCTCCTGCCACATCGATGCCGGCGACACCAACTTCCAGGAGTTGTCTTGCGGTTTCAATGCCGATACCCCAGCCAACTTCTTTTACCAAAACAGGAACTGGCAGCGATCGGCATACCTGTTCGATTTTTGGCAGTAAGCCTGAATAATTGTGGTTGCCTTCTGGCTGTAAGGCTTCTTGCAGGGGGTTGAGATGCAAGTAAAGTGCGTCCGCCTCAAGCATATCCACCGCAGCCTTGCATTCATCAATCCCATAACCATAATTAAGCTGCACAGCCCCAAGGTTGGCAAATATTAGCGCATTTGGAGCATATTTTCGAATGCCAAAGCTTTCGCGCAGCTCCGGGTTTTCAATCGCTGCCCGCTGGGAGCCAACACCCATCGCAATCCCGCATTGTTCTGCTGCCAAAGCTAATATTTGGTTAAAAGATGCCCCAGCCGCCGTGCCTCCTGTCATGGAAGAAATCAGGATCGGGGCTGAGAGATGTTTATTGAAGAGGGTTAATGTTAAGTCGATACCATCAAAGTCCAGCTCAGGCAGGGCGTTGTGCCTTAAATGAATTTTTTCAAAACCAGTTGAGGTAAATGACTGGACATCCTGCTCAAGGTTGATCTTTAGGTGATCATCCTTTCTTTGTGGAAGGCGCGCATCTTTTTTCATCATAGAGTGTTATAGTAGAGGCTACAATAAAAGTCAAACAATTGTGATACAGTTAAAGTCATTATAACAACAGAGGTAAAAAATGGAACAAAACGAAATTTTTGAAGCAGTCAAAGCGGTTGTCATGGATGTCCTGAAAATCGATGGGGACGATATCACTTTGGAGACCCGTTTCATCGAGGACCTCAAGGCTGACTCGATGGACCAATTCTTCCTGATCGACGGTTTCTGTGAAAAATTTGACATCAATATTTCTGATGAAGACGCGAGAAACATTCACTCTGTCGGTGATGCAGTAACCGCTATCGAAGCCAACAAAAAGTAAACTTAATTTCCCTGATCCAAATGAGGCATTCCTTATGTGGAATGCCTTTTGTGTTTAATCGGCATGATATTTTGCCTGTAGTAATTATCACTCTAAATGCCTGTACACACATTTTACTGATAAATTGCATTTATTTAGAATAAAAAAAGTGAGGTGCAGTATGTCAGAGAAAAATTTAAAGAAACACGATGCGGGTGGTTCGGGTTGGTCAGAAGATGAAAAAGCTGCCATGAAAGAACGAGCAAAAGAACTAAAGGCTGAAAAATCGAACCGAAGCAAGGCGAGTGATGAGCAAGCGGTGCTCGATAAGATCAACGAAATGCCAGTGGATGAAAAAGAACTCGCTTTTCGACTGCACGAAATGATCAAGGAAGAATTTCCTGAGCTATATCCCAAAACCTGGTATGGAATGCCCGCTTACCAGTTAGGTGGCAAGACCCTGTTATTTTTTCAGAGCGCACATCGTTTTGGGTCAAGGTACAGCACCCTGGGTTTTGGCGATAATGCCAAACTGGATGACGGTCTCTTTTGGGCGACTTCTTTCGCCATCATTAAATTGGATGCTAAGGTGGAAGCACAAATCCGCGACCTGATCAGGAAAGCCATCGGCTAAAACAAAAAAGTGGCTGATCACAACAACCAGCCACTTTTACCTGCCAAGCTCAGTATTAACCGCGCAGATACTCCTGGAGAGATTCTTTGCTCACGCGATAAGCGCTGCCAATCTTGCGGGCTTTTAATTCGCCAGCATTGATGGCTGCGAGCACATCTTCTTCAGAAACCTTCAGGAAACCAGCGGCTTCAGAGGGGGTCATAATGTCCGGCATGCCAGTAGCAGCAGCTGCGGGAGATGACGGCTGAGTTTGAGACTGACCCTGGGTCATGCCGGCAAGTGAACCGGATAGAACGTTCCCGATACCCATACCAGCACCAATTCCAGCAGTCAGACCAGCTCCACCAGAGGGATTCTGGGCAGCATCGCGCATGGCATCAGCAGCCTGGAGCTGAGTGTAGGTTTGCATGTCGAGCATGCCCATCTCACGCAATTCCTTGGCCGATTTATCGGACGGTTTGAGGTTACCGATGTAGAACGATTTCAGCAGCAAACCAATCGCCAAAAAGTCGTCCTGGGCTTTGGCGCGCACGCCAGCACCGAGTTCATCGGTAAGACCGATCAGATCGAGCACATTCTTTTGAGAAGTAGTCTCTCCGAGCAAGTCCTGCAGACGTGAGAGCAGCATGGTGCGAAGGCGGTTTTCGATGTCAGAGGTGCGATAAGCGCCAAGCTGACCAACGATTTGGGTCACGAACTGCTGCGGATCTGAGACCTGGAAACTATAAGTGCCAAAACCTTGCAAAAGGGCGATCCCAAGACCGACACCAGTGTTGCGGACAATAATTGGTTGCGGGGTGCCCCATTTGCGATCAGCAAATTCGCGCATCGAAACAAAGTAGATCTCAGCTGTGAAAGGCGTGCGATCTCCAAAAAGTTTACCCAACAAGTCTGTGAGCAACGGCACGTTTGCGGTGGTGATCGTGTGGCGCCCCGGACCGAGCACGTCCAGCGCGCGACCATCGCGGAAGAAGACCGCGGCCTGCGACTCGCGGACAATTACCTGTGAACCAAAGCGTAAGTCAGCAATTCCCGTTTCGGGAAAACGATGAACCAACTCATCTGCCATCTCACTGGGATATTCAACAACATCAAATACTCTTGCCATATTATTCCTCCAAGATATCCTGAACTAATTAATTACGCGATGCCTTTGAGGGCATTAGAACGCTTGTTGAAGAGATCAACGCATTCTTTAGCAACTGTGATCAAATGCCGGATGGAAGCTGGGAGACCATCTGTACCGATGGAGGTTTCGACATTGTCGATCGCAGCGGACACATTCGCGCCATTTTCCAGCAAGTCAACGTCATATTGATAGATGGTTGCCAACTCTTCTTCTTTGATTTTGATCGCATCAAACAGACCCGCATATCCGTAAGAAGCAGTGCGGACGCGATCAATAAACTGACGCAGCTTGATGGCAGCTTGTTCGAGGTCATCAAGGTAAGCCAGACCTCCCTGGGAGATCAAGTCGCGCTGCAAACCTGAAATTCGCTGATAATGCGCTTCATATTCATTTGCTATGGTTTCACGCAGCAATTTGTCAGATAATCTGCGATCACCGCGTTCAACATAACCCTTAAATCCAGGAATTTTGGAAAGCAACTTTTTTAATGGGTCGCGATCCTCAGCCACTGTTTCAAAAATATCACTCATTTTGCTCCTTTTCTTTCTTAGAACTACACGATAATCTTATATGTTTCAAGTGAACCAGGCAATAGATAATCTAAGGTTTTCAGGATTATATTTAAATATTATAATGGATTTACCAATTATGGAGGAGGTTTGTATGGCTTCCAGAGCCGGAAACAGTCTTGGACCCCTGGAATACTTTCTGATCATCATTCTGATTCTGATGATTTTGTTTACCTTGCTCTCGATATTTTGGCCTGCCATACAGCTTTTCTATCAAAACACATTTGCTTCCTGATGCGATCAAAACAATTTAAGGGTCAACTGCCAGAATGGATGTGGGACGCGATAGACTGGATCTTTCCGCCACATTGCCTGGGTTGTGGGCTTGAGGGCGAAATTATTTGCCCTGATTGTTACGCGACCATCAAGCGCATACCAGCTAACGTGTGCCCTTACTGCAACGCCTATGTCAGCACGAGCGGACATTGCCCAAGTTGCAAAAATCAAAAGCCACCCTATGCACAATTTCGTGCCTTTGCCTATTACGGCGGTGTAATCCGGGAAGCTGTTCACCAGTTAAAATACCAAAACGATGTGGGTGTTGCCAGGGTACTGGCGAGTTACTTGTTAAAAGTGATCCATGCGGAAACCTGGAAGATTGATTTGGTTGTTCCGGTGCCACTTTCGAGAAGTAAGCAGGAACAGCGGGGTTACAACCAGGCAGAACGTCTTGCTCAGCCCGTGGCACAAGCGTTGGGAAAACCCATTTCCACGGAAGGCTTACTCAGAATCCGGGAAAATGCCTCTCAGGTAGACCTGGATGTAAAATCGCGAAGGGAAAATGTGAGAGGTGTGTTTGAAGCAGATCCTACGATTGTAAAAGGGAAGAGGATCTTGTTAATTGACGATGTGTTTACGACCGGGGCTACTCTCGAATCTGCCTCAAAGGCGCTAAGGGATGCAAAATCGGATCTTGTATATGCTGTCACAGTAGGGAGGTCAGATTTCAACATTAACTAAATTTTTGTTTATACATCGAATCATGTATAATTCCATAAAATCATCCAGGAGGTTCCCATGGCTCTACATATGGATATTTACACAAAAGACCTTGATTTGACCGACCGAATCAAGGAATACGCGACAAAGAAAGTCGGAAAATTAGATCGGTTCCTCAGCGAGATTGGGGAGTGCCGTGTCGACTTGGGGTATGCCAAGACCGCTCGGAACGCATCAGATCGCTTTATCGCTCAGGTAACCATTCGCGGAAAGGGTTTCATTCTTCGCTCTGAAGAAAGAGCGGACAGCATTTACGCCGCGATTGACGCAACCGTAGATAAAATGACCCGACAAATAGAACGATTTAAGGGCAAGCACTGGCGCAAACGTGCTCCTGAAGCTGCTGAGGTCACTCAGGTGACTCCAGGGGATGAGGAAGTAGACGAGGAAGAAGTTGCACCCGTGATCGTTAGAAGGAAGACTTTCACCTTGACTCCCATGGATGAGCAGGAAGCACTTGAACAATTGCAGCTGCTCGGGCACGAGGACTTCTTTGTGTTCTATAATGCCCAAACTTCAAAGATCAATGTTCTATATCGTCGCCGTGATGGAACCTACGGTCTGATTGACCCGATTGTTGGATAATTCTTTTAGAAATGAAGATATACATGCAGCCTCTCCAGAGGCTGCATGTGCGTTAAAATAGGTTCAGGAGAACGCAACCATGACTTACGAAGATGATGATGATTTTAACCCTGGTCTCAACCTTTACGGCGAAAGTGGATTTGATATACCTGAAATTACAAGGTCTGTCAGTGCGATTTTAAGAGCTGTTGGGGAGGATCCTGAACGAGAAGGATTGGTTCGCACACCTGAACGTGTTGCGCGGGCTTATCAGGAGATTCTTGCCGGGTATCATACCGATCCAGTTCAACTGGTCAATGGCGCTTTATTCACGGTTGATTATGATGAAATGGTCATCGTGAAAGATATTGAGTTTTTCAGTTTGTGTGAGCATCACATGCTGCCATTTTTTGGTAGAGCTCATGTGGCTTACGTGCCCAAAGGGAAAGTCATTGGACTCTCGAAAATACCCCGGATTGTCGATATGTATGCGCATAGGTTGCAGGTTCAAGAAAGGATGACACAACAAATTGCGGAGTTCATCCAGGAGACCATCAATCCATGGGGGGTGGGTGTGGTGATCGAGGCGCAGCACCTGTGTATGATGATGCGCGGGATCAAAAAGGAACAGGCAAAAATGACCACGTCCGCGATGCTGGGTGGATTCAGAAAACGCCTTGAAACCAGGATGGAATTCTTAAACCGGATCTCTAATTAAGTATTGTCAGCGGCTGCTTCCCGGTAGATTTCAACTCCAACACGGGATGTGTTGGCAACAAATTCAGGCTTTTCAATCCTGATGGTTACTGCATGAATGTTGTACCTGGCATGGATCATTCTGGCAAGCTCTTCCGCGAGTGCCTCGAGTGTGAAAAACTGCGTCTCTGCCACACGGGCAGCGACTGATTTGGCAACGGATGAATAACTGACGGTATCCTTGATGTCGTCGGTTAATCCCGCAGGCTGTAGGTCAGTATAGAGGGTGATGTTTATCAGCAGCGTTTGCGGTTGGTCCCGTTCAGGAGACTTTACCCCAATGATGCCTGTTGCTCTTAAATCTGTAATGATGATTTTGTCCATCTGGCATCCTTTTAGAGAAATTCGCCGCCATCCACCCGGATAACATGCCCTGTCATGAAATCCTGGCTGAGAATGTGCAGGACATTTTGAGCTACGATTTCCGGGTCGCCGATGCGTCGTAATGGGATCTGGCGGTCTGCGACAACCTGTAAGTTTACATGCTCGTAGCCCTGTAAAGGCAGCATTGTACCGGGTGCAATCGCATTAACCGTGATGTTAGGTGCCAGTTCCAGGGCGAACATTGCAGTAATGGTGTTGATCGCTTGTTTGGTTACTCGATAGCTGAAATGGTCTGTGCCGGTCTGGAAAATTTTCCCATCGCTAATATTGATCACTCTTCCTTGTGTATCCTTGGGAAGTTGGTTGGCAAAAGCTGAAATTAAAAGCCAGGGGGAAAAAAGATTCACATTAAAGACGCGGTTGATTTTCTCGGGTGTCGCGGCTTTACCGGGACCAGCAGGATAAATACCGGCGTTGTTTATCAAAACATCGATGTGACCAAATTCACCACAAACCCGGTCCATCAATTCCTTTACATGAGTGATATCTTCAAGGTCCTGTTGGAAGACCCGAGCCTTTCTGCCCATTTTCTCAAGCTCGGACTTTACCTGGATTACCGACTCAATAGAAGAGTTGTAGTGAAGCGCGAGATTGCAGCCTGCTTTTCCAAGCGCGAGCGCGATTGCCCGCCCAAGGCGAATGCCGCTACCAGTGACTAAAGCATTTTTTCCTTTGAGGTCCATGTATGTCTCATCTTTCTCAGATAGTTAATCTGGCTTAACTAATCCTGCATTATTGAGGCTGTGACAAAAGATTCAATGGTAGAATTTTATCATCCCAAAATAAAAAATGTGGAGGTCATACATGGCTAAGATCGATCTGGAAAAAGCATTAAATACAATCAGGTTTCTCTCGGCAGACGGAGTGCAGAAAGCAAATTCTGGTCACACCGGTCTTCCTATGGGCACTGCAGCACTTGCCTACACGCTATTCATGCGGCACATGCACTACAATCCGGTAGATCCGACATGGTCAAACCGTGATCGTTTTGTCCTTTCAGGTGGGCATGGCTCCATGCTGCTTTACAGCATGCTGTACCTAACTGGTTATGATGTTTCGATGGACGACTTGAAACAATTTCGTCAGTGGGGTTCCAAAACGCCAGGTCATCCGGAATGGGGACATACGCCGGGAGTCGAAACAACAACAGGTCCTCTCGGGCAAGGTTTTGCGAGTGGAGTCGGGATGGCAATCGCCGAGCAGCACCTGGGCGCCATTTTTAACAAACCTGAACACAAAATTGTTGACCACTACACCTTTGGGATCGTAACTGATGGCGACCTGATGGAAGGCGTCAGTTCGGAAGCTGCATCACTCGCAGGGCATCTGAAACTCGGAAAACTGATTTACCTGTACGATGATAACAAGATAACTATCGAAGGTTTTACGAAAATAACATTCACCGAAGATGTCGCAGCACGATTCGCTGCTTACGGGTGGCATGTGTTGAGAGTTGAGGATGGAAATAACGTCGACGCAATTGACGCGGCAGTTGAGGAAGCAAAAAAGGACCCCCGTCCCTCGCTCATCCTCTGCCGCACGATTATCGGTTACGGTCTTCCAACCAAAGCGAATACTTCCGGTATCCATGGCTCGCCAGCGGGCAAGGAAGAATTAGCCAAGGCTAAGGAAAATGTTGGTTGGCCTGTTGAACCCATGTTTTATGTTCCAGAAGACGCATTGGAACATTTCCGAACCCGTCTTGAAGCCGGCAAAAAGGCTCAGGATAAATGGGTTCGTACTTATGAGCAGTATAAAAAGGCTTATCCAGAGCTTTCAATTGAGTTTGAACGCAGGCTGAGCGGTAAACTGCCTAAAGGTTGGGAAAAGAGTCTGCCGGTATTCCCTGCGAGCGAAAAAGGTTTGGCATCGCGGGAAGCCTCCGGAAAAGTCATCAACGCGATAGCAGGCGTGCTGCCAGAGCTGTTTGGCGGCTCGGCAGACCTGGCATCCTCAGTCAAAACCTGGATGGATAAGGTACCCGCGTTCAGCCCTGAAACCCCGGAGGGTCGAAATGTGCATTTTGGAGTCAGGGAAATTGCGATGGGCGCGATCGGTAATGGTTTGCATGTATATGGCGGAATCATTCCATATGTTGCTACCTTCCTGGTTTTCTCAGACTATGCCCGGGGATCTCTGCGCGTAGCCTCTTTGTCCAAAATGGGCGTGGTCTGGGTCCTTACACATGACTCCATTGCAGTCGGAGAAGATGGTCCCACCCATCAGCCAATTGAGCATGTAATGAGTTTACGCTTGATCCCCGATTTGATCGTCCTGCGACCTGGTGATGCCAATGAAGTTGCGGAATCGTGGAAGTACGCCGTCGAACATCGTGATGCTCCAGTTGCCTTAATCCTTTCAAGACAAAACTTACCCACCTTCGACCGAAAGGTTTGCAACCCTGCCAAGGGAGTAGCAAAGGGTGGATATATCCTTTACGAATCTGAAGCGGGTACACCGGACATCATCTTGCTGGCAACCGGCTCCGAGCTAAGCCTGGCTTTTGACGCTGGAAAGAAGCTTGAGAAACAAGGTCGAAAGGTGCGGGTTGTATCCTTCCCCAGTTGGGAATTGTTTGAAAAGCAATCAAAGAGGTACCAGCAGTCTGTACTGCCCGCCGAAGTAAAACGGCGAATATCGATAGAAGCCGGAGTTACTACGGGCTGGCAGAAATATGTCGGTACTGAAGGTGTTGCAATTGGCATCGACACGTTTGGCAAATGTGGTCCAGGTGAGATCGTGTTGGAAAAATTTGGCTTTACTGTAGACAATGTTGTGAAGTTAGCGCGTAAGCTCTTTTAGAAATCAGGAGTGAATTAATGAACCGATCTCAAGTTCTAAAACAATCAGGGCAATCAGTCTGGTACGATAACATCGAACGCGGCATGTTGGTGGACGGTGAAATGGCGCGCATGATCAAAGACGGGGAAGTCTATGGAGTTACTTCCAACCCCAGTATCTTTGAGAAATCCATCAGCAGCAGTGCGGCATATGATGACACGCTACAATCAATGGCATGGGCAGGGTTGACCAGAGAACAAATTTACCTCGAACTGGTTCGTGAGGATATCCAGGCAGCAGCAGATCTCTTTAGACCTGTGTATGAAGCCACCGACGGTTTGGACGGCATGGTGAGTGTGGAAATTAACCCTCTGCTGGCGCATGACACCGAAAAGTCCATCGAGGATGGTCGTGCGTTGTGGGCTCAAATGAACCGCAAAAATGTCATGATCAAGGTGCCTGCCACCAAGGCTGGATTACCGGTGATCGAGGCGTTGATCAGCGAAGGTATCAACGTCAATGCGACCCTTATTTTCTCAATTCCCCGGTATCTCGAGGTGATGGAGGCTTACCTTGCTGGTCTTGAGAAGCGTTTGTCCGAAGACCTACCAATAGATCATATCGCGAGTGTCGCCTCGTTTTTTGTTTCACGGATTGACACGCTGGTGGACAGCCGTCTTGAAGAGTGCTCTGATTGCAACGCTCAGGCAGCCGATCAGGTTGTAGCTTTGGCTGGGGTCGTCGCGGTTGACAATGCCCGGCTGGCATATCAGGAATTTTTGAAGTTTTTCGCTTCTGAACGCTTCGATGCCCTAAAAGCGCACGGTGCCCAGGTACAGCGTCCGTTGTGGGCGTCAACCGGCACCAAGAACAAGGCTTATTCAGACACATTGTACGTGGATGAATTGGTAGCCGCAAATAGCGTCAACACTATTCCACCCGCGACGTTGGATGCGTTTCTTGACCACGGTCACACCGATGTCATGATTGAACACGACTTACAGCGGGCAACTGACACTTTTAACCTACTCCCTGAATTGGGTTTTGACTTTATCCATATTGCCCAGGAGCTTGAAGACAAAGGTGTTGAGCAATTCATGCAGGCTTATACCTCGCTGCTTGACACAATTGAAACAAAACGCGCCTTCTTCAAGGCTGAGCTCCAAGATTTGGGGGATGCAGTCCGTGCCGCTGTCAAAAAAGCAGCCGATGAGATCTACGTAGGAAGTTTGTTCGACCACGAACCCTCTTTCTGGACAAAGGACTCATCCGGGTACGATGAAATTCGCGAGCGCTTGGGCTGGCTAAACCTGCCAGGTCAGCAATTCGCGCTGGTTGAAGAGTTGAGTGCTTTCAAGGACTCGTTACTGGCAGAAGGATATGAACATGCTTTTGTTTTAGGCATGGGCGGGTCATCTCTGGCACCGGAAGTGATGAGCCAGGCAATTGCACCGGCAGGAGGCAAAGGTTTGAGACTTCAAATCATTGATACCACCAGCCCGGATGAAATTGCCTTCCGTCTGCGTGATGTGGACCTTAAAAAGACAATCTTCATCGTGTCGAGTAAAAGCGGCGGAACCAGTGAAACAATGTCGGCGGTAAAGTACTTCTGGGCGGAATTGGAAAAGCTTGGTGTTGATAATGTTGGTCAGCACTTTATTGCAGTTACTGATCCAAATACATCTTTACAGGATCTGGCTCACAGAAAAGGCTTCCGAAAGGTGTTCAATGCCCGCCCGGATGTCGGCGGAAGGTATTCCGTATTCACTCATTTTGGTTTGGTTCCCGCAGCGCTAATGGGTATAGACCTGCAGAAACTGCTCGCGCAAGGCAATGCCTCTGACCTTCAGAGCCGCAAAAACGTGCCTTATCCAGCCAATCCCAACCTGATGCTGGGCTTGGTGCTGGGAGAGGCGGCAAAACGCGGAAAAGACAAGTTAACCTTCATCGCTGAAAGTTACGCGGGAAGCCTGGTGCCGTGGCTTGAGCAGCTGATTGCTGAAAGCAGTGGCAAGGAAGGTGTTGGAATACTCCCGATTGAAAACGAACCTGCCTTGCAGGGGCAAAACTATCCTGAGGACAGAATCTTCGTCTACTTCAAGACCGACAGCAGCAAAGCTGGGCTGGTAAAGGAACTAAAGCAAGCCGGGCATATTGTGTTGACCATCGCCATTCCGGAACCGTACGCGCTTGCGAAGGAATTTTATCGGTGGGAGTATGCCACTGTGGTTGCTTGCGCGGTGCTTCAGGTGAACGCTTTTGATCAGCCAAATGTGCAGCTCAGTAAAACGATTGCCAAGGACGTGATCAACGCTTATCAGAAGAGCGGCAAACTCGAAGATGGAGAACCTATTTGGGAAAACGAAGAGGCTTTCGTGTATGGCTTCAGAAATGAAGAGGCTCTGAAAGAAACCACGCTTGAATCTTTGCTGCTCGCTTATGCCAGGGCAGTTCCAGAAAAAGGTTACATAGTTCTGAGCGGTTTCATTCCGCGTCTGGAGGAAAACTTTGCATTCCTTCAAGCGCTGCGGGCTAAGATTCTGAACACATTCAACAAAGCAACCACTCTTGGATTTGGACCACGCTTCCTGCATTCCACCGGGCAACTACATAAAGGCGGTCAACCTGGTGGATTGTTTATTCACTTCACCAAGGACGCCGACATCGATTTTGAGATACCCGGGGAAGGCATGAGTTTTGCCACGCTGCAAAGGGCGCAAGCATTGGGAGATCTTCAGGCATTAGTCCAAAAAGACCGCGATTCCCTCAGGGTTCACCTGAAAAGGTAAAGGAGAAAGTAATCGAAAAAAGGCAGTGGTTCACACCATTGCCTTTTGTTTTAATCTCTGGGCAAACCATTGATCGGAACCCAAGGGTAATTCATTGTATAATTTTTGAAGTTGATTGGTGAGAAACGGACCTGAAATTTGAAAATTCTTGGAGTTGACCACGGAAACGTGAGAATTGGGATCGCGATCAGCGATGAAAGCTGCAGCCTGGCGCGGCCGCTGACCATCATCCTGCATACTTCCAGGGCAAAAGATGCGGAAGAAGTATGCCGGATTGCTCAGGAAGAGGGCTGCGGCAAGATCATAGTTGGGTTGCCGTATGATTCTGACGGTGGTGAAGGTCCTAGAGCGCGATCGGTACTGCGTTTTGTAGAGCAGTTAAGTTCTACCTGCTGTGTGCCTGTTACGACCTGGGATGAATCTTTTTCCACCCAAAATGTGATTTCCACCAGCGTGCAGATGGATAAGAGCCGTAATTCACGGCGACAACCGCTTGATGACAAGGCTGCTGCATTGATCCTGCAGAATTATCTGGACCATTGTCCGCGGACTCCTGAGGATGAAAGTGACTAGAAGGCGCAAGTCCGTTTTCCCTCTCATGTTCCTGCTTGTGGCTACAACAATGGCAGTCGGGTTGTTCTTTGTGAATTACAAGACCAGGGAAATTTACGGTTTTCCTGGCAAATCTGTAAGTTCTTTTTCGGCATTGAAGACAGGGCTGGTGCTTTTACAGGGCAGGGATGTGATGTTGTATGTTGCGCCGGGCAATGGTCTGCGCGAAGAAAAGGTGCAGGTTGAACCAGACCAGTCTGTCCAGCAGCTTTGCGCAACCCTGGAACAAAGAAATTTGGTTGCTTCGGGCAGTCTGACTTGCGCCTACCTCATCTATTCAGGAAAAGATCGTGGAATCCAACCTGGCAACTACACTGTCCCTATGGGCTTAAACGCGATCGAAATAGCCGACCTGATCTCTGATGTCTCCCGACGGGATAAACAGTTCATCATTTACGCTGGTTGGCGGCTGGAAGAAATCGCAGCGATGATCGATGGGCTGGGTTTTCAGTTTACAGCGTCTGATTTTCTGACATTAGTCACCGCACCGCCGGACACTTACAGGGAGCAACTTCGAATTCCACCCTGGCAGTCATTGGAGGGTTACTTTTTTCCTGGAAATTACAGCATGAAACCTGACATTACGTTGCAAGACTTTGTTGCCGATATCCTTACTCGTTTCCTGATGACAGTTGTCACAGATGCGTTTGAAATAGACTTACAAAACAGCGATTTGAGTTTGCACCAGGCGGTCACGTTGGCATCCATCATCCAAAGGGAGACCCTTGCCGAAGAGGAGATGGCGACGATTGCATCCGTGTTCCATAACCGGCTGGCAATTAGTATGCTGCTCGAAACAGACCCGACCGTCCAGTATGCTTTAGGGTATGACGCGCAAAAAAACACATGGTGGCAAAGTCCGTTGACTTATACCAATTTAGAGGTTAATTCGCCGTATAATACATACCGTAATCCAGGCTTGCCACCAGGACCAATTTCCAACCCGAGCCTTGCAGCTCTTAAGGCAGCAGTCGCTCCAGCACAAACGGATTATCTTTTCTTCAGAGTAAAATGTGATGGCAGTCTGACACACAACTTTTCAAAAACTTATGAAGAACACTTGAATTTTGGGTGTAACTAAAAGGAGGAGAAATGCAGGTTTTAGGGATTGATATCGGGGGTTCAGCCACAAAAGGTGCGATCGTGGATACGGAAACCGGTCTTTTGGTTTCGGAACGGGTTCGGATTGCCTATAAGACCATTCAAGAACCAGCAGTTATTGTCAAAAGCATCAATAAGATCAAGAAAGAACTCAATTATGAAGGTCCAATTGGGGCGGGTTTCCCTGGCGTGGTGAAACACGGTCAGATCTTTACCTCTGCCAACCTGCACAAGGACTGGATTGGAAATAACCTGGAAACGCTGATCAAGGAAAAGACCGGGCAGCCTGCGTTGGTCCTGAATGATGCCGACGCAGCTGGATTGGCTGAGATGCGTTTTGGCGATGAAGCACTGAAACAGTACGATGTGGTCATGTTCCTGACAATCGGTACAGGTTTGGGCACAGCCTTATTCGTGGAAGGCAAGTTGATGCCAAACACAGAGCTCGGTCACATTGAGATTCGCGGAAAGGAAGCAGAACATCGTGCCTCCGGTGCGGTCAAGACCAAAGAAAAATTGTCTTGGAAAGAGTGGGCATCCCGTTTTAATAACGTTCTGCTCACCTACGAAGCACTGCTCAATCCCGAAATCTTTGTTCTTGGTGGCGGCGTCAGCGCCGATTTTGACAAATATTCAAAATATTTCACGACCGAAGCTCCGGTTGTTGCCGCGAAGTTGCAGAATTTGGCGGGTATCGTGGGTGCCGCGATGGCAGCTCACGAGAAGTATTCACAATCGTAGACAAAAAAGAGGCTGAAATTCTCGTTTCAGCCTCTTTTTGACCCTCTATCAAACCTTAGTGCGGTTGGACTGCACCGCTGGTTTCTGCTTTGTGCGCTTGTGAGTTTCGGGCAATTTCCTTCTCCGGCAAACGGCTGTAGAGGAAGTTGAGCTGATAGACCTGATCTTTTAGCTCGCTGCTAAGTGCCCGTTTCGGCATTCGCCAGGACCAGTTTCCTGACGCGCAGCCAGGCAAATTCATCCGCGCTTCAGAACCCAGTCCAAGGAAATCTTGCATCGGCGCGATCGCAAAATCCGCAACTGATCGCCAGACTTCCCTGATCATCCTGTGGGGAACTTCAGTTTCATTTGCTCCGAGGTAATCCAAACAGAATTTCTTTTCTTTTAGGGTGGCATGATCAAACCACCCTTGGGCGGTTTCGTTGTCATGCGAGCCGGTATATGCAAAGCAATTGACTGGGTAGTGGTGCGGCAGGAAGTCGTCCTGCGGATCGCCAGAGAAGGCAAACTGGAGAATTTTCATTCCGGGAAAACCAAACCCATCCCGCAGTTCTTCCACATCAGGAGTAATGACTCCGAGGTCTTCAGCAATGATTGGCAGGTCCGGGAAATGTTTCTGCAACGCTGTAAACAATTCAAGCCCTGGACTCTTTTTCCATTCACCTTTAATCGCGTTTTCAGACCCGAAAGGCACATGCCAGGCACCCGCAAATCCGCGAAAGTGATCGAGTCTGACCAGGTCCACCATGGAAAGCACTGCGCCAAGGCGGCGAGCCCACCAGTCATAGTTTTGCTGCGCATGAACCGGCCAATTGTAGAGGGGGTTTCCCCAAAGCTGACCGGTAGCCGAGAAGTAATCTGGGGGAACTCCAGCAACCATAGTGGGTGAGAGCGATTCATCCATCAAAAAGAGCTGGGGATTCGCCCAGGTATCAGCACTATCGAAGGCAATCACAAAAGGCATATCGCCGATGATTCGAATCTCTTTTTCATGGGCGTAATTCTTCAAGTTTTGCCATTGTTGATTAAAGAGGAATTGGCTGAACTTTACCTTCTCAATGACAGTTGCTAACTCTAAACGAACCTGCTCCAGAGCCGTAAATTCCCGGAATTTCAACGCTTTTGGCCAGTCTGACCAGGATTGACCACCCTGGGATTCTTTGATTGCCATAAACAGACCGTAGTCATCCAACCAATTTGAATTTTCCCTTTTGAAATGCTCAAATTGATCGGCAATTTCAGATGATTGTAAGGTTAGAAAATTGTTGAATGCGGTATCCAAAAGATGGCTTTTCCACTGGATAACTGGACCAAAATCCACCGTATTTTCAGGAAATTCCTGTCTCTGACGCAAATCAGAGGTTTTTAACAAGCCTGATTCAAGCAGCAGAATTGGGCTGACAAGGTAGGGATTCCCAGCGAAAGCGGAGAAACATTGGTATGGTGAATCGCCGTATCCAGTCGGTCCAAGCGGCAGGATTTGCCACAGTTGGGTACCAGAGGCGTGCAGAAAGTCAATCCAACGATAGGCTTCCGGACCCAAATCGCCTATTCCATCCGGACCGGGAAGGCTGGTGGGGTGGAGTAAAATACCAGAAGAACGAGGAAGATTCATAAAGAAAATCCTTTCAGTGACTGGTTACGCAAGAAGTTTGCGATAGACATCAAGATATTTACCCGCGGACAGCTTCCATGAGAACCGCGCGCTCATCGCGTTGCGGCGCATAATCGCCCAGGAAACCTTATCCTCGAAGACCTCCAACGCAAGTTTGAGCGCTTGCTGTAATCCTTTTTCATTCTTTTCTGCATAAAGGAAACCGGTTGCAGAAGCTGGGTCAGCGGAGTAATCGAGAATGGAGTCTGCCAAGCCGCCCGTACTGGTGGCGAGAGGAAGATTACCATAACGCATCGCGAACATTTGCGAAAGACCGCAGGGTTCATAAAGACTTGGCATCAGGAAAATATCACCACTTGCGTATAGCATGCGCGCTATCACATCGTCATACTTCAGAATCGAAGCAATTCTATCGGGGTATTGAGCGCTGAGCTCGCCCGCCAACCGTTCGAGCTCCGGATCGCCTGTACCCAAAAGCGCGAATTGCCAGGGCTGATCAATGAGAGTTGGAAGAACCTTGAGGATGCT
Organism: uncultured Anaerolineaceae bacterium; assembly: GCA_964434665.1. GTDB lineage: Bacteria > Chloroflexota > Anaerolineae > Anaerolineales > Anaerolineaceae > Mesolinea. The sequence continues at coordinate 88,302 of CAYSVX010000001.1, forward strand.
GGGAATGCCTTTTTGACGGTCCAGCCTGCTGACAGTCGTAAGCAGGGGAATGTCCGGATTGATTTCAAACCCGAGTGCTTTTTGCAGGTCGAGTTTGTTTTTGAATTTGCCTTCAATGTTATCAAGGCTGAAATTGCTTGAAATCGCCTCATCAGTTGCTGGATTCCATTTGGATTCATCGATTCCATTCAGGATTCCCATGACTTTGTCCGAATGTAGTTGCAAATAATCATCAACGCCACAGCCATATTCGGGGGTGAGGATTTCCCGCGCGTAATTTGGTGAGACAGCAATAAACTTATCCGCAGCAGAAAGCCCCATTGGAAGTGGGGTAAATTTTGCCCAATCAGGCAGGTCAGGATCGCTGCTGGGTTCCAAACCCAGAGCAATCATTGCTTCCTGGGATCCCCAGCCGTTAAACGGCAGGTTGTGAACCGAAAGAATGGTTTTCACTCCAGCAAAAAATGGATCTTCTGAATAGGTAGTCTTCAGGGCGTGTACTGATAGAGCAGTGTGCCAATCGTTGGCATGCAGCAAGTCGATCTTCCAATCCAGGTAACGCACAGCTTCCAAAAGCGCCAGGGAGAAGGTGACATATTTCATGCCATCAAGCACCCAGTCACCGTGGTAAACCGGTGAATCGTGGTTGATAAATTCGTTGTCAAGCAGGTAAACCGGCACGCCACTAATCTCGCTGACGTATAAGTCAGTAGAAATGGAGCGGCCATTGACCTCAAACGAAAAGTTACCGATGAGGCGGTGAGGTGGATTCTTTTTCTTTACAGCGGCATGAAAAGGCATGATGAGGCGAATATCCAGGGCGTCGGCTGCCAGATCTCTCAGCGCAGGAGGAAGAGCACCAGAAACATCTCCCAACCCACCCACTTTGGCGAATGGGGCGACCTCAGCGGAGGCAAATAATACTTTGATCGGGTCCATTCTTATCCTCATTTCTCCAGGGTGTTTTCGACAATTTGCAGGTAATCCAGCGTATTTATCTGAGTTTGGTCCAGGCCGAGATAAGTGGTGAGTTCGTGAATGAGGGCCGTCTTCTGATCAGCATCTTGTCGGCTCCAGGTGCGGCTCTTGATTTCAACAAACTTCCCAATGTCAGGTTTTTGAATCGTGTCAAGGTTGATATAGAACTCAGTACCTTTGTACTGAATCAAGTAGCGCAAACGGTTTTTCTCAATTTCAAGCTTGGTGGAGGGTTTAAAGTATTCCTGGTAGAACCTCAGGCTATGGGTGGCTGGGGCAAGATATCGGCTCCGTGAGAGCATAATCTGCGAATCATTCAAATTACGAGGAGTGTCGAGTTCGCCAATGAGCGTCAGACGTGAGCGAACGCTGATGATTTTTCCCATTTCATCAAGAAATTCGTCTTCACGGTAGCGCAAGCGCCCCTGGGAAGGTCTGTCAAAGCCAAAATAAGTGTCATATTCGTGATAATGCCGCTTACGCAGGACAACAATGCCAGGTTTCGAAAGCGCTTCTAAAACCGGCGCAATTGAATCCACTTTGACTTTGGCTTGCACCTCAAAGCTTTCCTCCTCGGCAGCACCTCCGATCGCGATCAGTTTGGAATAGACCGATTCTTCGCGTCCCTTGAGGAATTCGTCGATTTGCAAAGCAAGTTCGCTGGCTTGAGCAATCAGTTCTTTTTCATTGACCGTGAGCATCTCCCGATTCCTCATCAACCACTTACCGTTGACCATCGTGTCAGTGACATCGGTTGATTTTGCGGCATAGATCAATTGCGCGTAAATCCCATCAGGATCTCTTAAGAAACGCGGCTGGTTATGAACAGGCGAAATATCGACCAGGATGAGGTCGGCACGCTTGCCCGGTTCCAGACTGCCTGTAATGTCGTCCATGTGGAGCGCTTTCGCGCCGATGATGGTTGCCATTGCCAGAGTCTGGCGGGCAGGTAAGACGGTCGGATCGCCAGATGAGGCTTTGGCGATCAGGTTAGCCAGTCGAATTTCCTCAAACATATCCAGGTCATTATTAGAGGCAGTTCCGTCCGTGCCAATTCCAACATTGCACCCGAGGTGCATCATCCGGGCAACCGGCGCGAAACCAGAGGCAAGCTTGAGATTGGAGGTGGGATTGTGTGCGATGCCGACGCCAGCGTGTTGCAAGCTGCGGATTTCACCTTCATCCAGATGCACGCAGTGAGCCGCGATGAGCCTGGTGTCGAGCATGCCAAATTTCCGAATGTAGGGAACAACCGGTAAACCGTGCTCTTTACGTAAATTTTCAACTTCGTCTTTGGTTTCGGATACATGAAAATGGACGATGGCATCATACTTTTTTGCCAACTCCACGACCAGGGTCAGCACCAACGGCGTGCAGGTGTAGACAGCATGCGGTGCGATTGCAGGGATGATAAGGGGATGGCTCTGCCACTTTTTGATCAGGTTTTCGCAAAGCGCAAGTGAGTCTTCATAAGATTCAGCGTCAGGAGCTGGAAATTTCATCACCGTCTGACCAACGACAGCCCTGAGGCCAGCCTCAGCAGTAGCCTCCGCGACATCATCCTCGAAATAGTACATGTCATTGAAGGTCGTAACGCCGGATCGAATAAACTCCGCGCAACCCAACTTTGTGCCAAGCCGTACAAAATCAGGCGACACAAACTCCCGTTCAACTGGCATCATGTAACCCATCAACCAGACATCCAGGCGCAGGTCGTCAGATAGGCCGCGCAGCAATGTCATGGGGATGTGCGTATGGGTGTTGATCAAACCAGGCAATAGCACTTTTTTACCGCAGTCGATTACATCAACCGCTTGGAATTGCGAAAGAATGTCCGCCTGCGAGCCGACACCAACCAAGATATCGCCATCAATAGCGATCGCGCCGGGTTCAAAAATTTCATAGTCCTGATTCATTGTCAGAACAATCGCGTTTTTTAGAATGGTAGTTACTTGTCGCATATTTCTCCTTTAACTTTAAATAAACTTCCAGCGGATCATATCCAGGGCATAATTGACTGCCCAGGTAACCGCGTCTCCTGCAGGTCCACCATAGAGTCTGTTGATCTCAGACAATTGCCCGTTGTGCAGCAAGGCGATTTGAATGTGAGGATCGGAATCTTTGGGGCTAAGAATCACTCCAAGCACCATATCAGCGTTCTTTTGGTCATGATATTCGTGCAAAAGGCGGATTAAAATCTCATCAGAGAAAACCAAATCGACATTGTCTCCCGTTAGTCGTCCATCTGGAATGTAAGGTTTCAATTTTTCAAAAATCTCGCCATTCGTACCGCTTTCGATGATCGAAAGGCGTGTGCCAGATTGATTCAACAGTTCCGCGACAGCTTGCTCGAGAGTTGTATCGTTTTCTCCGTAGATGAAATCTTTTAGTTTTGCGCGGATTTCCTGCAAAACTGGGCGCATCATTGCCTCAGCTTCAGCAGCCGAAGGCGCTTTGGCAGTCACCCTAATGTCCGTCTGACCTGGATGAGCCAGCAGTCCTACGGTCGGGTTGGATAGCGTTTCCATTTCGCCGATGATCTCATCGATGCTGGATTCGCCTTTGGAGATGGTGTGAATTACCCAAGGCAGGATGATTTCATCCCGCAGATCGTAGCGCCGCTTGAGGTAATCCACCACGAAGTTGTTCATGAGATATTCCATCTCGCGTGGGACACCGGGAAGCGAGACAAGTGTCTTTCCACCTAATTCGACAAAGAATGCCGGGGCAGTACCAACTGGGTTGGGTATCGCGGTGGAATTTTCTGGAATGAAAGCCTGGCGTTTGTTATTCTCCGTTGGAATTCGGTTATAGTGGCTAAAGCGCTCTAATATTTGCTGCCACAACTCTTCTAGGTAAACAAGTTTGACGTTGAAAACATTAGCGACAGCCTGGCGCGTCGGGTCATCCACGGTCGGTCCGAGCCCGCCGGTGGTTATGACGATATCCGCACGCATCAAGGCTTCCTGCAGGGTGGCGGTGATCCGATGCAAGTTATCTCCGACAGTCGTAAGACGGTAGAGATCAACTCCAATATCACGCAGTGATCTGGCAATGTATCTTGAATTAGTGTCTTGAATTTCACCTAATAAAAGCTCGGTACCGATCGTAACAATTTCACACACAGCCATAGGAGATCCCGTTAAATGTAATTCGTTAATTCTAACTTAAACCCGTGGGAATAACAGCGATTACTCTCTATACTTCAAATGTGTCTAAAAGTTGGAATCAAGATCGGGAATGGAACTTGTTTAGGTATCTTTGATATCACTATAATGTTATGAATTGGCGGAATGCTTGAGAACCTGGGCGAAACGATTATACTTTGTGATATGAGCTCACAAAGCAGGAAAAAGACCGGGGGTTGGGGTGAGACGCTCGCGCTTGATCATTTACAATCCCAGGGCTACCAATTGGTACAGCGAAATTATCACTGCCGTTTTGGCGAAGCCGATATAATCATGCTGGACGAAACTGGGTTATTGACTTGCGTTGAAGTAAAAACCCGGCGCAGCCAGGCATTTGGGCACGCGGAATATAGCGTTGGGCGAAAAAAATTGAAGGCGATTGCCGCCACGATGAACGCCTTTCTCTTTGAACACAACGAATTTCCAGAATTCTGGAATCTGGACCTGGCAGTTGTCGAGGATTTCTTTCCCGGCAGTCCGCCAGTCATCCTCCACTTTAGATCTGTGAAAATCGATGACTGAGAAACCGCTGCTTTTGATTGTAGGACCTACTGCCTCTGGCAAAAGCTCGTTTGCTATTCAGTTAGCCCAAAACTTGAAAGGTGAGATTATTTCTGCCGATTCACGTTATCTTTATCGTGAACTCGAGATCGGGGTTGCCAAACCGACCTCAGAGGAGCTCGCGTCTGCTCCGCACCACCTGATCAACGTCGCGAGCCTGGAAGCACCATGGAATCTAGGGCTTTACAAGCAGTCAGCTCTACGAATTATTGATGAGATCCACCAGCGGTGCAGGCTGCCCATCTTGGCGGGTGGCAGCGGGCAATATGTACGCTCGATTCTGCAGAACTGGCAAGTTCCCTCTCACGGTCCGGATGATCAATTACGGGAGGATCTGGAAATTATCGGCAACAGAATTGGTTTCGATAAACTCCACGAGATGCTAAATGCCATCGATCCCCATGCAGCTGCGAATATCGACTATCGCAACCACCGCCGGACCATCCGGGCTTTGGAAGTGATATTGAGCACAGGAATGAAGTTTTCCGACTTGCGGGAGAGAGAAAAAACACCTTACACAACGCTGATTATTGGGCTGGAGCTTCCGCGTGAGATCCTATACGCCCGCATCGATGAGCGAATTGAAAGGATGCTTGCCCAGGGATTGGTTGGGGAGGTGCAGCGTTTGCTTGATCTGGGGTTTGGAGCTGCGCTTGAGACGATGAGAGTTATCGGTTACAACGAGATTATCGCCCATTTAAAAGGAGAAATATGCCTGGATGAGGCAGTCGCCCTGATCAAGCGAAATACACGCGTCTATGTGCGCAGGCAGGCGAACTGGTTCAAACCATCTGATCCGGATATTTATTGGTTAAACGCGCAAGATCCAGCGCTGATAGATAAAGCGTTGGATCTTGTTGAAAGCAAATTGGGGATCAAGCCTGGGTGATTACAGGGATGCCCTGGTTTTTCTCGACGGGAGGCGGGAATATCGCCTCAAACTCCTCGTTCGTAATCGTTTCGACTTCGAGTAATTTTTCAGCCACCGCGATCAATTTGTCCTTGTGAGTTTCAAGGATTTCTTTGGCAGTCTGATACGCTTCGTTAACCGCACGCTGCACTTCACGATCGATCTCCTGAGCCACTGCTTCTGAATAGTCGCGCTGTTCCGAAATCTCACGCCCAAGGAATATCAGTTCTTCCTTCTGCCCGTAGGTCATCGGTCCAAGCTTTTCGCTCATGCCAAGGCGCGTAACCATGCTGCGAGCGATTTTGGTGACTCGTTCGATATCGCTGGAAGCACCAGATGTAATGTCGTCAAACATGATCTCTTCTGCGGCGCGACCACCAAGCATCCCAACCATGTCGGACATAAGCTTCTTTCTGCTCTCAAGGTTGCGATCCTCGGTTGGCAGTGCGCGAGTGAAACCGCCCATCATGCCACGGGAAATAATGGACACCTTCTGGACTGGATCACCTTCAGGCAGGGCGTTGATCACAATAGCATGTCCTGCTTCGTGGTAAGCAATGATCTTCTTTTCCTTGGGGTTGATCAGACGGCTCTTTCGTTCCGGTCCAGCGATAACTCTTTCGATGGACTCCTCGAACTCGGCTTGCCCGATGATCTTTTTATTACGCCGGGCTGAAAGAATAGCAGCCTCGTTAACCAGGTTTTCGAGATCAGCGCCAACAAAACCGGGCGTTGAACGGGCAATTTGTTCAAGGCTGACTTCAGCGGAAACAGGTTTTCCGCGGGTGTGAACTTTAAGAATTGCTTCACGACCTTTGAGATCCGGCTTGTCGAGCATGACCCGGCGGTCAAAACGCCCAGGGCGCATCAAGGCAGGATCAAGGATATCGGGGCGGTTGGTGGCGGCGATAACAATCACATTAGTGTCTGTTCCAAAGCCGTCCATTTCAACCAGCAGCTGGTTTAGTGTTTGTTCGCGTTCGTCGTGGCTTCCGCCAAGACCCGCGCCTCTGTGGCGGCCAACCGCGTCAATTTCATCGACAAAAACAATACAGGGTGAGTGTTTCTTGGCTTCGTCAAACAAATCCCGAACGCGGCTAGCGCCGACACCGACGAACATTTCAACAAATTCAGAACCTGAAATGGAGAAGAATGGCACTCCAGCCTCACCTGAAACTGCTTTTGCCATCAAGGTTTTACCAGTACCGGGTGAACCTACTAACAGCACACCCTTCGGAATTCTCGCGCCAAGCGAGATGAACTTCTGAGGTTCCTTGAGGAATTCAACAATCTCCTGCAGTTCTTCTTTAGCTTCTTCCACGCCTGCGACATCAGCAAAGGTGACGGTTGGGTGTTCACCGGTGAGCATTTTGGCGCGGGACTTGCCGAAAGACATGGCGGCATTATTGGAGCCTTGCGCCTGGCGGATGAAAAAGAAGAACAAAACACCCATCAGGATGAATGGAATAAAATTCAGCAATGCCACCAGCGCTTGTGACCAAAATCCAGGAACAACTATTTGAATGCTAAGGTCAGGGTCACGCAGCTTTTCAGGCGATACTCCAAGCTGGATCAGCTGTTCGACCAATCCGCTTTGAGGATCCTTGGAGACAATACTGATCGTTTTCAGCTCCAAATTTTTATATTGAACTTCAACCCGGTTACTGTCGACTTTGATGCTGGCTACTTTGCCAGCTTCAATATCCGCCGCGAGTTGGTTAATTGGAATCTCTGTGCTGCCGAAGCTATTCTCCTGAACGCCATAAAAAACCATGGCAATCAGCGCGAATAGCAAAAGAGCTGAGATGAAAAAGGACTGATTTCGTGGTTTCAAAACAACCTCCGTAAATTTAACGCGTAATGCATCAATGCAAGATTATACCAATAAGGTGAGTTGGACTGCCGCTCAGTGAAGCCTTAGAGGAGTTTCTGATGGAACTCTAACGTTTGTCATCTCCCTGGGGCTGATGACACAAACCGCAGCCGATGTTGGGGTTTTTCACAACCCCATGTGAACTTGAACACCATGCTTTGACCCTTATGCGCTTGCCAAACAGTGTCTTCGAGAAATATGTAGTCAGCGCCATGTTTGGACAAGCGTTGTTTTGAAGGATAACTGGTACAGGGCAAGTTTTACATGTAGCCGAAGTCCAATCCTTTTTATCCTGGGGATTGATCAGTGCGCGGCATTCCTCAAAGTCCCTGCCGCGATAGTAATCCCCATAAAAGAATTTACATTCGCGGCCAGTGGGAGTTCTCATCGATGACTAAACCCTGGTAAGGTACTCACCGGTGCGGGTATCGACACGAATAGTGTCGCCTTCATTGACAAAAGAAGGTGTTTGCACCTTTAGACCAGTATCGGTGGTGACCAGCTTTGTGACACCGGTCGCGGTGTTTCCGCGAGCAGAAGCTTCGGCAGTAATTACCTTAAGGTCCACACTCGTTGGCAGTTCGATATCAAGCGGCTCATCACCGAAAAAAGTCAATTTAACTTCCATGTTTTCTTTCAGGAAACCGGCATAATCCTCAGCAAGTTTGTTCGGGATTGCTGGTTGCTCGAAGGTCTCCATGTCCATGAAATAGAAAAAATTCTCATCACGATAAAGATATTGAACATTGTGGTAGTCGAGCCGAACATCCTGAACACGATCTCCCGAAATGAAGGTCATTTCGAGCGTGTTGCCCTTGCGAATGTCACGCGCTTTGATGCGGATAGTGGCAGAACCCCGACCTGGCTTGTTGTGGGCGTACTCCATAACACGATACAGGTTGCCATCAGTTTCAAACGTGACACCTTTGCGTAAATCATTTACATCAATCATACAAAAACCTCTTTTCAAACAAAGCTTTAACAGGCGGATTATATATCAACTCATACCGCTCGGCAAGTATCATAAATAGAGGTTTGGGGTTATAACTTAGTAATCATAAAAAATATTCAATATCTCCCTCGGAGGGTGGCATGATCGATATCATAAAAGTAAACACCAAAGCACTGCGAAAAGAATTTGTTAAGTTCCAATACGATTTATATCGGGGCTGCAAGCAATTTGTTCCGCCTTTCAAAAATGATATTTATGCCATGATGAATGAAAAGAAGCACCCCTTCTATGATCATTCAATCTCAGAGTTCTTCCTGGCTAAACGTGACGGAAAAGTGGTCGGAAAACTATCAATGCTGATAAATCGTCCATTCAACGAGCATCATGGTACGAAGGATAGCGAGTTTTACCTTTTTGATTGCATGGACGACCAGGATGTCGCGAACGCCTTGTTTGATCTTGCCACGCGCTGGACTCTGGAACACGGGATGAATCGCATTGTTGGACCAAAGGGTTATGGACCTTTGGATGGATACGGCATCCAGGTGGAGGGGTTTGAGCACCGCCAGATGATGAATATGATGAACTACAACTATCCTTACTATCAGCGCCTGGTAGAAAACTACGGCTTTGTAAAGGAGGTCGATTTTGTCTCAAGTTACGTCAAACTGGATGAATTTGTGCTACCGGAAAAAATCATAAAAGCGATTGAAATTGCCAAGAAACGCGGCTCTCTGACAGTAAAGAGTTTTAATAACAAGAAAGAGATCTACGCCTGGAAGGACAAGCTGCGCGACGCTTACAACAAATCTTTCGTGAATAATTGGGAGTATTACCCTTTGAGCGATCGAGAACTAAAGTTTGTGATTGATAACGCGATTGGCTTTGTAATTCCTGAGATTGTAAAGTTCATCTTAGACAAAGATGGTGAAGCTGTAGGATTTGTGCTCCCATTCCCGGATGTCTCTGAAACCATGCAGAAAAACAAAGGAAAATTAGGTCCGATTGAAATTTTGAGATTGATGCGCGCTTTAAACCAGACCGAATGGCTGGATTTCAATGGGATTGGCATATTGCCAGAATATCAGGGTATGGGCGGGAATGCTTTGCTGATGGATGCACTTGATTCCGCTGCGCGCAACCATCCCCGCTTTGTGCACGCAGAGCTGACACAGGTGGCAGAGACAGCCACGCAGATGCGCAAAGACCTTGCCAACCTGGGTGTGCGATTCTACAAGAACCATCGGGTTTACAAAAAAGAGCTCAGTTAGTCATTAGAAAACGCCATTGGTTAACCAGTGGCGTTTTGATTCTCTTCTTCAGCTATAATTGGATTAAAAGAAAAAAGCGGGTGATGGGATTCGAACCCACGAATGTTAGCTTGGGAAGCTAATGCCTTACCACTTGGCAACACCCGCAAGTGAGTTTTTTTATTTTATCTCAAATATCTTTTTTTTGAAGGGTAAAATTAGTTCGCTGTAGTGGCAACTGTAGGATTACCATACATCTTGGACAATGAATAAGAAGAGAATAGCAGGAAATG
>CAYSVX010000002.1:0-95807 GCA_964434665.1 uncultured Anaerolineaceae bacterium
CTTTGGGGCCGGCAGTGACCGTGAATTCCACGGACTGATTTTCCTGCAAGCTTTTGTAACCTGCAGCGGTGATGGCGCTGTAATGCACGAAGACATCTTTTGCACCCGACTGTGGGGTAATGAAACCAAAACCCTTTTCACTATTGAACCATTTGACGGTTCCGACTTGACGTTCTGCCATGATATGTTGATTCCTTTCTGAATCTAAAAACTAATATGGTTTGATTTACTGGGGGTTTGGATCCGGATGACTAGCACTTTGAAAAGCAAACTTCCATGTACAACTTGGTAAATATACCACAATCCAAACGGTTGTCAAGAGCTCGTACTCGGCTTTTTGAATTATACTGGTGTCCGCGAATATTTTGGAACTCATTCCTGTCCACATTTGCGTGTTACATTTGTGCAAACTTATCTTGCCCAAATAAATTTGAAGGGATCTAACCTTCGATTCTCCTTTTTCTTGTCCATAAACTGGCTATAATTAGCGCCAAGGAGTACGCTATGACAAAGATGAGAATTGGTTACATCGGTCTCGGAACCATGGGCGCGCCCATGGCAATGAACATCCTCAAAGCCGGCTTCCAGCTGACTGTATTCAATAGGACTCCCGCTAAAGCTGCGGATCTCATCGCAGCCGGCGCGCAATGGGCGGATAATCCTGCAGAGGTTGCAAGCCGGACGGAAATTCTTTTCACCAATCTCTCGGATACTCCTGACGTAATGCAAGTTCTTTTTGGAACGAATGGTGTCATCGAGGGTTCCCACCCGGGAATGACCCTGGTGGATAACTCCACTATCAAGCCTTCAGCCAGCCGCGAGATTTTCCGGCGTTTTCATGAGATAGGTGTGAGCACGTTGGATGCTCCAGTCAGCGGAGGCGACATAGGCGCGAAGAATGGCACTCTCGCCATCATGGTTGGTGGGGAAGCTGAAGCGCTCGAAAAAGTGATGACAGTGCTCGAAGCGATTGGCAAAAAGATCACGCATGTGGGTGATGCTGGCGCGGGTCAGGTGGCAAAGGCGGCTAATCAAATTATGGTGGCGGCGCAGATGGTAGCTGAGGCAGAATTGATGCTATTCGCGCAGAAATCGGGCGTGGATGTTGCCAAAGTGATTGAAGCCATCAAAGGCGGGGCGGCGCAGTGCTGGACGCTGGATGTCAAACCGCAGCGATTGCTGGCGGGCAACCGAACCCCAGGCTTTAAATCCAGTTTGCAGGCAAAAGACCTGAACATCGTCATGGACACCGCAAGAGATTACCAGGCGGTTCTTCCTGGCGCAGCCCTCAACAGCCAGCTTTTCAACAGCATGGTGGCGCTTGGAGAAGGCGATCTGGACAATTCTGCAGTGATCCGAATGCTGGAGCTGCTAAACGACACTGATCTCAAAACCATTGAATGAAATTTGACGGGCTAGACCAGACCTCGATGTGATTGTGCTGTTTGGTCCAATACAATTGAAAACTAACCGGAGGAAGAAAATGGATTTCGAATTTATCAAACCACTTTTGAAAGAAGACGCAAAAGGCAAAATTGTCATGCTCGTCATGGATGGGCTTGGCGGTCTGCCCCTCACACCAGAAGGTAAGACCGAGCTTGAAACTGCCCAGACCCCAAACATGGATACGCTGGCGGGGAAATCTTCTCTTGGTCTCCACCACTCCGTTCCCTACGGTATCACTCCCGGCAGCGGGCAGGCGCACCTGGGGCTTTTTGGTTACGATCCAGTGAAGTATGAGATCGGACGCGGAGTTTTGAGCGCGCTCGGTGTGGACTTTGACCTGGGTCCGAACGACGTCGCAGCCCGCGGCAACTTCTGTACTGTGGACGAAAATGGCATCATCACTGATCGGCGTGCCGGACGCATCCCAACAGAAGAAGGCGAGCGGCTGTGCAATTTGCTGAAAGAAAAAATTCAGCTGCCTGGCGTGGAACTCTTTTTGACTCCCGAAAAAGAATATCGTTTCGTCTTTGTCTTGCGTGGAGAAGGGCTGAGCGGTGATGTCACTGATACCGACCCGCAGGCAACTGGCAAGCTTGCGGACATTGCTACTGCAACCAGTCCTGCAGGTGAACGCACGGCGGAGTTGATCCGCGAATTTGTGCGCCAGGGAAATGAGATCCTGAAGAATGAAAGCCCTGCAAACAGCTTTGTTTTGCGCGGCTTTGCCGGAATGCCAGCCTGGCCGAAATTCCCGGACGTGTGGGGCATCAAATCGCTCGCGATTGCGATGTACCCGATGTATCGCGGCGTTTCAAAGGTGGTTGGCATGACCGTGATGCCACCAGCTGAGTCGATGTCCGAAGAAATCAGCATGCTGGAACAGAACTGGTCAGAGTATGACTTCTTCTTCGTGCACATCAAGAAAACAGACAGCTACGGTGAAGACGGAAACTTTGATGGCAAGGTGCACATCATCGAAGAAGTGGACGCTCTCCTTCCTCGCATCCTGGCTTTGGACCCAGCGGTGCTGATCATCACTGGCGACCATTCAACCCCTGCCAAACTGAAATCACACTCCTGGCATCCCATCCCAACGCTTCTGTACGCGAAGGATGCACGCCCGGATGGTATCACCAGTTTTGGCGAGCGTGCCTGCATGCAGGGCAGCCTGGGCACGCGCTTTGACGCGAATGAACTGATGCCCCTGGCGCTGGCGCTTGCCGGAAGGCTTGAAAAGTTCGGCGCATAGAAAACGCCCAACCTGGTCTGCTTTGGCAGACCAGGTTTCTTTTTACAGGAGATTGTGATGTCAGACCACCCCGCGCTGTTGGTGAGCCCACTGGAAGACGGTAAAGTCCGATGTGAGCTCTGCGCGCATAGGTGCCTGATCCGCCCCGGGCAAAGGGGACTCTGCAGGGTACGGGAAAACCGCGGGGGAGAGCTCTTTAGCCTCATTTATGGAAGGCTGATTGCATCCCACGTGGACCCGATCGAGAAAAAACCGCTTTACCACTTTCTGCCTGGAAGTTTGAGCTTTTCGATTGCATCCCCGGGATGCAACTTCCGCTGCCAGTGGTGCCAGAATGCTGATATTTCCCAGATCTCCTCAACCAATTCACCTGACAGACCGCGTTTTGTAGCACCTGAGCGCGTGGTGGAAGGGGCTATTGCATCAGGCTGTCAGAGCATTTCTTACACCTACACCGAACCCAGTCTGTCTGTTGAGTACAACCTTGAGGTCAGCCGGCTGGCGTGTGAAGCAGGGCTGAAAAACATTTACGTCACCAATGGCTACATGACCCCGGAGATGCTTGAGCTGACAATCCCGACGCTGGATGCTGCCAATGTGGACATCAAAGCTTTCGATGAAGAGGTTCACCGGCGCTACACCGGGGCGCATTTGCAACCTGTACTGGAAAGTTGCATTGCTTTGCTGAAGGCTGGGGTTTGGCTGGAAGTGACCACACTGCTGGTGCCTGGAGTCAACGATGATGAAACCCAACTCCAGGGTCTGGCGGAGTTTATCGCCAACAAACTGAGCCCGGATGTACCCTGGCATATCAGCCGATACTTTCCGCAGCCGCAATTCAGGCAAATTCCTGCCACACCGCCCGAGAAGATCTTCCATGCCATGGATGTTGGGAGAAAAGCAGGTCTGAGGTATGTTTATGGAGGAAACTTGATGACTTCCACCGACACCGATTGCCCAAACTGCGGCGAGCGCGTGATCAGGCGGATGGGATATTCGGATGCTACTGTCAAATTAAATGAGGACGCCTGCCCGAAATGTGGATTTCGGATCGCAGGCATCTGGTAATCTGATTTATTTGTATTAAAGGTCCAAGTCTGTGCAGAACCTGCCTTGTTTGACCAACTCAGCGACAGCATCCATGCTGGGTTTAAAGTAAGTATCCTGTTCAAAGAAGGGTACCACTTCGCGGATGGCATGATATGCCTTCGACGTGCCCTGACCGAGACTCAGACTAACGTTTTCTTGCAGCCTGAAATCGATTGCCTGGGCGGCACTCATCAACTCAATGGCGATGACCGTGCGTACGTTTTCGATAATCTGCTGGCAGTGCAAGGCGGCATTGGCACCCATACTGACGTGGTCTTCCACGTTGCCAGAAGAGGGTATGGAGTCCACGCTATCGGGGTGGGCCAGAGTTTTGTTCTCTGAGCACAAGGCTGCGGCGGTGTATTGCAAGAGCATGAAACCTGAGTTCAGTCCGCCATGGGCAGCCAGGAAGGAGGGGTAATGCTCCGGGTGATTGTCGATCAGCTTGGCGATGCGCCGTTCGGAGATGTTGCCGAGGTCGGTCATGGCAATGGAAAGGAAATCCAGGGCGAGCGCCAAAGGCTCGCCGTGGAAGTTGCCGCCGGAAAGGATGGTAACGTCATCATTACCGTCAAAAAAGAGCAAGGGGTTGTCGGTAACGGCATTAAGCTCTATTTCAATGACAGTTTGCGCGTAGTTTATGGCACTGTGCACCGCGCCATGCACCTGTGGCACGCAGCGCAAGGTGTAGGCATCCTGAACGTTTTTGGAGTTGTCCGGGCGGGTGAGCTGGCTGCCTGCCAGTAACTCGAGCAGGTTCGCAGCGGTTTCGGCTTGCATAGGTTGGGGACGGCTGGCGTGGATCTGGGGTGAATAAGCGCGCAAAGTACCGTTTTGGGCTTCAAGCGAAAGTGCGGCGGCGCAGTTGGCTGATCTTAATACCACCTGAGCATCATAAACCTGCAGAGCGCCGATAGCCGTCATCAGCGTGGTGCCATTGGTCAGGGCAAGCCCTTCCTTAGCGCCCAACCTGACCGGTTTCAAGCCATTTTCGCGCAGGACTTCATCGGAATTTCTGACTTCATCTTCAAAACGCACTTCACCTTGCCCGATCAGCGGGAGCGCCATGTGGGCAAGCGGGGCAAGGTCACCGCTGGCGCCCAAAGAACCCTTAGAGGGGATGATTGGAAGAATGTTTTTGTTGAGCAGAGCGAGCATCAGCTGGAGTGTCTCAAGGCGGATGCCGGAATGCCCCTTGGCAAGGGTGTTGGCACGGATGATCATCATCGCGCGAACGACTTCCGCGGGCAATTCAGGCCCTGTGCCGACAGCGTGGCTGAGGATGATGTTTTCCTGCAGCTTCTCCACGTCTTCGGGCGGGATCAGGCGGTCTTTAAAAGCGCCAAAGCCGGTAGTGATGCCATAGGCAACGCGTCCTTCGCTGACGAATTTCTCCACCGCGTCTGCTGCCCGCTGGATGCCAGGGATGGCTTCAGGAGCGAGGGTGACATGAGTGTTGGGATCTCTTGCGGCTTGAACAAGGTCTTCGAGGGTGAGTGATCCACCGTTAAGCGCCAGATTTGCCATGGATTCTCTCCTTTGACGTAGAAATCAGGCTTCGATAATTTCGATGGTGTGCAATTTCACAGCAGGCGAGCCGACACGCATCGGGTCGCGCTCGGGGATGGATAAAAGAACGTCCAAACCCTTGACCACCTCACCAAAAATGGCGTGTTTGCCGTCCAGCCAGGGTGTGGGGACGTGGGTGATGAAGAACTGCGAGCCATTGGTGTTGGGACCAGCATTTGCCATGGAGAGGACGCCGGGCTTGCTGTGTTTCAGACCTGCGCCGAATTCATCGCGGAAGGAATAGCCGGGTCCACCTCGACCCGTGCCAGTGGGGTCCCCAGCCTGAGACATGAAATCTTTGATGACTCGATGGAAGATGGTATCGTCGTAGTAACCTTCACGCGCCAGGAAGACGAAATTGTTGACTGTGTTGGGGACTTTATCGGCGAAGAGGCTGACTTCGATATCGCCAAGATCGGTTTTGAGGATGGCGGAGAATTTTTTGTGCAGGTCAAGCTTAAATTCCGGGGTTTTGGACCATTGTTTTTGTGTCATGTGTAATCTCCTTAGGCTGATTTTATCAGAGGTTGAGGGTAAAAGTCTAAGCGAGGTGTCACTCTCCTCAACCTTCGTGCTTTGTAATAGAATTAACTCATGGTCACCGAAATCCCTGACACGCTACAACCCATTAGGAACCGAAAATCACCCTTGCGTATGGTGCTCGTGTTTTTCCTGGGAGCATTATGCTTCCTGGTTACTCAGGTATTCACCCGGGTGCCGCTGTTGGGTTGGCTGCAAGGTGAGCCAGGATTTATCCTCTGGGCGATGTCCATACCTCTCATAAGCGGAATGCTGATCGCTCTAACAGCCGGCATTTTCGAGGAGAGCGGTCGCTTTGCTTTCAAAGCACTGGCATTAAAGCCTGCCCACACGCGCATTTCAGAACCCGTGTTATTTGGCTTAGGGCATGGGCTGTGCGAGGCTGTTTGGATATTTTTAATGGCGTGGGGGAGTGTCGGTGTGCTCGAGCCATCCCAGCTGATCCTGCCTGTAGTTGAAAGGATGCTTGCGATAACGATGCATGTGGGCTTTTCTGTCATGATTTGGAATGGTTTCCAGCTCGACAAGCGCGTTCACTACCTCGTTGTGGCAATCCTGGCGCATGGGTTGGTGGATGCCCTAATTCCGTTGGCAGGGGTATTTGGCTGGGGAGTGCTGGCATTGGAGGGAATGCTTGTCGTGGTTGCGGGCTTATTGTTGATATATATTTTCCATTCAAGGAAGTATTACAAAGAAGAGGTTTCTTATGAATAACAACAGTTTTTACCGAATTGTAAGCGTCATATTATTGGCTGTTTTAAGCCTGGGGATCCTGAGCGGCTGCGCTGCGAAGTTACCCGAGGGCTATGATGAGAATGAGCTGAAAGTTGCCGCTGAAAAGGTCATCGATCTTTTGAATGAGCGTGACGGCGATGGGCTGACTGCCATGATGACGGAGGATATGAAGGTTGGCTTGACCACAGATTTGCAGGCGCAGATTTTTGCCCTGCTGGACGAGTCTGGAACCATGCAGGAAATTATGGACATGAAAGTGGGCAGCAGCGAGGAAAACGGGATCACTTTTGCCCTGGTCGTAGCCAAAGTGAAATATGAAAACCGGGAGATCACCTACACCATCGGCTTTGATCAGGATATGAAATTGGCCGGTTTGTACTTGAAGTAATTTAATATGGAAATTAAAAACAAGGCTTGTTCAAAAGAACGAAAGCCTTGTTTTTTTTGTGTATTTGTCTTTATGTTTCGGTAATTCGAAAAATCTTGCCTGATTGAACGCATCAGCTATCCAAACTGCAGATGAATTCCAGGGGTTCATTCCGGCTTACGGAAAAACATAAGAATTTAATCCGACCAGTTTTCTATTGTCCTCTTGACTTCCGCAAGGAAATTATCTCCGCTTTCACCGTCGATGGCGCGGTGGTCGAAAACGAGCGAGAGGTAGACCATTGGGCGTATGGCGATTGAATCGTTGCCGTTCTCATCGGTGATCACGACCGCGCGTTTTTGCATGGCACCTGTGCCCAAAATTCCCAATTGGGGTTGGTTAATGATGGGCATGGCAAACAGCGAGCCTGCCGTGCCGTGGTTGGTCAGGGTGAAAGTGCCCCCCCGGACATCATGTGGCGAGAGTTTCTTGCTGCGGGCTCGTTCTGCCAGGTTGTTCACCTGGGACGCGATACCCTTCAAAGACAAGTTCTGGACCTGTTTAATGACCGGAACGATCAAGCCGCCTTCACCCAGCGCCACCGCCATGCCAATGTTGACATCGCTGTAAGCGAAGATACCTTCATCGGTCCAGGTGGCATTGACAACTTTGTGCTCACTCAGCGCTTTGGCTAAAGCGGACACAAAATAGGCTGTGAGGGTCAGGTTAACTCCGTCTGCGGCGAATTTGGCTTTATTGGCCTTGCGGTGAGCCAGCACACGGCTCATATCCACTTCCATCACGGTCAAAACATGCGGGGAGGTAAGAACTGAATCGACCATTCGGGCAGCGATCTGCTTGCGCGTGGAGGTGTGTGGGATAAGGGTCCCCGGGATGTCTGTAGGTACAGGGGCTGCCTTGGCAGTCTGCACAGGCTTTTCTTTTAGCTCCGGTTTGGGTTCCGTGGCTTGCCGAGTTTCTTTCTTCGGACTGGCAAGGTAAGCTTCGACATCCTGCTTGGTAATGCGACCTCCAGAGCCAGTGCCCTGGACTTCGTCTGGATCGAGCTGGTGTTCATCCAACATCTTTCTGACGAGTGGGGATAGGAATGCAGCCTTGGTTGCCGATTTTTCAACCACAACCGGTTTCTCCTGCTCAACTCCTTCAGCCGGCGCTGCTTCGACTTGCGCGACTTGTGCAGGTTTTTCAGACGCTTCTTCCAGCGACTCGCCTGCTTCGCCGATCAGTCCCATAACTTCACCAACCTTGACGGCATCACCTGCTGCTACATCAATGCGCAGCAGAGTGCCCGCAATTGGGCTGGGGAATTCGGTGACGACTTTGTCGGTTTCGAGTTCCACCACGGATTCAAATTCTTCGACAGGATCGCCAACTTGTTTTAGCCAGGCAACCACTGTTAGTTCTTCCACACCTTCGCCCGGTCTTGGGGCAATTAATTTTGTAGCCATTGATCCTCCTAAAGAATGGCAGGGAAGCGATTGGGGTCGCTCTCCCGCATGATTTCGTAGACGGCATTGAAAATACTTTCAGCGTTGGGTTTGCTGTAATAATCGCCATCATTGCCATAAGCCGGGCGGTGATTGGCACCGCTGAGCGTACGTGGAGCAGAATCCAGCCACTGGTAACCGCCTTGCTTCTCAAGCACTTCCTGCATCATATAAGCAGTGGTGCCGCCGGGCATGTCCTCATCCACAAAAAGCACACGCGAGGTCTTCTTCAGAGAGTCGACGATCATGTGATTGACGTCGAATGGTAATAAGGTCTGGACATCGATAAGCTCCACTTCGATGCCTACCTGCGCAAGCCTTTCCACTGCTTCCTGGGCGATTCGCACGGTGGCGCCATAGGTGACCAGGGTCAGATCTTTACCCTCTCTGAGCACTTCAGGCACACCAAGAGGAAGTTTGAATTCGGCGATATTGTCCGGCAGGCGTTCCTTGAGGCGGTAGCCATTCAGGACCTCGACGACAAGGGCTGGATCATCGCCTTCGATGAGGGTGTTATAGAAACCAGCCGCCTGGGTCATGTTGCGGGGAACTGCCACGTGGATGCCCCTGATGAGGTTGATGATGCCTGCCATCGGGGAACCAGAGTGGAAAACACCTTCCAACCGGTGACCGCGCGTGCGGATGATCACGGGAGCCTGTTGGCGGCCAACCGTGCGCCAGCGCAAGTTGGAAAGGTCATCGGCCATAATCTGGAGCGCGTAAAGCAGGTAATCAAGATATTGAATTTCTGCAATCGGGCGGAAGCCGCGCAGGGCGAGACCAATCGCCTGACCCAAAATGGTTGCTTCGCGAATGCCAGTATCGGACACACGTAACGGTCCATACTTTTCCTGCAGTCCGCGGAATGCCTGGTTGACATCGCCGAGATTACCGACGTCCTCACCAAAAGCGACCATCAAAGGCTCACGGGCAAGGATTTCATCAAATGCTTTGTTGAGCACTTCGAAGCCCATCAGGGTCGGCGACTTATCGCTGAATTTTGCCTCAACTGGCTTGACTTTCAGAGGTGACTTGTCTGAGTCAGAGAGAAGGAATCTGTTGTAGTAAGCCTGTTTTTCTGTTTCCAGTCCGGTCGAGAGATCCAGCAACGCTTCTCGCGCTTTGTTGGATTGATCTTTAGTTAGAACAAGCGCCTGGTGAATAGCAGAGGCGGCATCGCTGAAGATGGGGTCCTGAATGCTGACAAGGCGATTGTTGATGGCTTCAATTTCCGCTTTGTGAGCGGATACGCTGGCAGCCAACTCAGTTAGTTTTTGAGAGGCATTCTTGACAAATTGCTTGATTGGACCCTGGAAGTTTTCCCAGGCCTTCTTGCGCGCTTGTTCGACAGTTTTCTTATCCTCAGCCTCAAACTCGCTGAGCTGTTCGTCTGTCGCCACGTTGTTGTCGATCAGATACTGGCGAAAACGGCGCAAGCAGTCATTATCGTACTCCCATTCAAGCCGTTCTTTGGACTTGTACCGTTCGTGGGAACCCGAGGTGGAGTGACCCTGGGGTTGGGTTGCCTCGGTGACGTGGACCAGGGCGGGTATGTGATACTTGCGGGCTGTGTCAGCCGCTTCTTCATAAGTCTGCAGCAGTGCCGGGTAATCCCAGGCATGCACCTGGTAAAGGTCGTAACCACGGTCACACTGCTCAGCAGGACAGGGCACACGTTGAAAACCTTGCAAAATGGCAGAAATATTTTCCTTGACCATTTGAAATTCGTTGGGTACCGAGATGCCATAGCCATCATCGTAGATGCTGAGGATAGCGGGGGCGTGGAGCACGCCGATGGCGTTTACCGTTTCCCAGAAGAGACCCTCGGATGTCGAGGCATTGCCGATGCTGGTCCAGGTGATTTCATTGCCATTATGGCTGAATTTGTCGAACTTTTTCAGCTCCGCGTTTTTTCGGTAGAGGGCTGAGGCATATGCCAGACCGACAGCCCGGGGCATCTGGGCGGCGGTAGGGGCGATATCTGCCGAGGAGTTGTAGCGTTCGGTTTGATTGAGCCAGTTACCCTCCGCGTCGATCAACTGCGTGGAGAAATGCCCGTTCATGTTACGACCCCCGCTGTTAGGGTCGAAATCCGGGTCTGCATGCGCGTAGAGTTGCGCGAAGAATTCTTCAAGCGTGAGAAGGTCAAGCGCCATCATCCAGGTTTGATCGCGATAATAGCCAGAACGCCAATCTCCTTTACCAAAAGTGCGGGCAATTGCCAGTTGGGGGAGCTCCTTGCCATCGCCGAAAATGCCAAACTTGGCTTTGCCAGTCAGGACCTCGCGGCGACCGATGATGGAAGCTTGCCTTGAGCGATAACCGAGACGGTAGTCTGCGATGAGTTCTTCAGGTGATAAAGGTAGTTTTTGTTTTTTGTTTTCCATAGCGTCCAGTTTCCATGCTTTTAGTTCAATTATAGAGAACCAGGCTGTGATAGGCAAAGAAATGTACAGGAAAAGAAAATATGAGGATTATTAATACGGAGGACTAACCCTTCACAGCGCCGCCAAGCATGCCGCGGATGAAGAAACGCTGGAAGATGACATAGATCAGGATTGTTGGGACTGCAACAATAATAGCTCCGGCTGCCATGAGAGGGATATTGGCTGTGTACTTACCCTGGAAAAACGCCAGACCCACTGGCAAGGTTCGGAGAGCTTCGTTTTGTACCAATACCAGGGCGAGCAGGAACTCGTTCCAGGTCCACATAAAGATCAGGACAACCAGCGTGGTGACTGCTGGTTTTGCGATTGGCCAGAGGATGTGCCAAAGCGTTTGCCACCTGGAGCAGCCATCAATTGTGGCGGCGTCAGTCAACTCTCTGGGGGTATTTTCAAAGAAAGAAGACATCCACATCGTGCCAAATGAGACACTCAGGCCAACCTGGGGGAGTATCAGCGCCCAGAGCGTGTCGGTTATCCCAAATTTATCTAATAGGTTGTAAAGTGGGATGATGACTGCCTCAAAGGGCACCATGTATCCGATAAGGATCAGCGGATAAAGCCATTTTTTTCCTGGCAGCGGCAGAGATCCAAAGGCATAACCACTGAGTGTTGAAAGGAATACGCTGGAAACGACCACGGCGGTCGCCACAATGACACTGTTTTTGAAGAAGATGTTGAACCGTCCAACCCGCCAAGCTTGCTCAAAATTTTCCAGGCTCCAACTGCTTGGAAGTGAAAAAGGTCCCCCCATAACCTCGCTGCTGGTCTTGAAAGCGCTTGTGAACATACCCCAGATGGGGACCAGAACCACAAGCATGAACGCGATCAGGATCAGATAACGGGGAAGGAGTTTCTTCCAGGGATATTTCATGCGCTTTTCTCATTCCCCTGAAGCTGGAATCTTCGTATTAGGAGCGAAATGATCAGAATAGTAACGGTGAGAACAGTGGCAATAGCAGCCGCATAACCAATGCGATTATTGGTAAAGGCAGCACGATAGATGAGAAAACCTGTAACCATGGTTGTTTCGCCTGGTCCACCCCGAGTGGTGGTGTAAACCAGGTCAAAGACCCGCATGGCAGCAATGATCGTGGTGACTAATGCAACAGCAATCTCTGACCTGAGGCCGGGGATGGTGATATGAATGAATTGCTGAAAGGCATTCGCGCCATCCAAACCTGCTGCTTCGTAGTACTCGTTCTGGATGTGCTGCATGCCTGCCAGGAAAAGCACCATGCAGAAGCCGTACTGTACCCAGGTGCCAATGCTGCCTACAGCAGGCAATGCCCAGGTGAAATCCCCAAGCCAACTGATGGCGAATTTATCCGCGCCGATCAGGCGGAGGAAGGTGTTGATGGGTCCAAAGGTTGGGTTAAACATCCAACGCCAGATAACACCCACGACTACCATACTGATGACCTGGGGTAGAAAAAGCGCCGTACGGAAGAAGGCAAACCCTGGAATAGGTCGGCGGCTCAGAAGCGAAGCCAGGAGGAGCCCAATCAGGATTGGGATAATGCTGTAGAAAATGACAAAAACGAGGTTGTTCCTGATAGCGTTATGAAATTTGGGGTCCGCAAACAACTCAAAATAGTTGGCAAATCCAATCCAGGTTCGAGTCTGACTGAAGCCATCCCACTGGTAGAAACTGCTTCGAACGGTTTCAAGAATGGGAAGCAGTGTAAAGAGAAGGTACACCAATAAGGCTGGTGAGAGGTACCACCAGCCTTTCCAGCGCGATTCTCCAGGATACTTGTTCGTCATATTCGCCATGGGTAGATAAAGAAGACCGGCACTTTAGGTACCGGTCTTTGGGTTCATTGTCTACTCTGATTTTGACTGCAGGTAAGCTCCATAATCAGCTTCGACTGCTTCGGTGAAGTTGGCAGGGGTTGAGATGCCGCCAAGCAACTTTTGCAGTTCAGCGACCAGGGTGTCGTAGAAGGTTGGGGTTGCCCAGTCGATGTAATGACCGACAGCGTTGCCCTGGTTGATGGTGTTCCAGGCGTTGAGCGTGTCGCCGAAGAGATTCTTGGTATCCACTTTGCTGTCTTCTGGGAGAGCCATAGCCGGGAGCATGCCAGCTTCCGCCCAGAGCTCTGCTGCACGGGGGCTGATCATCCAGTTGAGGTATTCCGCAGCCAGGTCTTGTTTCTCGGAGGTTTTACGGATCGCGAAGGGAATGCCAACGCCGCCAATTGCCAGGCCGGTTTTACCCTCATAGGGAGGCAGCAGGAAGAAACCGAAATCCTGGTCAGTGTCGACCATCAGTTCCGGAGCGAGCCAGGAACCAGTAATCGTCATGGCGCCATTTCCGGCTTTGAAGAGATTGTTACTGTCATCGTAGCCGATGCCAGGGAAACCTTCGCTGAAGTAGCCGGCATTTGTCCAGTCCTGCAGGATCTGAGCAGCCTGACGATTTTCGGGGGTGTCAAAGCTGACATTGTTGACGCCATAAGTGAGGTTATTGATGTAATCCAGTGATACCAGAAGGTGCTGGATGGCGCTGTATTCGTGAATTGCATTCCAGCCATCCAGTGATCCAAATGAGATTGGTGTAATCTCTGCTGCTTTTATCTCGGCGAGTAAGGCTTCGAAATCTTCAAACGTGGTGGGAACATCCCAACCGTTTTTCTTGAAAATATCTTTATTGTAGAAAATGCCTACTACCTCGGCGGTCGGGCTGACACCATAAAGGTTGCCGGTACCAAAGGTTTTGCCGTCTTCAGTGAAACTGTTGCGGCTTGCGACGCTGGTAGAGAACACAGAACCCCAGTTGAACTTATCGAGGTAGGGGT
This sequence comes from uncultured Anaerolineaceae bacterium, assembly GCA_964434665.1. GTDB lineage: Bacteria > Chloroflexota > Anaerolineae > Anaerolineales > Anaerolineaceae > Mesolinea. Next base: position 13,749 of record CAYSVX010000002.1, read on the forward strand.
TCAGTGGAAGCAGAAGTCCTGCTTCGACCAGGGCGCCCATGTCGTTCCGCCCCTGGTTTACCTGGGCAACATCCGGACCATCGGCTTTGGTGAGAGCAAGCTTCACGGTGGTCTTGAGATCATCCAGCACTTTTACTTCGCGTTGGATTCGAACTCCAGGATGGGCAGCCACAAACTCTGCGTTTAGGGTCTCTATGACCTTGCTTTCTTCGTCCCGGTAAAACTGATCCCAAACCAACAAGACTTGTTCAGCGGTTTCGGGAGTCTGGACGGTGGGTGAAGCAGGTTTGCCGCAAGCCGTTAGGAGGATCATCAATGCGAGGGTGACTGACAAAAAAATACTGTATTTCTTCATAGCGCTCTCCATAAGTAAGTTATGTTAGTTGTTGAACAAAATTATAACCCAGCTATGGTTGGTAGGAATGAGCTGTCGAACTATTGGGAAAATTAAGTCGAAGGAGAACAGAGCAGGATGGGTATAATTGGGATGTGCAGTTGATTTCTGGTTATAAAAGGAGAGAAATGACCAAAGAAAAGACCGCAAGTGAGCTCAAACACATCTATAAAAGTTTATCCTGGCAGTTATTAGAAGTTACAGAGAATGCGGCAATCGCCGCAGCCCGAGCGGCAGGTCAGGGCGATAAACACCTGGCAGACAAAGCAGCTGTGGATGCCATGCGATCGGCTCTCGATCGAATCCCGGGGGTTTCGAGCAACATCAAGATTGGCGAAGGCGAACGCGACGACGCGCCGATGTTGTTCATAGGCGAGAAGATCGGAGAAGGGGATGTAAATATCGATATCGCGGTGGATCCGCTTGAGAACACCAACGCCACCGCCAATCTAAATTCTGGAGCTGTTTGTGTGCTGGCAGCCGCACCATCAGGGGGATTGATCCAGGCTTCCGATACCTACATGGACAAACTTTGTGTTGGGAAAGACGCCGCGGATTATGTGGATATTACCCTTTCACCTGAAGAGAACGTCAGACGGTTGGCGAAAGCTTTGAAACGCAGGGATAATCGTGAACTCACCATCACCGTGCTTGATCGTCCACGAAATGAAGAATTAATCAAAAGATTGCGTTCCACAGGCGCAAGAGTACGGTTGATCCTGGACGGAGATTTGATGCCGAGCGTGTTCAGCTGTTTTAAGGGAGTTGGTGTGCATGCAGTCATGGGCATTGGTGCGGCACCGGAAGGTGTTATATCTGCAGCCGCCATTAAATTGCTGGGCGGTAAAATGCAGGCAATTTGGAAACCAAAAGATGCCGCCGATGAAGAGCGGTTGAAGAAGATGGGTGTCAGACTGGGAGAAGTTTATACCCAGGATGACCTGGCTCCAGCAGACGACCTGATTTTCTGCGCGACTGCTGTGACGCCGATTATGACGACATCCAAAGCGGTCCTGGAAGGGGTCAGTTTCTTCCCGGGCGGGGCGAAGACAGACAGCCTGGTGATCACACGGGGCTTTATGAATTTTGTGCCGACCACGCACGTGCTCGACCCTCTGGTGTTTGAAGAAGAGAAAAGTGAGTTCAGACTGTATTAAGCCAGCTGCGGTATACTCATAATTCAATACTTGATCGAGGTAATACATGAAAAAAGCAATTATTACTGGCATCACCGGGCAGGATGGTTCTTACCTGGCTGAATTACTGCTGACAAAAGGCTATGAAGTTCACGGTATCATCCGCCGGGCGAGCACATTCAACACAAAACGCATAGATCATCTTTACAAGGATCCGCATGTGGTTGATGGCAGCGCAAGGTTGTTTTTGCATTACGGCGATATGGGTGCGACAGGCAGCCTGGGGGACGTGATCTACGATACCAAACCGGATGAGATCTATCACCTGGCAGCGCAAAGCCATGTGCGGGTTTCGTTCGATATGCCCGAATACACTGCGGATGTGACCGGACTGGGCACAACGCGCATGCTCGAGGCGGTGCGACGTTTGGGCAAAGGCACGCGCTTTTACCAAGCTTCAACCAGCGAGTTGTTCGGCTCTGCCACACCTCCTCAGTCTGAGGCAACGCCATTCCACCCGCAGAGCCCCTATGCGGCAGCAAAACTTTATGCTTACTGGATGGTGGAGAATTATCGTGATGGTTACGGCATGTACACTGTCAACGGCATTTTATTCAACCACGAATCGCCAAGGCGCGGCGAGACCTTCGTTACCCGCAAGATCACACGGGCGCTTGCTGCCATTATTGCGGGTCGGCAGGACAAGCTTTTCCTGGGAAACCTGGACGCCAAACGCGACTGGGGCTACGCGCCGGAGTTTGTTGAGGCGATGCACATGCTGCTGCAGCAGGACGAGCCCGATGATTACGTGATTGGAACCGGTGAGTCCCATTCTGTAAGAGACTTCCTGGACGAAGCTTTCGGCTACGCGGATCTGGACTGGACAAAGTTTGTGGAGATCGATCCGCGCTACTTCCGCCCGACCGAAGTGGATTACTTGCTCGCCGATCCGACCAAAGCCAAAGAGAAGATCGGCTGGTCGCCCAAAGTTAAGTTCCATGAACTGGTGCGGATCATGGTGGACGCGGATCTTGAGTTGATGGGTCTGGCGCATCCAGGTGAAGGTGAAAGCATCATCAAGGAACGTTTTGGAGGTTGGCACCGTTGGGAGGACCAGGTAAAGACGATGGATAAATGATCCATCGATAATAAAATATGTTAGAATAAACACACGGAGTAGTAACCCCGGACTGCGCTGACAGAGAAAGGCAATATAGTGAGAATGCCTTCAGAATGCGAAAGGGTGAAGTCGCCGCGAGAAATTGGCTGAAGAAACCTGCAAAGGGATTAGACCAGCCCGGGAGAGCCCGTTAGCGCTCGACCCAAGTGCGATCCAGATGGATCGAATTGAGGTGGTACCACGGAAGATAACTTTCGCCCTCAGATGGCGAAAGTTTTTAATTTAAGTGTTGAGAGGTGTTGGATGACTGAACTGCCGAAAACTTATGACTTTAGGGATTACGAACAGAAAATCTACCAGGAATGGGAGGATAAAGGCTATTTTAAACCGTCGAATGATCCAAATTTGCCAGGGCATGATCCCAGCATCAAACCATTCGTGATTGTGATTCCGCCTCCCAACGTCACTGGCGCGCTACACCTGGGGCACCCATTGTTCGTCGCGACAGAGGATATCCTCGTTCGCTATCACCGCATGAAGGGTGAACCGACTTTGTGGGTGCCAGGCACCGACCACGCCGGGATCGCAACGCAATTACAGGTTGAAAACCTGCTGCGAAAGGAAGGCACTTCCCGAGAGGCTATAGGACGGGAGGCATTTGAGGCACGCGTCTGGCAATGGAAAGAAAAGTATGGCGGGGAGATCATCAACCAGCTCAGACGGCTGGGAGCATCCTGTGACTGGGAGCGCGAGAGATTTACTCTCGATGAGGGTTTATCCCGGGCTGTGAGGGAAGCTTTTGTTCAGATGTATGAAAAGGGACTGATTTACCAGGGTCCACGGATGATCAACTGGTCGCCAGGTTTGCAGACTGCTGTTTCAGATTTGGAAGTGGAGTACTCTGAAGAGCAAGGCAAGCTTTATCACTTCAAGTATATGCTGGCTGATGGCAGCGGAGACTACATCCCGGTGGCAACCACCCGTCCGGAAACAATTCCCGGTGACACCGCTGTGGCTGTGCATCCGGAGGATGAACGCTATGCCAGGTTTGTTGGGAAAAAGGTGATTGTTCCGATCCTTGGAAGGGAAATCCCGGTGGTGGCAGATGAGTACGTGACCAAGGGCTTTGGCACCGGCGCGCTCAAGATCACGCCCGGGCACGACCCGCACGATTATGAGATCGGTGAACGACACAACCTGCCGTTGATCAATATCATGAATAAAGATGCCACTCTGAACGAGAATGCTGGAAAGTACTCAGGCATGGAACGCTTCAAAGCCCGCAAGGCTATCTGGGCGGACATGACTGAAGCTGATCTGGTGTTGAAGGAAGAACCCTACCTGATGAACGTTCCCCGTTCGCAACGGGGTGGTGAGATAGTTGAGCCGCTGGTTTCGACCCAGTGGTTCGTAAAGATGGACAGCCTGGCAGAAATGGCTGCTGAATCCGTCCGCGATGGAGAAATCACATTTGTCCCTGAACGTTTCACGAAGGTTTTCCTGAACTGGATGGAAAAAATTGAGGATTGGTGCATCAGCAGGCAGTTATGGTGGGGGCACCGCATCCCGGTCTGGTATTGCCAGGACTGTCGGGAAGTGATTGTGGCACGAGAGGACCCAAGCGAGTGTCCGAAATGCGGTTCGCACAACCTGAAGCAGGATCCGGACGTATTAGACACCTGGTTTTCGTCGGGTCTGTGGCCATTCTCGGTTTTTGGATGGCCGGATAAGACGCCAGACTTTTGTTACTTCTACCCAACCAGTGTGATGGAGACCGGGTACGACATCATTTTCTTCTGGGTAGCCCGAATGATCATGGATGGGCTTTTCCTCATAGGGAAAGCACCCTTCCACACGGTTTATCTGCACGGCATGGTACGGGACGACAAGGGTCAGAAGATGAGCAAGACGAAGAACAATGTTATCGACCCTTTGGTATTAATGAACGAGTATGGCACGGACGCCCTGCGGTTTTCGCTGGTGGTTGGGTCCAGCCCGGGCAATGACCAGAATGTTGGCGCGAAAAAGGTCGAGGGGAACCGAAACTTTGCCAATAAAGTGTGGAACATCGGGCGTTTTGTGATCAACGCGGTCAACAAGGTGGAAGAACCCATCAAATCTGAGCCGCAGTGGACCCTGGCTGATTCGTGGATTTGGGCACGCACCAGGCAGACCGTCAACAGCGTGAACAACTTGTTTGAGACCTACCAGTTCGGGGAAGCTGGCCGGCAGGTGTATGAATTTTTGTGGAACGATTTTGCGGACTGGTACCTGGAAGCTTCGAAAAGGCAATTGGCAGAAGGTGGCGACCGGGCTGCTTACACGGCGATCATCCTGGCGGATACGCTTGGGTTGATGCTGCGGCTGCTGCATCCTTTCACGCCCTTTGTAACAGAAGCGCTGTATGGATACCTGAAAGAGGCTTGCGAGACTAACCAATACATCTACAACCCTGAGAGAGATTGGGAGGAGCACCTGATCGTGGCCCGTTGGCCTGAACGCATGCCTCAGGAAGACTGGGAAAACGCTGCGATCAAGAATTTCGAATTGGTACAGGAAATTGTCCGAGCCATTAGAAACCTTCGTTCTGAGTTCAAAGTCGTGCCAAGCAGGAGCATCGACACGATCCTAGTCAGCCAGGGTAAAGCTGATTTTTTGAAACAGAACAAACACTTGTTGGTCGATTTGGCTGGCTTGAACGAGGACAAATTTGAGGTCTTGGAGTCCAAACCGCAAACTGATGGTCTGACCGTCCTGGTTATCGAAGACGTCGAAATTTACCTTGATTTAACCGCTGGCGGTGACAGCCAAATTGATAGGGAGAGGCTTGAAAGAGAACTCGCCGAGGCGGAAAGCCAGATTGACCGACTTGAGAAACTCCTTGCCTCACCTTTTGCCCAGAAGGCACCTGAGAAAGTGGTGCAGGCCGAGAGGGAAAAGCTTGAGGGATACAAGGCGAGCGTGGTGAAACTGCGCGAGCAATTGAGTTAAAGTAAAACCTCCCCGATTTTTGGTCGGGGAGGTTTTTTTCTATTGCAGGCGGAGTCTCTCAAGCATGATGATGCGCTTGAGGATGGCAACAGAGACCGCGTAAGTTGAATCCATGCCAAAGTACGAAAGACCGCCAGCGCCGAGGTTCTTACCCTTGGAGTAGGGCGTGTCGGACACATAGTGCAGGATGCCCAGATCGAAAGGCACGCCGTGCAAGTTCACAATTTCATTGGCAGGGTGCCGCTGTGGGCGGAAAAGCTCATAAATTGCGGATAGGTACGGTCCAGCTTCCATTTCGACATCGGTGTAACCTTCACGATAGACGACATCCAGAACGTTACGGTTTTGCAGGAAGGTGCCCATAACCGAAACGGCTTTTTGGTTGTCCAGGACGGTGCCGAAGTTGAGATTTGGGGCAATATCCGCAGCGGTGAAGTTGTTATTGAAGAGGTAAGTGTTGCGTGAATGCTCGTCGTAGACCACGTTGGGCAGTACGACATCCCCGCGGACGCCGTTCAGGCTGGCGGCTTTCCCCATGATGTAGATGCCAAGTATTTTGCTGCTGTTTTCCGCGATTTTCGTCAGCAGGTTGTAAGCAGCAAAGCCAAGAGGATAGTCAATGTTGAGGATGATCGCGTCGCTGTCCTGCAAAAATCCGAGGTGGGAGTTGTCACCTGCGGGAACCAGGCGTGGGTCAATGGTGTTGGGGTTCAGTTTATGAAGCTCCATTACGCTGGCTTCCACGTCGAAACTATGAACACTGCTGAGACGGGTGATGCCGCGATCCTCTTCAAAGGCGATCTGCTCAGCTGCCAAAGAGCTTTCCGGGTGGGCGGAAAGGTAAGTGCGCATTGCGTAGTAGAAAAAATTTTCCTGGCTGGCTTTGTTTGCATCCTGCTGCATTTCTTCCCACTCAGCCTGTAAAGATGGCTCATCTTGCTGGATGAAGTTCAGCAATTCAGCGCGTTTGGTCAGTGAAAAGCCGGAAAGCAGATTGGCAAGGCTGTGGGTGTTAGAGGAAACAAAGTAGATCGGACGCCTTGTCACTGCTGGTACCCTGGTTTCAATATTAGTCCACCAGCTTTCAGTCGCCTTGCGGTAGTCGTTCAATGAACCGCTGACCAGTTGAACCGTGAGGTCGCTCGTCTCTGAGGCAATGTGGGACATATAACGATGGAAGCTGTCGCCCATCAGGGTGTAAAGGCGCGCCAGATCTTCCTCTTTGATTTGGAGATGCCTGGCAAGTTGTTGAAAGTTCTGTGGGTTGTCAGGTTTGGCGGAGGCAAGCAGACCTTCCGGGAGGGTGTTCAACAAGAAGTGGAGTTTGTTCCACTCGATCTGCAGAGTGGTCAGGGCAGGAATGACATCGTCGATATCGGATCGGGAGGCGATGAAACAAGCCAGAATTTGGTGTCCGTCGTAAAAGCAGCGGCGCCGGCGGGCTTTCGCGCTGACTTCCTGCCAGGTTTCGATATCCCCGTACCCATAGCTGGCAAGGTTTTCCGCAGATTGACCGAGTATCACTTTCTTCACAGACATAATAACTTCGGGCAGACGTTGCAATGCGTAGAGCAAGGCAGAAATGTCCGGGGAATCCTCACGGGACTTGGTGTGGAGGGATGAGTTCATACCTGAGTGCACTTCTTCGAGGGTGCGGATGTGGACCTCGTTCGAAGAACGCAACAGAGAGTAAATGGTGCGCAGGTAGAGATCAATTTCTTCAGATGATCGGACAGGAACGGTTCTTTCCATAGCTTTTTGCCTTTAATGTAATAACGATTTTCTGAGATTCTATCACGGTGATCATACCAGGCAACCTCCCTTATAATACACATATCAAATTGCCTCAGCGCTCAGTGCTGGAAGTGAGACCATATGCTCTACCTTGTTGCGACACCAATTGGAAATTTAGGGGATATCACCTACCGTGCAGTAGAGATCTTGAAGAGTGTAGACCTGATCGCTTCAGAGGACAGCCGCAAGTCGAGTATCTTATTGAATCACTATGGCATCAGTAAGCCTCAGACGGCTTTGAACAACTTCAATGAAAGAAAAGTAGTGCCAAAACTGATCGAGCGGCTCGAACGGGGTGAAACCATCGCCCTGATCACAAGTGCGGGCACGCCTGGGATTTCAGATCCGGGTTACCTTTTGGTGCATGCGGCGGTGGAAGCGGAAATAGCAGTGGAAGTGATCCCCGGACCCTCGGCGGTTATTACCGCTCTCACGCTGGCGGATTTGCCGCTTCATAGTTTCACCTTCAAGGGCTTTCCTCCAAATAAGGAAGGTCCACGAAAGCGATTCATTGCTTTGGATGAACAAAATCCACACACGCTGGTTTTCTACGAAAGTCCGTACCGACTGGTGGCATTTCTGAAGAACGCTTTGGAAGTTCTGGGCGACAGGCGGGCGGTTGTGGCAAATGATTTAACCAAGAAGTTCGAGCGTATTTCGAGGGGGTACATTTCGGAAATCATTCCTATAATCGAAAACTCACCCATTAAGGGAGAGTTTGTGATTTGCATTGCCGGATTTGAGGAACCGAAAGCTAAAAACTTAGAGGACTGAGGTCGGACAAATCTGAGTAGATATCAACACCCTCTGCGTTTTTGAGTTTATTGACAATTTTATAGGTTGCTGGCGTGAACAAGACCTCAATGAGCACCTTGAAGATGTAATTGGTCAGGGTCAACGACCAGAACAATTCTGGTGGAAACACCTTGGTAAGGGTCGCGACGGCGACGAAAATCAGGCTATCGACAAATTCACCAATAATGGTGCTCGAGATGGTGCGAACCCAAAGGTATTTCCCTTTAGTAACTGATTTCATAAAAGCCATCACCACGGCATTGGAAAAACTGCCGAAAAGGTATCCCAGGATGCTGGAGAGGACAATACCTCCAAAACTGACGCCGCCCAGGATGGAATTAAACGCGGGTTGCCCCACGGTTTGCTGCCAGGTGGCTTCGCCAGGCAAGACGCGGATGAGCAAAAACATCAGGAAACTGAAAACCAGAGCCCCAAAGCCGAGCCAAATTACCCGCCTTGAGCGAGAGTAGCCATAAACTTCAGTCAGAACATCGCCAAAAATGTAGGCAAATGGAAAAAACACCGTTCCGGCATCAAACGCCATGCGAACCTTGCCAAGCGAAAAGCCCCAGTCGATGATTTTGGCAGATGAGGCAAAGTTGGAGAGGATCAGGATAACCGCAAAACTAACCGTGACGATATCGAGATATTTGAAATTGTGGCGATGTTCTTTTTGTTCCAATGTAATCCTCGCAACGGGTTATACTACAAAAAGAGGAATCTCGCCTTGTATTTGGCAGTCCCACACGTCGCGGAGGATTTTATGAGCCTGATTTTAGGTTTGGACATAGGAGGAAGCACCACCAAGGTGGTGGGGTTTGATGCTGGTATCTTGATAGAAAGTGTCATCGTAAAAGCCAGTGATCCGCTCGCCTCGGCATACGCAGGGCTTGGACGATTTTTGGAAACTTCCGGAAGGAATTTATCAGAGATCGACCAGATCATGGCAACTGGCGTTGGATCTTCTTACTTAAACGGTAACCTTCTCGATCGGAAAACAATCAACGTGAACGAATTTGAGTCTGTTGGAATTGGTGGGATTTTCCTGGCAGGCGTTCCAGAAGCGGTGGTGGTGAGCATGGGAACAGGCACTTCATTGGTGGAAGCCAGTGGAACAGGAGTCAGGCACATCATTGGTTCAGGTGTTGGCGGGGGCACTTTGTTGGGGTTGGCTGACAGGCTCATTGACGTTTCTGATTTTGAGACGATCGATCACCTTTCACAAAAAGGACAATTGGAAAAAATTGACCTGACTGTCGGGGACTTGACCCAGAAGCAGATACAGGGTTTGACCCCCAGCACCACGGCCTCCAATTTTGGGAAGCTGGTTGGTTTGAGCGAGCCGGAAGATGTTGCGGCAGGAATTGTAAACCTGGTTTTTCAATCGGTTGGCACAGCAGCGGTTCTTGCGGCAAGAGTGTGCCAATTAAACACGATTGTGGTTACAGGCAACCTGACGCGCATGAGTCTGGGCAGGAAAATCCTGGATACTTTTTCTAAATTGTATCGTGTCAAGTTCCTTATACCTGAGCGGGCGGAGTATGCCACTGCTGCTGGAGCGGCTTTACAAGCCTGCAAATAAATCAGATATTGAAAATGCGTTAAAATAAAGCCCATGCAACACTTTTTCCTGGAACCAGAATCGATACAAGACGGGGTGGTGACCTTTCCGGAAGCCATATCGCGTCAGATCAAGAATGTCTTGCGTCTTAAGCTCAAGACCGATGCTGTGATCGTGCTGGATAACTCGGGGTGGGAGTACCTGGTGCAGCTCATAGGAAATAAGGGGCAAACTGTGATCGGTCGGGTAACAGGAAAGCAGCTCGGCAGACCAGAAGCTCGAGTAGGATTGCGCCTGTGTTACAGCCTCACCCGGCGTGAAAAAATGGAAACCATCCTGCAAAAGGCAACTGAAATTGGGGTAACCAGCTTTCAACCGTATATTTCCTCCCGCAGCCTCGTGCAAGACACCCGGCAGAATAGTGCAAGGCAGGAACGGTTAAACGCCATTATGCGGGAAGCCGCAGAACAATCCATGCGGTCGAAACTGCCTGTTTTGCAGCCTGTGTTGGCGTATGAAGAGATGCTGGCAGTCACCAAAGGTTGCGGTGTTAAGCTGATCGCGTGGGAAGGCACGGCAATTGTGAGCCAGGTTTGCCTGGAGATGCTCAGTGTGGGTGAGAACGAAAAGCCCGAGATTGCCCTTCTGGTTGGGCCAGAAGGCGGATTTAGCTCAGAAGAAGTTGCGTTGGCTGAAAAATTCGGCTTTCAACAGATATCGCTGGGCACGAACATTTTGCGCATGGAAACAGCCTGCATTGCCGGCTGCGCCATCATACGACATCTTTGTCAGTAGTCCAAGTCAGAAAAGCAAATTTCGATTAGGCAGGAGGTTTCTCAGTCGATTGGCTGAGAGTTTACCCGCGCCGAGGTTCCGTCCCAATTCATCCCGAACAACAACGACTGAACCCATTTTCAATCCATCGAAGTTTAGATTCCGCACGTCCTGCCCTGAGACCCATTGCGCAACTTTTTCCGCAGGTATTTTCCAGATATTGTTGACAAATTGGTTTCCAAACCGATTTACCAAATCGACCGAGAGTGCAATCTCGCCATGGAAAACCTTGCCAAAAGGCATTCCCAGGCTGTGGAAGGGCAGCGTCTGGAAGTGGTCCAGGTATGCTTTCGGGATCAAATGCAGGCTGTCGCCGCGTTGGTGGAGAGCCAGTCCACTTTCTGTGAGTTGAGGGAACAAGTTAATTCCGTAAAGGTTTTCAAATTGGGCTGCTAAATTAGCCAATTGTTTTTGCGCGAGTGGTACAAAACCAGTCGCAGAAAATGGACGGGAAGGTGGATGGTTGGAATTTGAGGAAAAATCGGCAACTTTTGTCAACCTAACAGCAAAGAATCCGTTTGTTTCAAATATTTGGGGCCAAACCCGCCAGCCATATTCCAGAGTTGGGTGGAAGATCTGATCCTCAAAGGATTTCAACCCTGCTGCTTGGGGGATGCCAAGTGGAATCTGATCTATTTTGAAAGCGTTCGGAGCGAGATCCAGCAGAGCGTGTACCACTGCTTCGTCTTCCTCAGGCGCAAGCGTGCAGGTGGAATAGACCAATTCTCCACCCGGTCGTAGTGCTTTGGCAGCCGAGGTTAGCAGCGCGAGTTGTCTTGAGGCGAGGCGACCACGTTCGTCGGCAGTGATCGGTCGGGGAGGATGAGAGGCGGAAACACGCAGACTCTCCATGCTGCAAGGGGCATCCAGGAGAATGCGGTCGAAGGTTTGTGGAAACCAATCCCCAAGGCGTTCACCGGCGAAGTATGTGATGGTGTGATTGGCTGAGCCCCAAATCTGCAAGACGGTGCGCAAGGCGGAGAGACGAGAGGCTGATGAGTCATTGGCCATCACAAAATCAAAATCGAGGTTGTGATCCACGAGCTGTGTCGTTTTGCCGCCAGGTGAGGCAGCCATATCCAGCACGAGCTTGGGCGTTGCGGAGCTCGAGAAAAGTGAAACCGGCAAAATGGAGGCTGCATCCTGGACGTAATAGTAGCCAAGCCGGTGTTCAAGCGTCTGACCAGGGGGTGTCTGGCTGGAGAGGATTTGCCTGGAGGTTGTGGAGAAGGGAATGGGCGAGGTTTGCCAAGCATATCGTTCCGACCAGGCTTCTAAGTCCTGTTCGGGATCAGATGATTTGAGCAAGTTGACGCGTACCGCGGATGGTGCGGATGTGGCAGCGGAAGAGAGAAGCTGTTCGTAATCCGCGGACGAGAGGTAGGGGCGGTAGCGGGCAATCGCCGCGGATATTTCGGGTGGGAGAAGCGCGTTGGATTCAGTCATGTTTCTGGATGAAGAATAAGAGCTCATCGCCAACGATGTCGGTGGTGAGTTGCCAGGGTTGACCCTCTATCGCTTTTTGTATCAGGTTTGTGTGATACGTTTCAAGGGAATGGTGACCTGCCAGGTCGCGGCTCGGCAAGCTGACCACCAGCCATTTGACCTTCAGACCTTCGAACAGATCGCGGTTGCTGCCCGGACGGCGTTTTTCGAGGCGGTGTGCTTCCTTGAAAAAGAAGGCACAATCTGCTTGTTGTCCAGGGATATTTGTCAGTATATCCTGGTGAATTGCCTGAGCACATGGGTAGAAATGTCGAAAGAATGTCGCAAGAAACGCCAGGCGGGGTTGGTGAATGTCGTAAGCTATGAAATCGGTAGTTGGGGACAGGTTCATCCAGGGCAGTCCGAGTGGATCGAAGGCGCAAGCGAGATCGAGGATGGATTCGGGGCTGCCAATTTTTGTGAATATTTTTTGGTAAAAAATATCGAGGTAAGGCAGGCGTTCGCGGCTGGAGGCGTGATGACGCATCCGGTCTGTGCACCAGGATCGCAACATCTCCGAGGATGGGCTTAGGGCATGGAACTCAGGAATACGTGTTGTTTCAGCTGGATAGTTGATATCCTCAAGGTAGGGCGCCACGATGTTATGCAGGGACTTGCGGAAGTTGGCTTCGAGCTCCTTGCGTGAGGTGCTATGCTGGCTTTCGTAGGCAAGAATGTCCTGCAAGGTGGCAATTGGAATCTGGAGGTCGCGATACTTACGGGAGACCTCTACAGCCTGGATAAGCGAGTCGAGAAAAGCCTGTTCAAAAATCATTTTGTAACCAGAAAAGCCACTTCATTTTGAAAAGAGAACTCCTGAATTTTCCAGTCACGTCCAGCCACGAGCTGATCGAATTGAAAACGGTAAGTTTCCTCCATCCCTTTTTTGCGTCCACCCAGACTGCGAAGGGGGTAGGTTACAAGGATATGCTCAGCGTTGAGGTTATCCAGAATCTTTTGTGACAGACCTTTTTCTATTTGTTCCATTAAGGGGAAAGTCTTCATCAGGAGAGCAAGTTGCACAGGCTGGCTGGGAATGGAATAGGAAAGGTCCATGACAGACGCGTTGCCACGAACTCCAAACAACTCAAAATAATGCCACAGAAAATAAACCAACGGGCTGACCACGTCACTGGCAAAGTAGGTGAAATCATCCGCAAGGGGAATCCAAGGGATGGAGAGCGGGTTTAAACCGCAAGCAAGATCCAAAACAGATCTAACAGGTTTTATGGAAGCCAAAGACGACTGGAAAAAATCAGGTAGAACCTCAAGGCGCTCATAAGTCGAAGCATGCAGCCGCATCATACTGCGGCTGGTCGATTTACGTCCCTCCAGATCTTTTCGATCCAAAGATTGAAAATTAACAAGCCACTGCGCATAGTCTATTTTTGGGGCCAGGAATGCGCCAGTTAGTTGGTGCAGTCGGGTACGGGATGAACGGATGATATCCTGAACACTCCTGAACTTTTTTGCTTCTTCCCTGGTGACGCGGGAAACGAGCGTACCGGCTAATTGCGCGTACTTCGGTGAATAATTCACTTGCTCAATTAACTGCTCTTCTGTTTCTTTTTCAGGCATTTGGATGTCGCAATCTTTCAATTAATCGCGTCATAAACCGCAGGTTGTGCTTGGTGGCGAGGCGCATGTAAGAAGTGTCGCGCATGCGATAGAGGTGGAACAGGTATCCCATCGAGTAATCCCGGCAACATTCACAATCGCAATCCGGGGAGATCGGACCAGCATCATGGAAGTTGTCTTCTGTGTTGATGTAACGGAACTTTAACCAGCGTCCGTCTGGAGTAAGTGCTGGGTTAGATTCAGACCAGGTGTAGAGCCGCCCATGGCGCGCGTCCCGCGTTGGCAACGCGCAGTCAAACATTTCGTAGCCTAACCGTGCACTGGTGACGATTCCAACGGGGTGACCGATGCCAAGCGCATGGATGGGAAATTCTCGTGGAACAAGTGAGCGCGTGTACTCCAAAATATCTGTGATCAGGTTGGATTCCTCGTCCAAAGGCCAGCCGCCAAAGCCAAAGCCATCGAAGCCGATTTCAAGCAAGCCTTCCGCGCAGCGCCGGCGAAGATCCAATTCCGCACCGCCCTGGATAACGCCAAACAATAAGGGGCGTTCTTGATCGGACCACTTGCGGGAGTTTAGCTGTACCTGAAAGCTTTTCCTGGCTCTGGCAGCCCAGGCGAGCGTGCGGGTGACTGATGCTTCTTGTTCAACCCTACTGGCATTTATGTGGGTGCAATCATCCAGGCACACCAGGATGTCCGATCCGTAGCTCATCTGGAGTTGAATGCTTTTTTCGGGAGTCAGAAGCAATTTTCTGGAGGAGCCTTCAGGAAAAAAGACGATGCCCTTCTCGGTAAGACTTCCAAATTTCGCATTTTGTCGAATCAGAGAGTAAGCCTGAAACCCACCAGAGTCAGTCATGATCAGCCCGTTCCAGGCGGACATATCGTGTAAACCGCCAAGGGTTGAGATAAGGGATGAACCCGGTTTTTGCATCAGATGAAAGGCATTCATCATCAGGATGGGCAGACCGACTTCGCTCAAGTCTGAGGCTGTAAGGCTGCGTACATAGCCGTAGGTCGCGTCGGGCATGAAAACTGGCAATTGCAGGGATTGTTCCCTGACCAAAAGTGACCTTGTGGAGCTCAAAATCTCCTCCGTTGCGGTCGATCGATGATGAGAATGGGTTCTGCTTTCCTGCCCTGGATCTGTACGGCAACATCCTGAACACTCCCGAGGTGGAGGGATTCGGAAGGCAAAGTGAGGTCGAGAGCAAGAAAAATCTGCTGCTGGCGACCAAAAGCTTTACTAACATCATCGAGCAATTTGGTCAGACGATAGGGAGTGTCCATGAGAATGATCGGATAATCATTGGCGGTGAATTTTTGCAGGACAGCTGCGCGTTGTTCCGTCTTTGGGGGTAAGAATCCAAGAAAGGTGAAGTGCTCCATATCGAAGGGACAGAGCGAAAGCGCTGCCATCAGGGAAGAAGCACCAGGCACAGGCACCACTTTAACACGCATTTCAGCCATTAACTTCAAGAGTTGCTTGCCAGGGTCAGAAAAAACTGGTGTACCGCAATCTGACACCAGAGCCATGTTTTTGCCATTCATCAGATCGATCAGGATTTGTTGGATCATGTCGCTCTCGTTGTGTTCATTGAGCTCAATTAGCGGCGTGCCTGTGATTTCCAATTGCTTCAACAAACGGGATCCGTCTTTGCGTTCCTCGCAGATAACAGCATCCACAGACCTGAGGGTTTCAATCGCCCTCAGGGTGATATCCTGAGCATTGCCGATAGGGGTGGCGACGATAAATAATTTACCGAACTGTTTTGGATCTGTCATAGTCCTTCTCTTATCCGTCCTAAGATTATAAAGCATAGGGAAACCAAGGAAAAATTAGCTTTCAATTCCTGGTAGTCGTACTTTTCTGGCGCACCGCTCAATTTGGCCTGCTTGATCTGTCGGACGAGTGGCAATCGATGGAAAATTGCTTACACGAGTTGTGGCATAATTGGGAGGATTAACCTGGAGCGATATGAAAAAACTGAGCAAATTATCAAAAGTATCCTTATTACTCGCGGTTCTTTTTGGGATCGATAAAATCCTTGGCGTAGCACGCCAAATGATTATTTCGCGGCAATTTGGACTTTCAGCCGAACTTGACGTGTTCAATGCAGCCAACAACCTGCCTGATATGCTCTTCATGCTAATTTCGGGCGGAGCTTTGGCGATTGCTTTCATCCCGGTGCTGACCGAAGTGCTGACCAAGGAGGGACGCACCAAAGCCTGGGATCTCTTCTCGAACATCCTGAATATCGCGTTCATATTAACTGGATTAGCGGCAATCATTATCGGTATTTTCGCCCGACCACTGGTGACCAGTCAGCTTGGCATCGCGCCTGGCTTCACAGAAGCTCAAACCGTTGACACCGTCCGGCTCTTGCGGTTAAATCTGATCTCTACGCTGATTTTTTCGTTGAGCGGTCTGGCGATGGCGGGTCTGCAGGCCAACCAGCACTTCCTACTGCCGGCATTGGCTCCCATTCTGTACGATCTTGGACAGATATTTGGAGCATTGGTATTGGCTCCAACGGAACCTCTGAAACTTGGACCAGTAAGCCTTCCAGCCATGGGTTTTGGCGTGGATGGGCTGGTTTATGGCGTAATCCTTGGAGCACTATTGCACCTGTTGATCCAGGTTCCGGGTCTCATAAAGTACCAATTTCGTTGGCGTCCAAGGGTGGACTTCAAGGATTCCAATACACGTAAAGTATTGCGCCTGATGGGTCCCCGCCTGTTGAGCATGCTTTTCATTCAACTGATATTCCTGGCACAGGACAACCTTGGGTCGCGACTGCCTGAAGGGTCCGTCTCCGCGTTGACTTACGGATGGTGGATCATGCAGGTGCCTCAAACCCTTCTAGGCACATCGATCGCCACTGCGATTTTGCCGACACTCTCAGAGATGTTTGGTAATAAACAATTCGATGCCATGAAATTGAAAATTGAAAAAGCTGTGCGGGTGATGCTGACACTAACCGTACCGATTGCCATCATCGCAGGCATGGTCTTGCTGCCCTTAATCCGCCTCTTCCTCGGACTGGAAGAAACAGCCACAATGCGGGTGGTGAACACCAGCCAGGTTTTTCTTTTGGGCATTGTGGGACATTCGTTGGTGGAGCTATTTGTAAGATCGTATTACTCACTACAGAAACCCCGCGTACCGCTGCTGGGTTCGGCGTTTACCCTGGTGGTATTTGTCTTGCTGGGAATTTCACTATCGCCGGTGCTTGGAGCAGTTGGCATCTCCTCAGCCAACACGGTTGCTTACACACTGCAGGCAATCCTATTGCTGGTGCTGCTGAATAAGGTCATGCCAGGTCCGCTCAAATTGGGTAGCTCCACATTCAAGAGCGTGTTGGCAGCGGCTCTTGGAGGCGCAGCAGCATATGCTGTAATTAACTGGGCACCAGGCCTGGCGGGAACACTCTTCGGAGCTGTGGCGGCGTTTGGAGTTGGAGTAATCCTGGCAGCATTGGTTCTGCGAAAGGATCTGCGCGAGATCGCAGAACTGTAGGAAAAGGTATAATCTGGGTTTATGGACGAAAACACAATTAAAGATGATGAACTCTCTGAAGAGAATTCGGGTCAAGAAATGTCCGAGACTGAAGTGACAGAGCAGGATACAGCCAGGTTGGAAACTGAAATGGAAAGTCAACAGCCTGTTTTCACTGAAGAAAAGCCCCACAAGAAGCGACGCAGCAAGTGGGTTTGGCTGGGCGTTTTGTTATTTGTTCTTTTTATTGCAGCGGGAGTGCTTTTTGGCTACCGCAATGGCGTGCAGCGGCGATTGGCGAATGAAAAAGCCCTCCTGATGGAGCAAATCTCGCTGCAACTTGAAAGAACCTACCAGGACATTGATGCCGGACGTTATGAAAATGCCAAGGCTCGTCTGGAATACATTATTGAGAAGTACCCGGATTTTCCGGGAGTGGCTGACCTCATGACCCAGGTTGTTGGAAAACTGAACGAACCCACTCCAACGGCGACACAGGTTGTTATCGCCACGGCTGAACCAGGGGTTACGATAACACCCGATTTGCGTGGAGCAGAAGAAAAATTTGAGCAGTTAGAGCAGCACATCACCAACCAGGAATGGGATCTGGCTGTGCAGACGGTTCAGTCGCTAAAAGAAAGTAATTTCGATTACCGCTCAATTGAAGTAGATGGTTTTTATTTCATCGCCCTGCGTAATCGCGGTATTCAAAGGATCTGGGCTGGTGAACTGGAACAAGGTATGTATGATTTATCCGTTGCAGCAGAGTTGGGAGCGTTGGACTCACAAGCCGCGGGAGCAGAAAGCTGGGCAACGTTCTACCTGACAGGAGCAAGTTTCTGGGACGTGAACTGGCCGGGAGCCGTCGATATTTTTGGGCAATTGTATGCCCAAATGCCTTACTTTTCCGATTCCACCGGCATGACGACTGCTGAACGTTATCGTGTGGCATTGTATCGGCTGGGAGATCAATTCGCGGCTCAAGGGGATTACTGCACTGCCAGTTCCTACTACAGCCAATCACTGGCTGTAGGTGACAATTTGGATATCCAGGTTACCGCCACCGCATATTCCGAGGCTTGTGCCAATCTAAGTAACACACCTGAGCCGCCGGTGGATGAGGCGACACCCACACCTCCTCCACCAACAGACAACCCTCAGCCGACAGAAGAGCCGACTGTTGCACCATAGCAAATGACCTCCAGAAATGGAGGTTATTCTTTTAGTTGCTCACCAACAATGTCATATTCCGTGGTGTTAGTGACACGGATGGATACCATGTCACCTTCTTCCGCGGTGCCAGTCGCAACAACTAACCCATCTATTTCAGGCGCATCACGATAAGTACGGCCGACAAGCAGGTTTTCTTCGGTGGTAACGCCCTCCACCAGCATGTTTAGAGTCTCACCTTGTAATTTCTTAAGCCTGGCAAGGGAGATGCCAGCCTGAAGTTCCATCAGCTCTGCTTTGCGAGCTTCCTTGACCTCAAGGGGGACACTGTCAAGGATCTGATTTGCAGGAGTGTCCATTTCAGGTGAGTAAGTGAATACTCCAAGATGATCGAATTCAGTATCATTAATGAAATCCCGCAGGATCTCAAAACTTCTATGGCTCTCATTTGGATAACCAACAATCATCGTGGTGCGAACGACCAGGTTGGGGATCAGTCGGCGCATTTTGGCGATGGTCTCGCTAACCCATTCGATGTTGGAAGGGCGCGACATGGCCTTCAGGACGGTTGGATCAGCGTGTTGAAGAGGCATGTCAAGATAGGGCAAAAGCTGGTTTTTTGCTGCCATTAATCCAATCAGGCGATCTGTAACCATACCCGGGTAGGTGTAGAGCAGTCGAACCCAGGGGACATCAGGGATGAGAGGCAGCAATTCGGTTAGAAGGTCTGCAAGCGAATCGCTTTCACCCCTATCAATTCCATAGGCGGTCACATCCTGGGCGATCAGGTTGATCTCTTTGACCCCAGCGTCCTGCAGCGAGAGGGCGTCTCGGATAACTGCTTCTCTTGGGCGGCTTACCAACGGTCCTTTGATCAGGGGTATAGCGCAAAAGGCACAGGTACGGTGGCATCCATCCGCAATTTTGAGGTAGCTGCTGCCGCCCTGGACGACTGTGTTCGAGAGATTGGCGTCCACCATGAGTTTTGAATAGGCTGGCAGAGTGTTGTGTTTTGGTTTGCCAGATTTTGAAAGTTCTTGCAGCAAAAGTAAGGCATCCTGGAGGTTCCTGGTCCCTATGAGTCCATCAAGCGTTGGGAATTGTTTGTACAATTCCGTGTTCACGCGCTGAGAGAGGCAGCCGCTCGCGATGACAAATTGACCCTTCCTGCGATTTTTCAAGGCGTCTGAAATAACTTCCTGGGATTCCACCCGTGCGTCATGGATGAAGCCGCAGGTGTTGACAATCACAAAGTTAGCTTCACGCATGGAGCGAGCATGATAGTAGCCTGCAGAGGTTAGGATCTGGCTGATGACATTTGCGTCAACCAGGTTTTTGGCGCAACCAAGGTTGACGATAAAAACACTGTCAGTTTGGATGGGAGTCAAAGAAATTTTCTCCGATCATGGCGTGGGGGTTGGCGGAAGTTCAGAAGAGGTAATCGGGAATTCCTGAACCCCTTCGATTGTGAAAATAACGCGGGCAGCAGTTCCAAGACGGTCACTGAGGGGCTCCAGCCTGGTCTGATTATGTACAATTTCCAAGGCTATGACGTTGCCTGTCTCAAGTTCCAGGGATTCTTTGGCGGTAAAAGAAACCACTTCTCCATCGATGAGCCTGCCCTCGAATGTCACGTTGCCGTCGCTCGTGATTCTCAGCCAGACGTTCTGACGTGCTAACATCACAATCTCAATCGGCTCATCTGAAACAACCCCTGTGAAGAAAGGTGTCACGGTTGGGATGATCAAGGTGTCTTGTTCGGAGGTGGGCTCTAAGGCTGTGGGTGAGGGTTCGGTTGGTTCCGAAAGTAGCATCTCCGCGACTGCTGGAATGGTGCCAGTAGCTTGAGGTACCTGCGTAGCCACAGACATGCGTGAAATGCCCCAAATAAGAAAACCGAGGATCCCAAGAATTAACAGGGTGCCGAAAAATAGATCCAAAGTGAAAAAACGTCTCAGGGTAACCACAAATGGAGGCAAAACTTTACCTGGTTTCCGGAGGCGGCGTTTGATGGAGGAGGTTTCGAGCCGCCGCTTTTGTAGGGCATCCGCGTAGCGGATCATGATTGATTCCACATCCAGGTTTAGGAATCTGGCATAGGTTTGCAGCAGTCCTTTGTATTGCATCCGGTTTGGCATGGAGTTCAAGTCGCCGCGTTCGAGAGTCTGGATTTGAGCCTTGGGGATGTGGATTTGCTCTTGGATAATATCCCATCCAATATTCAGATAGCGGCGACGCGCGGCGAGATCACGACCGATTGTTTCGAGGATTTTCGTGGATTCCGTCTCAGTGGATTTTTCTACGACTTCTGATTTTTTTGATTGAGGGGCAATTTCTGCGGTTTTTTGTTTTTCAGGTTGAGGCTTAAGAACGGGCGTTCTGATGGGTTCGGGCTTTGGCTGAACTGTTGGTGTCACAGGTGCAGATTCTGGGGAAATCGAGGGCGTTGGGGAAGGAGGAGTCTCTTCCTCTTTTGGTTTTACACCGAGGTATTGCGTGTAGATCCTGAGAAAACCTTTTGTTTGGGCTGATGAACTTAATTCGGAGTAGGCGTCGTCTTCCAGATCTTGCAGGATAGACAGGCGGATACGGGTATCGCTGGCTACTTGCTCCAGAGGGATATTCCGTTCCTCACGAAACTTTTTTAGCTCAGAACCTTTGTAATCTTGCATGAGGTGATTGTAACAAAAAACCGACCTGCCAGAAGTAGCAGGTCGGTACCCTTGTTTATTAATTTTGCTGCCTAAGCTTCTGCAGCTTCCTCTTCGACTGGGAGGGTTTCGACAACCTGCTCGCGCACAGGTTCAGCAACGACGGCCTTGCGTACATCACCTTCACGATGAACAATCACTTTGATCTCGGGAACGAGATCAAGCGTGAGGTTCACGGGGATGTCATATTCGCCCAGATTGCGGATTGGTTCCATGACCAACTGGTGGCGGACGATCTCGATGCCTTTCATCTCATTAAGTTTGTCAATGATCATCTGAGCAGAGACAGAACCATAGAGTTTACCCGTTTCACCCGCTTTGACGGGGAAACGAAGTTCAAGACCCTGGAGGATTTCGGAAACGCCTTTAAGCTCGTTGTTGAGCACCGCGCGTCGTTCGGAAGCTTTTTTGCCGATAGATTCAGCCATCTTGATGGAATTGGGAGTGGCGGGGATCGCAAAACCCTGTGGGATCAGGTAGTTGCGTCCGTAGCCATCGGCGACCTTTTTTACATCGCCGGCACGACCTAAATTGTAAACGTCTTTGAGTAGTAAAACTTTCATCTTCAAGCCCTTTCTGACTTTGGTTGGTTAATGTCGGATGAAGGGTACAACACCCGAGCCGAAGAATATTACCACGTTTTGTAGTTTTGTGAAGATGAGTTTTATCTTCCGCTTTTTCTTGTTATTAGCTTACAGAGGGCGTAATTGCCATATTTGCATGTCAATAGATTATACTTAACCCGTTGGTCAAATTCCTAAACAATGAGGAGAGACATGACGGAAGAAAACAACTACGAGAACTGGCAGGAAAACCTCTACAAACCTGCAGTCAGCAAATTCCCCGAAAGAAAAGCAGAGTTCGCCACAGATTCAGGCATTACCATCCAACCTGTGATCCCACCTTCTGAGATTCCAGCTGACCGGGAAGCAAGTTTGGGTTATCCGGGTGAGTATCCTTACACTCGCGGTGTTCAGCCAACTATGTATCGTGGAAGGCATTGGACGATGCGGCAATATGCCGGCTATTCCAGCGCAACAGAATCAAACAAGCGCTATCGCTTTCTGCTCGAACAGGGTCAGACCGGGCTTTCAGTCGCTTTTGATCTCCCAACCCAAATTGGTTACGATGCGGATGATCCAATTGCGTTGGGCGAGGTGGGTAAGGTTGGGGTGTCGATCTCTTCGATAGAAGATATGGAGACATTGTTCACGCAGATACCCCTGGATAAGGTTTCCACAAGCATGACCATCAACGCGCCAGCGGCAGTGCTCCTGGCAATGTACATTGCGGTGGCAAAGAAACAAGGTGTGCCCTCAACAGCTTTACGCGGCACAATCCAGAACGACATCCTAAAGGAATACATTGCCAGAGGAACTTACATTTTTCCGCCGACCCCAAGTATGCGGCTGATAACTGATATTTTCCAATATTGCCAAAAGGAAGTACCGAACTGGAATACTATCAGCATCTCCGGATATCACATCCGTGAAGCGGGATCAACTGCAGTTCAGGAAGTGGCATTCACTCTGGCAAATGCGATAGCTTACATCGAGGCTGCGATCAGAGCTGGCATGGATGTGGACAAGTTTGCCTCCCAGCTTTCGTTTTTCTTCAATTCACACAATAATTTCCTTGAAGAAGTCGCTAAATTCCGTGCAGCACGCAGGCTGTATGCCAAAATCATGAAGGAACGTTTTGGCGCAAAGCTTGATAACTCGCAAAAGCTGCGTTTTCACACCCAGACAGCCGGTTCGACCCTTACGGCGAAACAACCCGAGAACAACGTGGTGCGTGTTACTTTACAGGCGCTTGCGGCAGTTTTAGGCGGGACTCAATCGCTGCACACCAACAGCATGGATGAAGCCTTGTGGCTGCCAACTGAACGTGCGGTTCAGGTGGCTTTACGCACTCAGCAAATTATCGGCTACGAGTCAGGCGTTGCGGACACAATCGACCCACTGGCAGGTTCTTACATGGTCGAATACCTGACCGATGAGATTGAAAAAAGGGCAGTGGAATACCTTCAGAAGATTGACGAAATGGGTGGAGCCCTAAAAGCGATTGAAAACGGCTTCATCCAGGGTGAGATCCAAAACGCCGCGTTTGCTGCACAGCGCCGACTTGAAAACCACGAAGATGTTGTGGTTGGGGTCAACAAGTTTACTGTTGATGAAAAGATCGAACTCGAATCTCTGAAACTTGACCCAAAAATCGAATCTGAACAACGAGAACGCCTGGCTGCCTTACGGGCAGGCAGAGATTCTGCCCTTGCGGAAGCACTGCTGGAAAGGCTTGAAAAAGCAGCCCAAGGTGATGAAAACATGATGCCAATCATCGTCGAATGCGTGGAAAACAAACTGACATTAGGCGAAATATGCGGCAGGCTGCGAAAAGTCTGGGGCGAGTATCGCGCGCTAACCTTCATCTAAGGAGAATCGATGAGTCAAATCAACAAGATCAACCATGTAGCTATTGTTGTTCGGGATATCGGGGAGTCGCTCAAGTTCTGGGAGACTGCCCTGGGGCTCGAGTTGCACCACGTGGAGGAAGTTCCTTCACAAGCTTCCAAAGTAGCCTTCATTCCGATTGGCGATAGTGAAATAGAGCTCGTACAGCCCACCACAGAAGACTCGGGCATGGCTGCCTACCTGGAAAAACGGGGTGAGGGCATGCACCACTTGTGCATTGAGGTGGATGATATCGAAGCAAAAATGCAGGAGTTGAAAGATGCTGGCGTGCGGTTGATCAACGATACACCCCAAGTGCTCCCCGGGCGGAAGATGGCGTTTATTCATCCAAAAGCTGCCAGCGGTGTGCTGGTGGAACTTTACGAGATCACTGCTGAGGAGTAATCTCTGCGGTCTGGGGTGTTACAGCCCAACGGAGAAAAGGAACAACAATGATCATTACTAACGGAAAAATTGTGACCTGGGGAGACCCAAATGAAATCCTGGAGAATAAGGCACTCCTCATCCAGGATGGCTTGATCCAGGAGATTGCGAACCAAGCTGAACTCAAGGCTGCCCACCCAGGGGAGGAAATCCTGGACGCACAAGGGCAGATGGTGATGCCAGGGCTGATTTGCGCCCACACGCATTTTTATGGCGCGTTTTCACGTGGAATGGCAATTCCGGGCGAACCCTCACGAAATTTCCAGGAAATTCTGGCGAATTTGTGGTGGAAGCTCGACAAAGGGCTTGATGAAGAAGGCGTAAAGTATTCAGCGCTGGCTTTACTGGCGGACGCCACCAAATATGGCTGTACAACCCTTTTTGATCACCACGCCTCGCCAAACTGCATTGATGGATCTTTGGACATCGAGGCTGATGCCGTAGTGGAGTCTGGTTTGCGTGCGTCGCTTTGCTACGAAGTTACCGATCGCGATGGCGAAGAGAAGGCTCTGGCTGGAATCCGGGAAAACGGTCGGTTTATCAGCGGGGTAAAAGCCGGCAATTACAACCCAATGCTGAAAGCCCACTTTGGTTTGCACGCCAGTTTGACGGTCAGCGACGAAACGCTTGAAAAATGCCTAGCTGAAAACAATGGTCGGGTTGGATTCCACAGCCACGCGGCTGAAGGGATCGTCGACCAGGAAGATTCACTCACCAAGTATGGCAAACGGGTGGTCGAGCGATTTGCAGACGCGGGTTTACTGGGCGAAAGCACCATCCTGGCGCATGGGGTGCACGTCACTCCTAATGAAATCGATTTGCTGGCTCAAAGCGGCACCTGGCTTTCCCACCAACCGCGGTCAAATATGAACAATGCCGTTGGAGTTGCCCCGGTTGAGCAGATGCTGAAGCAGGGAGTTAAGGTCTGCCTGGGGAACGACGGTTTTTCGAATGCAATGTGGCAGGAATGGTTCTTTGCATACCTGATCCAAAAAGACAATCAAGCAGACCCCAGGGCAATGAATGGTTATGACGTCATCAAGATCGCTGTTGAGAATAATTCGAGGCTTGCCATCCAAACTTGGGATGGATTGCGCATAGGTAAGATAGAAAAAGGTGCCGCGGCTGACTTGATCCTGGTGGATTATCACCCCATCACCCCCATGCATGCCGGCAACTTACCATGGCACATTTTGTTTGGATTTAGAGACGGCATGGTAACCACTACAATCGCAGGAGGCAAGCTCTTGATGAAAGATCGCGAACTGCTTTCGCTTGATGAAGCCGAAATTGCTGCCAAAGCAAGGGAAGCCGCGATCAGAAGCTGGGACAGAGTAAATTCATACTAGAGGAGAAAAAGATGGCTTACACAATCGGAATTATTGGGGGAACTGGACGCGAAGGTCGCGGATTGGGATATCGCTGGGCAAAAGCCGGGCACAAGATCATTATCGGGTCGCGCAGCGAAGAAAAAGTACTGACAGCGGTGGAAGAATTGAAAGAAAGACTTCATGGCGAAGGCGATGTTAGCGGTACCACCAACGACAAAGCCGTCCTTGCATGTGATATTGCTGTGTTAACCGTTCCGTATGCGGCACACCGTGACACCCTTGAAGGATTGAAGGAAGAACTACAAGGGAAATTGCTGATCAATGTGGTCGTGCCGCTTGTGCCGCCAAAAGTTACTCGCGTGCAGATGCCCGAGGAAGGCAGCGCGGCGCAACAAGCCCAGGCGATTCTGGGTGAGGGTGTGAAGGTGGTGGCAGCCTTCCAAACGATCGCCTTCGAGCATCTGCTATCTGATGAAGAGATCGAATGCGACGTTCTGGTGGCTGGCGGTGATAAGGCCGCGCGGGAAGTGGTTATTGGACTGGCAGAAGATATCGGTCTAAAAGCCTGGGACGCAGGTGTGATTCAGAATGCAGTCGTCGTTGAAGGGCTGACGTCCATCCTGATCGGCTTGAATATCAAGCACAAGGTTCCTTCTTCGGGCATACGCATCACAGGTATTAATGACCCGACCTAAGCAACTGGCGTATTTTGCGTTGCAGGGAATACCCCACATTCAACCCGGAACCGATCTGGCAGAAATCATCAACGGGGCTGTGCTGGATAACGGGCTATTCCTGCAGGATGGAGACATCCTGATCCTTGCCCAGAAAATCGTCTCAAAGGCGGAAGGAAGACTTGTAAACCTTACTACAGTCAAACCATCTGCCAAAGCGATTGAAATGGCAGAATATCTCGGAAAACGACCAGAGTTAGTTGAGTTGATCCTCCAGGAAAGCAATGATGTCATACGCACCCGACCAGGAACCATCATTGTCGAACACAAATCCGGATTTATCTGCGCCAATGCGGGTATAGATCACTCAAATGTGAAAGGCAGCTGGGGGAAGGACGAGGACTGGGTGTTGCTGCTACCGGAGGATTCCGATCTCTCAGCCGCGATGATCCGCGCGGAATTGGAAACGATGAGCGGTGCGAGATTGGGAGTGATTATCATCGATTCACACGGTCGCGCATGGCGCAATGGTGTTCTTGGCACAACCATCGGCGCATCCGGGTTGCCCGCGCTGCTCGACATGCGCGGTGAAGAAGACATGTACCAATACAAACTCAGGGTGACAACGATCGCGACCGCTGATGAGTTAGCCGCGGGAGGATCGCTGATGATGGGGCAAGCCAGCGAGGGCACGCCAGTCGTTTTGGCAAGGGGTTTCCCCTATCCGCTGAGGGAAGGCAATGCCCAGGAATTGATCAGAAAGAAGGAGAACGATCTGTTCCGATGATTCCTGAGTTTGTGGAAGCCTTTAAAAATATTAGAGTGACCGCACTGGCAGGCGGCGTGGGGGGAGCAAAGTTGTTGGTGGGTCTGGATAAGGTGCTGACGCCCGGCAATTTAACCGCGATCGTTAACACTGGTGACGATTTTCACCATTTTGGGCTTCACGTCTCACCTGACCTTGATTCTGTTTGTTACGCGCTGGCTGGGCTCGCGGAACCGGCGCGTGGTTGGGGACGAAAAAACGAGAGCTGGCAGGTGCTTGAGGAATTACGCAGGATTGGCGCTCCCGATTGGTTTGCACTAGGGGACAGAGATTTGGCATGGAATCTTGAACGCACGCGTTTGTTGCGTGAGGGAAAATCGCTTACTGAGGTGACTGATCATTGTTGTGAAGTTTTTGGGATTCAGACCCGGGTTTTACCTATGTGCGACGAACCAGCGCCTACCCTGATCAAGACGAAAGAGGGAGAATGGTTAGGTTTTCAGGATTACTTTGTGCGCTTGCATTGCCATCCTGAAATTGCCGAGATTGCATTACTCGGAAATAATGAGATTTCTGCGAGTGAATTGGTGGTCCAGGCACTCCATGACGCAGAACTTGTCATTTTGGCTCCCTCAAACCCCTGGGTGAGTATCGATCCGATCCTGGCGTTGGGGGGCGTAGTAGAAGTGCTGAAAAAGAAAGTAGTTATAGCGATATCGCCAATCATCCAGGGCAGCGCTTTAAAGGGTCCGGCAGCCAAGATGTTCCGTGACCTCGGAATTCAGCCTTCATCCGAAGCTGTTCAGCAGCACTTTGAGGGCATTCTGGATGGATTCATATTTGACATCCTTGATCTGCAAAATAGAGAAAATTGGCAACCCTCGGCTATAATTACTGAATCGTTTCAGACGATTATGAAGGATGAAAAGGACAAAATTGCTTTGGCTGAAGCTGTCATATCACTTGGAACAAGGATTATTCAAGGCAGATGATCACATGGGCAGTCTTACCTGTGAAAAGGTATTCTGTTGGCAAATCCAGGTTGAGACATTTGTTTTCGGAGGCAGAGTTAGCTGAACTCAACCGGGAATTATTTGAAAGCACATTTACAAAACTACAAGAAGTGCCAGGGATTGACAGGATATTAGTTGTCTCCAGAGAAGAACATGCCCTAAAGTGGTGCGAGTCTCACGGAGGTAGGGCATTACCTGAGGATGAAACCAGCAGTCTCAATTTGGCAATCTCAAAGGCTCAGAAGTACATTTGCCAGGCGGGTTTAGGTCGGGTGCTTGTCCTTCCAAGCGATTTGCCTCTAACGACCACAAATGACCTGATCAAACTGACCTGCCTGGCAGATGGTGAACGAAAACTGGTCATCGTTCCTGATCATCATCAATCAGGCACAAACGCAATGGTTATGAGTGATCCTGATTTGATCCAACCCTGTTTTGGATTTGGATCTTTTCGAAAACACACAAGACAGGCTATGGAAAAAAAAGCAAGATTAGTTGTTTATCTAAACGAAAACATCCAGTGGGACCTTGATACCTCTCTGGAGTTATATCGTATTATTAATACACAATCCGAACTTACACTATTGAGCCAACTTAGAAAGGAAACCTCATCATGACTCAAAAATACGCTCTCTATCTGCAGGACGCACACGACTTACGCGACGGACTGGATATCGTCCGTTACGCGGAAGAAAAGGGAATGGACGGCATTTGGCAAGCCGAAAGCCGCCTTGTGCGTGATGCAATCGTGCCTATGGCTGCTTATGCAGCTGTGTCGGAGCGCATCAAGATAGGCTCGGCCGTTATCAATAACTGGACGCGCAACATAGGATTGCTGGCGTCAACTTTCCTGACCCTGGATGACCTTGCTCCAAACCGTATTATCTGTGGTATTGGTGCCTGGTGGGATCCGCTGGCTAAGAATGTTGGCATCGATCGAACAAAACCCCTCAAGGCGATGGAAGAAACCGTGATTATCTTACGCCGGCTACTCAACATGGAACGTGTCAGTTTTGACGGCGAATTCCACAAGGTGCATGAAATCGAGCTGGATGTGGTGCATGGTCGGCGAGAACCTCGAAACGTTCCGATCTACATTGGCGCCACCGGCGGCAAAATGATCGAAATGACCGGTAGGATTGCGGATGGGATCGTCATGAACTATTGCGTTCCGGTTGAATACAATGACGAGGCAATCGAGCAGCTTGAGAAAGGTCTGAAGCAATCCGGCCGCAAGCTGGAAGACTTTGATCGTCCTCAATTGATTGTCTGCTCGGTGGATGAAGACCATGACGTGGCAATCGACAGCACCCGCGAACTGCTCACCCAATATCTGGCTCAGCAGCCTCACATTGCCAAGGCTTCCGGCGTCTCGATGGATGTCGTGGAAAAAATCCAGGCAATTCTTGGCTGGCCTGCCACTCACGAACAAATCCAGGCTGCCAAGCACTTGGTGCCAGAGGATCTGATCCATCGCATCACAGCCAGTGGCACGCCGGCTGAGGCAAAGGCTAAGGTCCAGGAATATATTAATCACGGCTGCACTACTCCAATCCTCTATGGTGTTGGCGGCAACACAAAGTTGCTGATCGATACTTTTGCTTCAGTGGATTAATGCAGCAATTGCCAAGCAGTCGTGGTTGCTATGTTTGCGGTCGGGAGAATCCGGTGTCGCTGCGTTTGACGTTTTATCTCCAGGATAATGGAGAAGTGACATCTGAAGTTGTTGTTCCGGAGGAGTATGCCGGTTACCCCGGCATGGTCCACGGCGGTAACATAGTAGCGATGATGGACGAAGCTGCAGGGCGGGCTGTAACGGGGGATGAGCCTAATCGCTTTGCGGTTACAAGCCAGCTGACAGTTAAATACAGGCTGCCGGTGCCCACGAACCAGGTGTTAAAGATCACCGGCAGGTTACTGAAAAAACGCGGAAAAGTCGCCCAGGCTTACGGCGAGATCCGCAACCAGGAAGGAGACCTCCTGGCAGATGCAGACGCAATTTTTGTGGAGATCGCCGAGGACTTTACGGAAGGCAAGGACCCTGCTCTAATGGGTTGGAAGGTGTATGAAGATGACTAAAGCTGAACTTAATTATGCCCGTCCCATCAGTTGGGGCGAACTGGAAATTCTCCAGATGGAATTCCAGGGTCAGATCATGTATCTGGCTGGCGGTGACTATCACCCAAAGGTCAAAGATAATGTAGCCATTCTGATCGATCTGCAAGAGCTTGATCTCGACCAGGCAGGCTACACAGAGGATGGGATTACCCTCGGGGGTCTTATCAATCTGAAGCAGCTTGGTGATACCCTGGAATTACCAGATCTCCAAGAGGCTATCTCGATTGAAGCAGGTGCGAACCTTCGCAACAGTCTGAGCCTGACGAACTACGTCAAATCCAGCACTGGTCGATCAGTGGTTCAAATCTGCCTCAACGCTATGGAAGCTGAATACAGCCTTGCGAGAGAAGAAATCACCCAGGCTCACTCAGCGGCTCTCAAAGCCATACTTGCAGAAGACTTTATTGAAGAAATCCTGATTCCCAGCCCAATTTCTCTGGCATTTGCGTCAGTGGGTCGAAGCCCAAAGGATCAGCCTGTGGTGGCTGTGGCGGCTTCGAGGCGATCTGACGACCGAATCCATGTCGCATGTGGCGGCTCGGAGGAGATGTGGGCAGAGTTTGACCTCCATCCTGGCGAGGATGAAGGCGAGAACAAGATCCGCCGACTATATCAAGACATCAACGACGGATGGGCAGGGGCAGAATACCGGCAGGAAGTCGCCGCGGTTTTACTTAAACGGTGCCTGCAGAAGCTTACGCAAGACTCTTACACCGAGGAGGAATCATGAACCTTTACCTCCTGATCAATGACAGGACGTATGAAACTGAATGCCAGCCTACGGAAAGTCTGCTGGAAGTATTGAGACGCTTAGGTCTTCTAAGCGTGAAATCCGGCGGATGCGTGCGGGGAGAGTGCGGCGCGTGTACGGTTCTGATGGATGGAGAACCTGTGAATGCCTGCATGTTTCTGGCAATTCAGGCACAGGGTCACACGCTGGAAACACTCGAGCAAATAGGTCAGCAACCTGAACAAGGATGGAAAAAAACGGAAGGTTTCGACCTGATGCAGAAAGCTTTTATTGAGAGCGGGTCGATCCAATGCGGCTACTGCACACCCGCGATGATCCTGGCAGCGAGGGCATTATTGCGTCAGAATCCAAACCCGACAGAATCCGAAGTCAGGGAAGCCTTGTCTGGCGTATTATGCCGATGTACAGCTTATGTTAAGCCAGTCCAGGCGGTTCTGAAAGCGGCTGCGGACATAAGGCAAAGCAGCGAAAGCCGATTGGAAATTAAGGCTGATCCGCAGTTCTATGAACCAGACATGGTGGATGTTCATGCCATCCCTGAAACCGAGACAATCGGAAAGTCCGAGGTCAAAGTCGATGCGGCCAAACTTGCGCAGGGAAAACCAGCCTTTACCGCGGATTTGCAGATTCCTGGAATGCTGATCGCAAAAGTATTACGATCGCCTTATGCCCATGCGAAGATTATCAAGATAGATACCTCCAAAGCCAAAGCTTTGCCAGGTGTGGCAGCAGTGATGACCTGGGAAGATCTGCCGCGCGTGGTTTACTCCACTGCAGGGCAATCTGACCCAATTCCTGGTCCGTTGGATATGTTCTCGCTGGACAACAAAGTTCGCTTTGTTGGCGACAGGGTAGCTTTTGTGGCGGCGGAAACGGCAGAGATCGCTGAGAAAGCGCTGGAATTGATTGATGTGACATACGAACCCTTGCCGGTGATCGTTGACCCAAGGGACGCCATGAAAGAAGGCGCAGTCTGCATTCACGACGAAGAAGATTACGTCAATTTTGCAGATTCTGATCCTTCAATCAACCTTGCAGCCAGGATCCGAATCGACATTGGTGATGTTGAGAAAGGTTTTGCAGAGGCTGATGGGATTTTTGAACAGGAGTACGTGGTGCCCAAGGTGCAGCAGGTGCATATTGAACCGCATGTGACCTTGACCTATTGGGATGAAGATGATCGCCTGGTTATCCGCACCAGTACCCAGGTGCCGTTCCATGTCCGACGCCAGGTAGCGCCTGTGCTTGGATTACCGGTGAAACGTATTCGTGTCATCAAACCGCGCATTGGCGGCGGCTTTGGCAACAAACAGGAAGTATTGATCGAAGATGTAGCTGCCCACCTGACAATTGCGACAGGCAAACCGGTCCTTTATGAAATGAGCAGAGAGGAAGAGTTTATTGCTTCACGGGCAAGACATCCAATGCGTATTCGTATGAAGACCGGCGTAAAATTCGACGGTACGATGACAGCCAATCAGATGACCGCTCTTTCGGACACTGGTGCTTATGGCTGCCACGCGCTGACAGTTACAGGCAACACCGGGCAGAAATCCATGGGTTTGTTTGTTGGCGATGGGGAATACCGAAAGCAACCGAACATTCGTTTTTATGCGGACATTGTTTACACAAATACATCCCCTGCTGGCGCATACCGCGGGTATGGCGTGCCTCAGGGATATTGGCCTCTCGACCGCCATCTGGATAACATCGCGCGTTACTTTGGATTTGATCCGATCGAGTTCCGCCTGAAGAACGCGATACGACCAGGCGAGTATCAGCCATTCAGTACTGCCTGGAATGAAGGGCGCGAACCAGTGCCAGAAGTTATCCACACCGTTGGTCTCGAACAAGCAGTTGCTGAGGGTCGCAAGGCGATCGGCTGGGATGAAAAATATGGCAATGAAGCCTGGCATACAGTTCCGGGTAAACCCCACCTCAGGCGAGGTATTGGCATTGCGACGGTTATGCAAGGCACCGCGATTCCGAACCTGGATATGGGTGGAGCCAGCCTCAAGATCAACGACGATGGCAGCTTCAACCTGTTGGTCGGGGCAACTGACCTTGGAACAGGAAGCGACACTGTGCTTGGGCAAATTGCCGCAGAAACCTTGGGCGTCGAGCTGGAGGACATCATTGTCACATCCTCCGATACCGACATGACCCCGTTTGATGTGGGCGCGTATGCTTCTTCGACAACCTATATTTCGGGCACGGCAGTGCTGAAAGCGGCTGTGGAAGTGGCGCAAAAGATCAGACAACGCGCGGCGCTGATTTTTGAAACCAAAGGTGAGAAGGTTGCTGCATCTAATGTGATTTTGAAAGACCGGCATGCTATTGCTCCGTCAGGCTCTCAGATCAGTATGGCTGAAATCGCGCTCGACTCACTGCACTGGAGAAACCAGGAACAAATCATGGCGACGGCTTCTTATGTTTCGCCCAACTCACCTCCGCCGTTCGCCGCGCAGTTTGCGACCGTTCTGGTGGATATCGAGACTGGACAGGTGACAGTGGAAGAGTTGATCATGGCTGTCGACTCGGGGGTTATCATCAACCCGATTGCGGCATCCGGTCAGATCGAAGGTGGTGTTGCCCAGGCTCTGGGCTATGGTGTCAGCGAGGAAATGCGCTATGACGAAAATGGTCAGCCTCGTGAGCGAGATCTGGTGGATTATCACATCTTCAGGTCAGATGAGATGCCTGAGATCCGCTCAATTTTTGTCCAGACTTATGAGAAGACCGGACCCTATGGCGCAAAAGCTGTTGCTGAAATCCCCCTGGATGGCGCCGCGCCAGCGATTGGAAACGCAGTTATGGACGCCTGTGGTGCCAATGTTCTCGAAAATCCGCTCACTCCAGAACGAATTTGGAAGGCCTTAAAGCGAAATACAGAAAGCAGTAACGATGGATAGAAACAGCGTTTTCAGGCGGAAATCCGATACGATCTACGTAACAGGACATATCAACCCTGACACAGACTCGATAGCTGCTGCGACTGGATATGCCTGGCTTTTAAGTGAACGCGATGGAGTAAATGCGATCGCAAGCAGAGCAGGGGCTGTAAACCCTCAGACGGCATATGTGCTGAAATGGCTTGAGATTGATCCACCTTTGCTGGTAACGGACGCATCTCCACGGTTCGAATCGGTGATGCGCCGACTGGATGCGGTCTCGCCTGATCGTTCACTTAATGAAGCCTGGACGATCCTCTCGCGCACGGGTGGGATAGCCCCGGTTGTAAATTTGGATGGAACGCCTTATGGCATGGTGACCGGAAAAAGCATATTCGACTTCTTACGGAAAATTATCGGTCCACACGCAAAGTTAAGAGAAATGACAATTGCTGAGTTGATGGACGTTCCATGCAGGGAAGCTGCCAATACGGATATTCCCAGATTTCTGCCGCAAACGCGCATCAAAGATGTAATCAATCGCATGTTGAGGCAAGAGGCTAATGAATATTGGGTCGTGGATGAGAATAAACGCTATCTTGGTGTCGTTCGGCAGCAGGATCTGCTTAGTCCGCCCAGGATCAAAGTCGTTTTGGTGGATCATAATGAACCGCAACAATCCATCGCGAACCTGGAGGAGAGCGAATTGCTCGAGATCCTCGATCATCACCGGCTCGGAAACCAATCAACTCACAATCCGATCAAATTCACAGTGGATATTGTTGGCAGTACCTCGACCTTGGTAACGGAGCAAATCACGGAGGTGGGTTTGAGCGCTCCACCGAGAATTGCTGGTTTACTCTTGGCAGGCCTGCTTTCGGACACTTTAATTTTCAGCTCACCAACTACCACTCCGCGTGACAAAGGTGCCGCGGATGTGCTGGCGAGGTGGGCTTTTGTTCCCGGTTCTCCGCTGGAAGATGAGACCATTCACAGCTATGGAGAAAAGATTATCAAGGCTGGCTCGGGTCTCTTAACGCAGGAACCGGAAGCAGTCGTAAAGACAGATATGAAGATGTATGAGACAGCTGGACTCAAGTTTGCGGTTGCGCAAGCTGAGACGACTGATGTTTACGAAATTGGGGACTATATGGGCAAGCTCAAAGTTGCCCTGGGTGAGCTGAAAACGCAAAACGGATTGGATTTTGCGGGTTTGATGATTACCGATGTCGTGAAGGGTTCTAGTCGGTTGATTTTTGTGGATCCTCCGATGGCATTGGATGAACTTCCGTATACCCCGCTTGGGGATGGGAGTTTGCTTGCTGAGGGCGTGGTTTCCCGCAAAAAGCAACTGCTGCCTATAATTCTTTCATTATTAGAGGTTTAGGGATGGATTTTTTCCATAGATTGCACGAAGCAAAAAAGGATGGTAAGGCTGTAGCGTTGTGTATCGTGATCGAAACCAAAGGCGCAGTTCCGCGCCATGCGGGCAGCAAGATGTTGGTTTATGCCAATGGACAAACAGAGGGCAGCGTCGGAGGGGGAGAACTGGAATCGAAGATAGTGAACGCGGCACTCGAATCGTTGAAGGATGGTCGTTCCAGGATTGTGGAGCATTCCCTCTCAGCAGAAGATCCGAACTCAGTTGGGGTGTGCGGTGGTGAGGTGAAAGTTTATATCGAACCGCAGGTTACCCAACCAATTTTGTTGATCTTAGGTGCTGGCCACGTTGGGCGATCGGTAGCAAAGTTTGGGCAGATGCTGGACTTTCGCGTGATTGTTTCTGACGACCGCATAGAGTTATGCAATTCAGACGCTATGCCGGGGAAACTTGAATTTTTGCCAATACCAATGGGAGAGATACCTGAGCACCTGGAAATAAATGAGCGGGTCTATATTGTTGGCGTAACCACTGGCAGCTCTGTGGATATCGAAGGCCTGGGACCGATCCTGGAGGGTTCCCCAGCCTATGTTGGATTGATGGGTTCAAAAAACCGTTGGACTGCCACGAAGCAGGGTTTGATCGAGCGCGGTGTAAGCTTGGAAAATATCGCAAAAATTAAGTCCCCAATCGGGATATACATCAAAGCCGAGACCCCCGATGAGATTGCCATCAGTATTTTGGCTGAGGTTATTGAAAAATTAAAAAGTTAACCCTCAAATTTGGAGCAAATATGTGGAAACAGTACTTAATGCCTGAGAATATCGAAACCCTGACAGCAGCTTTGGAAGCTGTAGAAGGACAGACCAAGATTATTGCTGGCGGTACCGACCTTATGGTTGAGATCAAGAATGGCAAATGGCCTGAGCTGGACACTGTCATCGATATTTCCCGCTTGCCAGGTCTGGACCAAATCTGGAAGGATGATCAGGATACTATCCATATCGACGCGATGGTGACTCATAGTGATGTATTGCAATCTCCAATCCTCAGGGAATTTGCGAATCCATTGGTTCAGGCTTGTTATCGCGTGGCATCACCGCAGTTGCGCAACCGCGCGACCGTAGTCGGTAATCTTGTGACCGCTTCGCCAGCCAACGATACGATCACACCGCTGATGGCGATGAATGCAGCGTTGGTGTTGGTTTCAAGCCAGGGGCAACGGACGGTTGCCTTGCGGGATTTCTATCTAGGCGTGCGGAAAACTGTTCTGGCTCCAAATGAATTTGTCAAAGAGGTTAACTTTCCTGCGCTCAAGTCGAGGCAGACAGGCAGCTTCATGAAGCAGGCACTTCGCCGTACCCAGGCTATTGCAGTGTTAAACTGCTGCGTTCTGCTGGACATGGAAGATGAGATCATTCAAAAAGCAGTCATCACCATGGGATCGGTAGCTCCGATAATCATCCACGCAGTAGAATCGGAAAGATTTCTGGAAGGAAAAAAGCTCGAAGACGATGTGATAAAAGAGGCTGGTCGACTGGCAGCGGAAGCGACAAGGCCAATCAGTGATGTTCGAGCCTCGGACGACTATCGCCTTTATATGATGCAAATCCTGGTGGAAGATGGCTTAAAGGAGCTGAAAAATGGTACCCAGGGGCAGAAAGTTCCCACAAAACCAGTTGCCCTGGATACCAAAGAAGGATTCCGCAGTCCTGTCGCAAGTGAGTGGGATGGGGAAACCATTCAGACGACCATCAACGGGCAGTTATATGTAATTGACGGTGCATCAGATATGACCATGCTTAATATGGTACGACAGCGCGTAGGTTTTACGGGAACGAAGGTGGGATGCGAAGAAGGGGAGTGTGGCGCGTGTACCTTGTTCCTGGATGGCAAGGCAGTCGTAAGCTGCCTGGTACCTGCGCCGCGCGCGCACCTGGCAAATATTACTACCATCGAAGGGGTTGCTCAAGGTGAGGAGCTCCACCCGATCCAACAAGCTTTTGTGGATCATGGAGCGGTGCAATGTGGGTACTGCACGCCTGGGTTTGTGATGGCTGCAGTGAAATTGCTCCAGGAAAACGACCATCCAGACCGCGAAAAGATAAAAGAAGCAATTACAGGCAATCTTTGCCGTTGCACAGGATATTACAAAATTGTTGAGGCGATTGAGTTGGCCTGTGAAAAGATGAGGAGTTAAGATGAGCACAATCGGAACGTCTGTACCTCGCATTGATGCGGTTGCGAAAGTAACTGGAAAAGCCAAGTATCCGGGTGATTTTCAGTTCTCTGACCAGCTGGCAATGAAAGTGCTGTTTGCCCATCGGGCACATGCCCGGGTTCTTGAAATTGACACCTCCCAGGCAGAAACTGTTAAAGGCGTCGTAATGGTGCTGACGGCAAAAGATGTGCCTGTGAATGAGTATGGACTCGGCGTCAATGACCAACCTGTATTATGCGGACCGGGTTCGGGCATTGCAGGCGCAGATATTGTGCGCTTTGAAGGGGATCAGGTAGCGCTGGTTATTGCTGAAAGTGAGACCATCGCTACTCAAGCGCTCAAGCGCATCGTTGTAACCTACGAAGACTTACCAGTTGTGAAAACTCTGGGCGATGCTCTGAAAAAAGACGCTCCCATTCTTCACTCCCGGTTGGACAGTAATATTTTTCATCACAATATAGTTCGCCGTGGCTCAACGGATGAAGCCTTCAAGCATTGCGCGGTGATTGTGGAGGGCGAGTATCAAACTCCTGTCCAGGAACATGCCTATTTACAGCCGGAATCCGGAGTGTCATTCTCGGATGAAGAAGGCAGGATCACGATTGTGACTGCCGGTCAATGGGCTCACGAGGATCAGGAACAAGTGGCGCACGCACTTGGATTACCTCTTGATAAAATTCGCATCATTTACCCTGCCATCGGCGGGGCATTTGGTGGAAGAGAAGATATGTCAGTTCAAATTATTCTTGGACTGGCTGCCCTAAAACTTAAAGAACGCGGAATTAACCGCCCGGTTAGGATTGTGTGGTCGCGCGAGGAGTCGATTATTGGGCATTGTAAGCGGCATGCATACACGATGAAGGCGAAATGGGGCGCGGACGCGGAAGGAAAGATCCTGGCTGCTGAATGCGAAATCTGGGCGAATGGTGGTGCTTATGTTTACACCTCTCCAAAAGTGCTTGGCAACGCGACTCTGCTTGCCACAGGACCTTACGAGGTGCCGAACGTCAGCACAGATGCCTATGCAGTTTACACCAACGACATTCCAGGCGGGGCGTTCCGCGGTTTTGGGGGCCCTCAAGCGGCGTTTATGGCGGAAATGCAAGCGGATAAATTGGCTGAAGCCCTGGGCATGGACCCGGTTGAATTTCGCATGCGCAATCTCTTCAAGGAAGGTTCCATCATCTCCATGGGCTCACAACTGCCTGCGGGAGTTACTATCCGGCAGGTGGTTCAAAAATGCGCTGAAGAAGCAGGCTGGACCCTCGGTCCGGATGGCTGGAAAAAGCCTGAGCTTGCTACACCAGACGATCCCAACGTCAGGCGAGGACTCGGCATTGCGTGCGGATATAAGAATATCGGGTTCTCTTATGGTGCTCCGGAAAATTGTGGCGCTATCATCATTCTTGAGGGAAACGAGGAGATTGAAAAAGCAAAATTCTTCCATGCCGGCGCTGAGGTTGGCCAGGGAGCGCACACCACCTTCGCCCAGTTTGCGGCTGAAGCTCTGGATCTTCCACTGGAGAAACTTGAGCTGCACTACTCCGACACATCCAACTCACTCAACTCTGGCAGTGTTTCCGCTTCACGTATGACACACATGGCCGGCAATTCCATCATCGGCGCGGCAAAATTAGCCTTGGAACACTGGCGGGAAGGTGACCGCCCTGCTGTAGGTTCTTATGTGTACCGACCGCCGGCTACTAATTCGATGGACAAAACAGATGGTCATTGCACGCCTAACTTCACATATGGTTACGTTGCCCAAGCGGTTTTTGCGGATGTCAATATATTGACCGGTGAAGTTCGCTTGCGGGATGTGGTCAGCGTGGATGACGTTGGCAAAGCAATCAACCCCACGCAAGTTGAGGGGCAGATTGAAGGCTGTGTGGTTCAGGCTGCTGGCTACACAATTCTTGAGAACTGGAAGAAAAGGGATACCAAGGCACAGACAAAGGAGTTGTCCACCTATCTCATTCCTACCGTTCTGGATATCCCGGATCGCACTCGCTCGGTTATTTTGGAATATCCAGATCCGATCGGTCCTTACGGCGCCAGAGGAATGGGCGAGATGCCTTACCTTCCTTTTGCGCCGGCGGTGATCGATGCGGTTTACCAGGCTACGGGAGTACGATTCCACAGCTTCCCTCTGACCGCCGAAAGAGTCCTGCGCGGTCTGGGTAAACTCAAGCCGGAGGTCGTAGGTTTTTGGGATTATGAGTAAGCAGGTCGCAGGGATTGTCCTGGCAGCCGGCAGTTCCAGCCGGTTTGGATCGCCAAAACAGTTGCTTCCGTGGAAAGAAACGACAGTCCTCAATAGTGTCTTCAATACTGCGATTGAGACTGGTCTCTCACCAGTTATTGTAGTGCTTGGCGCGAAT
The DNA here is from genome assembly GCA_964434665.1 of uncultured Anaerolineaceae bacterium. Taxonomy (GTDB): domain Bacteria; phylum Chloroflexota; class Anaerolineae; order Anaerolineales; family Anaerolineaceae; genus Mesolinea. The sequence goes on from CAYSVX010000002.1 coordinate 53,241, forward strand.
GCAGACCTCATAGAGCCTGTATTGCCGGATGGTTGTATCGTCGTGACAAACGAGATGTGGTCTTCTGGACAGAGTTCGTCCATACGGGTTGGTCTTTCAAAGCTGCCGGAAGAGATTCATGGTGTGTTGGTTATGCTTGGTGATCAGCCGCAGATCAATCAGGTCTTTTGTGACTGTATAGTGCAGAGGGGTCTTGAAAGCGGGAAGATCACTATTCCATACGTTAATGACCGACGTGCTAACCCGGTGTTTTTCCCAAAGAACACGTTGAACAGGCTCGGACAGGTAACAGGTGACAAGGGAGGGCGTGGCATTTTCTCTGAATTCCAGGTGGAATTGTTACCCTGGCTGGATGACTGTATGGCGATGGATATCGATTCTCCCGAAGATTACGAAAAGCTAAAAGCGTGCTACACATCTGAATAGAAGCGTTCAAGTTGGGTATAATCTTTGGGCTGATACGAATTCCAACTGTCTGCTCAATAATGCATTGTTGGGACCAGAGGGATCGATTGCTGCAGTAATTAGAAACTATCTACACAGGAGTCTATTTTGGTTAATAACGAAACTGTTTTGAACGCACTTAGTCATGTGATGGATCCAGATTTGCATCAGGATCTTGTGAGCCTTGGGATGATCAAGGATCTGAAAGTAAACGGAGAGCAGGTTAGTTTTACGATTGAGCTTACAACACCTAGCTGCCCGCTCAAATCAAAGATAGAGAATGACGCCCGCCAGGCTGTGTTGAGGATGACTGAAGCCAAAGTGGTGGATATCAACATGTCTGCACGTGTCAGGAACCCCAAGGCTGTGACGATTGATAAAAATCAATTCAAACACGTGATTGCAGTTGGTTCCGGCAAGGGTGGCGTTGGTAAGAGCACTGTTTCTGTAAACCTGGCGCTGGCTTTGGCGCGTGACGGAGCGAAAGTTGGTCTGCTCGATGCAGATATTTACGGTCCAAACATTCCGCGCATGCTGGGTATCGATCGGCTGCCAGATAACGAAACGGGCGGCAAGGTCCCCCTGGCCGAGGTCCATGGAATGAAAGTCATGTCAATTGGTTTTCTTGTGCAGAACGGTCAGCCGCTGATTTGGCGGGGACCGATGCTCCACTCAGCCATTCAGCAGTTCATAACGGATTTTGATTGGGGTGAACTGGATTATTTCATTGTCGATTTACCGCCAGGAACGGGAGATGTGCAGCTTTCGTTGAGCCAGACCCTGCCGCTAACCGGCGCAGTAATCGTGACGACACCCCAACAGGTTGCTATCGATGACGCATCACGCGCCGTGGCGATGTTCGAGAAACTCGAAGTCCCTGTTTTAGGCATCGTGGAAAACATGTCATATCTGCTCATGCCAGATGGCTCGAAGCTGGCAGTTTTTGGCACGGGTGGAGGTGAGCATTTGGCTTTCCGCACTGGCACCACCTTCCTGGGCAGCATTCTGCTCGATCCCGAGATCGGAAAAGCCGGGGATATTGGCAGCCCTGTTGTACTAAAGGCTGATAACAATCCGAGCGCTCAAGCGCTGCGTGATGTTGCCTGTAAGGTAGCAGCTGAAGCCAGCATCAAGGCGCATGAGCGCGAAGGTCTGGGATGATATAATCTGCATCATGTCAGAAACAAATTATATTGGTGTTCAATTTAAGCCGATAGGCAAAACTTACAATTTCTTACTTCCAGAGGGCGTGGAAGTTAAAAGAGATTCTCTCGTGGTCGTTAATACTGTCAGAGGAAAGCAGCTCGGCAGAGTCACGGCAGTGAACCTGGCACAACCAGATAACCCTGCTGAAGTACAACCCATTGAACGAATTGCGACGAAAGAAGACCTGCAAAAGAAAGCTGAGATTTCCTCTAAAGAAGAAGAGGTAGTCAATGCAGTTGCTAAATACTTACGTGATCCAGGGCATGAAGGCGTAAAAGTTGTGGAAGCAGAATACAGCCTTGATTATTCGAGACTGACCATTTATCTCAATTACGAAACCAGCGCAGACTTTAACCCACGTAACTTTGTCCGGGATGTTTCGCACATGTTCAAAGATTGTCGCATTGAAGTGCGGCAGGTCGGACCAAGAGATGCCGCCAAAGCCCTGTCTGGGATTGGGTCTTGTGGAATTGAGAAGCGCTGTTGTTCCAGATTTTTGACCGAATTCAGTTCAATTTCGATCAAGATGGCAAAATCACAGGACATTTCCCTGACGCCGATGGAGATCACAGGCATTTGTGGTCGCCTCCGCTGCTGCCTGGCGTATGAGCATGATACGTACGAAGAGGCTCGCTCCAAGCTGCCCAAGAAGAAGAAGATGGTAACCACTCCACTTGGTGAAGGTAAAGTTCTGCAGGTTATGCCCTTAAGGGAATCCGTTCTCATTGAATTACCCGAAAAAGGACCTAGAGAATTTACGCGAACTGAACTGGAGACTGGTATTTTGGAAGAAAAAATCGTTCCCGTTGCTGCAAAGGACTTCTCTTTTTCTGAACAGGATGAAGATGTGGAGGTCGTGCGCCTGGAATCTCCTAATCCTCGCCAAGAAAGACCTCAAGAAAGACGTGGCGGGCGAAATGACAGACCGCGACAGGGTGGGGACCAGCGGAGTGAGAGACCTCGAACTGACCAGAAATCACAGGGCGAACAAAAACCATTCAGCAGCAAACGGCAGGGTCAGGAACGGAACACAAACCAACAGACCAGCCAGCAAGCAAGACCAAAGCGGCAGGATGAATCAGGTCAGCCGCAAGAGCAGCGAAAAAGTAATTCAGGACGAAGAAGAAAGTCACGTCCAAGGCGCGATCAAACCTCAGACAAATCCCCAAAACAGGAATAACATATGATGATATTTCCAGAATGGGAAGGATCAAAAAAGATCATGGTAATCCTCGCCCATCCAGATGACCCGGAGTTTTTTTTGGGTGGGACAATTGCAGAGTGGGCAAAGCAGGGTCACGAGATCAATTACCTTTTGCTTACCAAAGGACAAAAGGGTGTAAGCCCTGAATATCCTGATCCTGCATTGTTGGGTGCTGTGAGGGTGGTGGAACAGCATAATGCTGCAGCCAAACTTGGCGTGAATAGGGTTGACTATCTCGATTATCAGGATGGCTACCTCGTGCCTGACATCGACGCCCGTAAAAAAGTTGCTCGGGAGATCCGAAGATCACGTCCTGACGTCGTCGCCACTTTTGACCCACTGTTGATCTATCAAAGAGGACGGATAAACCATCCGGATCATCGTGCGGCAGGTCAAATTGTGATCGATGCCATATTCCCAGCAGTGGAAAATCCCGCTTTCTTCCCGGAATTATTAGATGAAGGGCTGCCGCAACACCGAATTAAGGAGCTTTGGCTCTGTTCGCCGGTGGATGCTAATTTCGAATTGGATGTTACCCATAACTGGCAACTGAAGCTTGACGCATTGCTGCAACATGTCTCTCAGATTGGTGAGCCAAAAGAGTTCCTGGAACAAATGGAAGCAAAAAGGCGAATCCGCTTTGGTGAAGAAATGCGGTACATCGAATCTTTCAGGAGATTGATTCTATGAGCGGCACTCACATTTATCAATTTGCCAAGACCATTCAAGAAATTGCCAGAAAACATCGACAACACATCCATCGCAACCCTGAAATTGCTTTCCAGGAACTGCAGACTGCTGATTATGCGGTGAGAGAATTGGAAGCTTTGGGATTTGAAGTCAAACGAGGGTTCGGGAAGACGGGATTGGTGGCTGCTCTTGCCACTGCCACCAGCGGACCACGTTTTTTGTTGCGGTTTGATATGGACGCGCTGGCTGTGCTGGAACAAACCGGGCTTGATTTTGCATCCACCAAAGAGGGATTTATGCACGCCTGCGGTCATGACGGGCACGTCGCAATTGGTCTGACAGTGGCAAAAATCATCGCGCATATGAAAAACGAATTGCTCGGGAACTACTATCTTGTTTTTCAACCTGCTGAAGAAATCGGCCAGGGAGCTTCTGCCATGATCGCGGATGGTGTACTTGATTACATCCAACCTGACTATGCCCTAGCAGTTCATCTTTGGGGCGAAGAACCTGCGGGATGGTTGGGAATTACCCCAGGCCCGGTTATGGCAGGAAGCAAAGATCTCTGCATCAAAGTTCATGGTGTTGGCGGGCATAGTGCTCGTCCCCATAAAGCGGTAGATCCAATTGTGGCAAGTGCACATCTCATCATTGCTTTGCAATCCATCGTCAGCCGAAAAATTGATCCACTTGAGAGCGGTGTGTACTCGATCACTCAAATTCACGGTGGTTCAACCATCAATGTCATCCCTGATTGTGTAACGATGTACGGTACTCCGCGATATTTCACCCCGGAAGTGGAAGCGGAAATCGAGACATCGACAATTCGGATATGTGATGGGATCGCGAAGGCATTCGGCTGTAAAGTGGAAGTTAACCTCGGAGTTAACGCACCGCCATTGGTTAACAATGCAGCGGTGTGCCAGGCTGCAGATGCGGCTGCAAGAATGGTCAATCCGGAATTTGTGATTGAAAAGAATCTTAGAATGATGGCGTCGGAAGATATGGCGCTGTTTCTTCAACGCGTACCTGGGGCGATGTTCTTCATTGGTGCCGGCAAGGATGATCCCGAAAGTCGCTTTCCATTACATCATCCCCGTTTTGACATTGACGAGAGCAGTCTGGTCACTGCCGCTACGCTTTTGTTGGAGACTTGCAAGCAGTTGGCAAATACCACCACATGAGAGCTGAGTCAGTAATAATTGGCTTATGTGGATCCAGCGGGAGCGGAAAGACCCTAACTTGCCTTAAGCTAATTCACGAATTACGTTCCGCAAAAATCACATGCTGTGGATTCGTTTCGCCAGCTGTGTTTGAAGAAAGCCAGAAAACTACCATCAAGGTTCGATGGTTGGAAAGCGATCAGGAACGGGTGCTGATGACCCCTGCCACACAAACAAGCCAGTTAACGTTTGGACGATGGCAGATTTTTCCAGAGACTTTTGATTGGATCAATCAAAAATTAGCCGGTCTGAAAGACTGCCAGGCTTTTTTTTGTGATGAGATTGGACCGTTAGAAGTGCTGGAAGGAAAAGGTTGGATCAAGGCGTTAGAAATCCTGAACAAAATGGAATGTGAGCTGAAGGTGGTTACTTTCAGACCATCTCTTCGAGAGTTTTTCGACCAGCGTTTTCCTGAAATGAAAATCTATGATCTTGACATCCAGAATGAGGACGAGAAGGTCATCCGAGACGTGAAGGGTATTTTTGGTATAGTCTAATCCCAAGCAAAAGAATCGCTGGTTATGTATAATCCCATTATGGAAGACAACCAAACAGAGAAAATGCCCCTCAGTCACCATCTGGAAGACTTACGGAAAATCCTTTTACGAGCACTATTGGGATTGATGATTGGTGTCATGGTGGGCGCGTTTTTTGTTCAGCCTGTGCTTGATTTCTTCGCAGAGCCGGTTGGTGGAGTTGTGAACTTGCAGGTCATCGAAGTAACGGAGTCTATGTCCGTTTATATGCGTGTGGCTCTCTTGGTCGGTCTGGTTATCGCATTGCCATGGATATTTTTTCAGCTGTTTTCGTTTGTCGGGAAAGGTTTGAAAAAGAGCGAAAAACGCGGATTGTTCATCGCCATACCATTTGCTACGATCCTCTTCCTGGCAGGAGGCAGTTTTGCTTTTTTTGTCATGCTGCCGGCTTCCATGAAGTTCTTTACCAGCCTCCTGGCCGTAGAAACCAGCCTCCGATTGAGCGCGTATTTTGGGTTCGTGGTCAACCTGATCTTTTGGATCGCAATAAGTTTTGAGCTACCCTTGTTGGTTTTTGTTCTCACGAGGGTGGGGGTGATAAAGCCAGCTTTTTTGACCAAAGGATGGCGGGTTGCGCTGGTTGTGATAGCGGTAATGGCGGCGGTAATTACTCCGACAGGGGATCCTGTAAATATGGTAATCTTCATGTTGCCATTATTTGTATTATATTTATTAAGTATTGGGCTTTCAGCATTGGCTTACAAAGCAAGACGCGCCAGTGAACTTGGAAGTCCGGAGGTGGAGTGATATGATAGGTGGTTTACATTGGCCTGAGGTAATTTTGATCCTGGCAGTTCTTTTACTGGTTTTTGGAATCGGTCGCATTACGAAGATCGGCGGCGAACTGGGATCCAGCATCAAGGCATTTAAAGAAGGTTTGAACGGCAAAAATAAGTCTGATGAAGAAAACGATTCAGAAGAGCCCAAGGCTTCCTGAGAAGGCAATAAATGGAATTCTTAAATCTCGGCTGGTCTGAGATCCTGCTGATTCTGACACTGGCATTTATTGTGCTAGGCCCGGATCGAATCAAACAATTCGGAGGAGAACTGGGGGCTTTTCTGCGAAAAATGAGCAAGGATGGTTTGTTTCGGGAGGTAGTGCAAACAACCGATGAATTGCGTAATTATCCGCGAAAAATCCTGAATGAAGCCATGCTGGACCAGCCTGTTATGTACGACCAGGCTGAGAAAAACATGCTTCATCCGCCGGAAGAGGTTATCGATGTAGAACCTGGCAAGGACCAGGATCAAAACAAGGCAGAATAGACTGCCTGCTTATTTCATTAATTTTCGCATTTCACCCATCACCGTCTCAAAAGCTGAACCTGGATCACCCAACGGCTTAATCTTGCTTGTTGGAACGATTGCCTCATAGATTGCCAGGAACTGGGGCTTTGTGAAGTGATGACCAATTTCGAAGATGGCAGGCGGATTGGTCAATATCGCCGGAAGCTTTTGAATGAATAATCCTTTTGCCAGAGTTGAAAGTCGGAAATGCTGCATCATCCGGTGCAGACGAGAGATGGGCGTGGTTTGGTATGCTTCCAGGCGCCAGCCAGTAAGTCGGACAGTAAGGTTCTGGTCGGCGGGCACATCAGCAAAACTCAAAGTCAGAGATTTTCTGGAATCCTCATAAGAGGATTCAAAAGGTAACTCCAAGTTTGAGCTACTGACCTCAATGGCAGTTGGTTGGCTGATACCGATGATTTCAAAATCGTAATCTCTTACCTTTGGGAAACCTGCAATTGAGTCAGGTTTTCCATCGACAATCGATTTTTTTAGCTCCAATGTCTCCCCGTCCAAGTTCTGCGAGAAGTTAGTCAGGGCAAAATCCCCATGCAGATAGGATTGGGTTTCCCCGTCATCTTCGTAGAGCTGATAGCTTCCATCCACGCCTGCAAAAAACTTGATGTGAAGCTTTGACGGTAACGCAACCCCGTTGCCTTGAATTTCTCCATCCATTGGAATGATCGCGCCAGCTCTGGCAAAGACTGGAATCTGGCTTTGGTCGGCGTGGACGGTCAACCATTGACCACCTTCATGGGATTCGTTGGTCGAGAAATCAAACCACTGACCAGCAGGAAGCCAGACAGAATGGCGCGCGAGCTTGGTGCTTGAATCCGCAGGTTGGGTAACGGGAGCAACCAGCAATTGTCGTGCAAAAGTGTATTGATTGGGAGCCTGATAAGCGTTTTCCTCGTCCGGGTAGGAATAGTACATGGGCAGGATCAGGGGTTCTCCTTGCTCGGCGTTGAGCCAATTAGCTGTGTAGAGCAAGGGCAACAATGAATGCCGGAGTTGCAGAGCATTCCGGGCGTCTTCCAACACATCTTTACCAAAACCCCATGGACGCCTGTCGATGAATTCGTTGTTTGTGGAATGAAGCCTGAAGATCGGGCTGAATATGCCAAATTGCACCCAACGCAAATAGAGCTCAGGGTCTTCAATCCCCTCACAGTGGCCACCGATGTCGTGACTCCACCAGCTATAAGCCACATTGGCAGCTGTCGCCGTCATTTCTGGCTGAAAGGCGAGACTTTCCCACGAGACGATGGTATCACCTGAGAAGCCGATCGGGTAGCGATGACCGCCCAGTCCAGGCCAGCGGGAGAAGATGAAAGGGCGTTTCTGAGGATCGCGACCGAGATCAAGGTAATGCAGATGATTAAGCCAGAATAAGGGGTCCAAACCAGCTGTTGCCGATTGCGTGCCTTGCTGCCAGTCCATCCACCAAAAATCAACTCCCTGAGCCTCTTGGGGATGATGGAGAAGCTTGAAATAAGCTTCCGTGAAGGCACGGTCAGCAATATTAAATTGTATAGGTTTTCCTTCAGCGGGGTCTTGCCCAAGGGTTGACGCCATGGCGGGATATGCTTCCTCGTGGGGATGGACGCCTTCGGCGGGGTGGAGGTTTAGCGCAGTTTTTAGACCGCGTTGATGGAGTGCTTTGATAAAATCATCCGGCTCAGGAAAAAGTTTTTTGTTCCAAGTGTAGCCCGTCCAACCGGAGCTCGAGTTACCAGTCTTGGTGATGTGCCAATCCATGTCCACGATGCAAACGGAAAGCGGGATGTGGTGCTGCTTGAATTCATCCATGAGATCCAGCAATTCCTGGTCTGTGTATGCCCAATAACGGCTCCACCAGTTGCCAAGTGCCCAGCGGGGGAGCATGCCAGGTTTGCCGGAAATTAGTTGGTAATCGGTGATTGCGGAGAGGTAGTCTTGCGCGTAGCCAAAAAAGTAAAGATCCCGCTTTTCCGGGGCTGTTTCCCTGGGCTGGAGCCACTCGTGATCATCGAAAATCAGGCTGTTGCTGTCATCCACCACTGCCCAGCCACTGCGAGAAACCAGACCGTCTGGAAAACTAATGCGACCATTGGTGCTGTCGAGCGTGCGGATTGTGCCGCCAAGATTGGTTTCGTCCGGGTAGCTGTACTGCCAGGTTTGACCCGTTTGTTTGAGTGTGATGTGCAGATCGCGCCAGTGGAAACGACCATTTTCGACGAATCGAAGGTGAAGGTGATCCGTTTCGATGTGAAGCCATCCATCCTGCTTCCATGAGTGGAAGAGCGGCACGCTTTGATCCCGGTAGAGGAACACCTGGCTGGCATGATCCTCAAACCGCTTCAGAGGGTCAAATTCCATCCGAATCAGTCGACTTGTCAGAATTGTGAACCGGGTATTGCCTTCATGGAGAATTGCGGCAGGATTAGCTCTTGGGGTGGGTGTGGGATGAATTGCCTGGATCATTTGTGCCTCCGATATGTTTCGATGCTTTAGTTTAACTCCAAAATCCGTATTTTTGGAAATTAGCGAGTAAAATTGTCGGAATTAAATCTGAGGAGAGTGCAATGGAGACAAGTGAAGTACTTGAAATTGAGAATCTGAATACTCTTAACGAAAAACCGACAAAATGGAAGACTTTGCTTGCGCTTTCGTTGGGTTACTTTGTAGACCAGGGCGAAGGACAGGCAATGTCGATCTTCAGCCCGGTGTTGAGGCAACTCTGGGGACTAAGTTTCCGAAACCTTTCCTGGATCACTTTTGTGCGCAGCCTGCTGCAGTCTCTCAGTTCTCCTTTCTGGGGATACCTTGCAGATCGTCATTCCCGTAAGAAGGTACTGTTCTGGGGAACAGGCTTCTGGGGAATTTTTACGATTATTGTGGGTCTGACGCAAAATTTCAGCCAATTGCTGGCAGTGCGTGTCATCTCCGGAATAGGATTGGGATGTTTAATGCCGGCAACATTCTCGATCATGGCGGATACTTTCGCGCCAAAGATTCGCGGCAGAATGCTGGGTCTCTTGGAATCGGTGGGGATACTAGGCATTATCATCTTCACCCTTGGGCTTGGACGCTTAGCTACGCCTGAAACCTGGCGGTATGGATTTGTGATCCTGGGTATTGCCAGTATTCTTTCCGGTTTCATCATTCTCTTTTTTGTCGACGAGCCTTTACGTGGAGAATCTGAGCCTGAAATGCGCGGAAAACTTACCCTGGAAGACTCCCAAAAATACACCGCGCAACTCAGCGACATCAAAAAAGTTCTATCCATCCCAACCATTCGTGTCGCTATCTTGCAAGGTCTGGCAGGTTCGATGCCATGGGTAATTATGGGCGCGTTTCTGATCTTGTGGTTGGTTGAGGAACGCGGATTATCCACACAAATGGCACCCATGGTGTTTGGGGCGATGATTGTTGGAACAGCCATCAGCAATATTTTGGGTGGTGTTCTTGGCGACTGGGCTGACCGGAAGAATCCCAAGTATGGCAGGACGATCATTGGACAGATTTCGGTAGTCATTGGCATACCCTTTACCTTGTTTCTCTTTTTGAGAACCGAATCCTGGGATATTCTGCCTTTGACGATCCTCTGCTTTGTCACTGCTTTGTTTATCAGTTGGCCGGGGAAGGGCTCCAAGGAACCCATGATGTCTGCCGTGGTTCCACCCGAACTGCGTTCGACAGCTTTTGCCATGACAACCTTCATCGAAAGCGGCTTTGCAGCGATTGTGGCTTTGATATTTGGCTTCATCGCTGACAAAATAGATTTGCATACAGCCATGCTCTGGACTATTCCATTCCCTTGGATTATCTGCGCGCTTCTGTTTAGTGGTTTTTATCTCACCTATCCGAAAGATCTGGAGAAGAATCGTAAACTTTTGGAAGATCGTGCCAGGGAATTTGGCATCACAGAATAAGGTATAAAAAAAGAAACTGCTGAAAGGCAGTTTCTTTTTTTTGGCGGGAGCGACGGGATTTGAACCCGCGGTCTCGGCCTTGACAGGGCCGCATGTTCGACCACTACACCACGCCCCCAGAGCGAAGCATAGTTTATCATGCCAAATCTTGAAAGTCAAGACGAAAAGCAGTCTGGCAGGAAGGTTTAAAGCGGAAAACCAAAGCCAGCATTAGATTTGATGCTAATAAAAAGCAGCCGGATTAATATCACGGCTGCTCTTTATTATGTTGAGTTATCTCTAACTCAAGTTTATTCCTTGGCCGTGTCGACAACCTCTTCGGCAGCCTGAGCAGCCTCATCGGCTAACTTTTCAACCTTGACTTTGGTGCTGCGACTTAACTCGGTAGCTTTCTCCTTGGTCACCTTTGCGAGCTCGTCGGCTTTGTCCTTGGTTACCTTTGCCAGCTCATCAGCTTTGGCGATGGCATCTTTGTAGGCTACTTCAGCCCGGTGTTTGGTCTCTTCGTAAGTTTCGGCGCCCTTTTCCTTCAGCTCAATGGCTTTTTCTTTGATGACCTGGCGTGTTTCCTCACCAGTTTGGGGTGCCATCAAGAGTGAAGCAATTGCGCCTGCTAAGGCACCTACGGTGAAACCCATTAGAAATGATCCAAAATTGCTTTCGTCAGACATAGTAATCTCCTCTATTTTTTATCGTTTTAAGCGAAATATATCAACAAGTTTACGGATACTGGCCAGCGATTCATTTAGCTTTATCACTGGTTCACTAACATTATCACTAAGAAACCGAACAGTGCCCTTTAATGTGTTGACTGTGTCGGTTGTAGAGTGTAGGATGGGCTTGATTTCGTGTTGAAGCAGGTTGGTCAGATTGGCAAGCTGGATGATTAAAACCACCAATGCCGCGCCTATTACAACCATCATCAAAGCCATCAAGATGATAAAGATGTCACGAACCTGGCTAACAACCTGACCATCGGCTCTCGCAAGGAAGAACAATCCAACCAGCAAGCCGATGAACACTAATGACACTATAACAATCGCAAGGACAGATTTTTTCTTGTTGGATGATTCTGACAGGGAATCGATCTGATCAGCGTTTTTGCTTACAGAAAGTTCAGGTGTTTTTATGGAGCTATCAGACATTTTTACCTCTTATTGATTATAACGCATTGAAAGTGCTTGCAAGCTGTTTGTAGAATTTGAGTTAAAGTTCCTCACCAAGCGCCAACTCGTCTTCCAATGTAAGGAACAGTTTTTCACCAGGGCTCAATTTAATATCGCCAAACAACATAGACTGTTCTGTCTCAATCAGGTCCTGCTTTACCAGCTCAAGGATGGCAAGAAAGACGACGATTATCTGGATACGATCAGGATCCTCTCCAAGCAACCCGGAAAAGCTGGCGTATCCACTGTCCTTCAGGATGCGCATAATGTCCTGCACTTTGTTCCTCAAGGTCATCTTGGGAATTCTGATTGAAGAGCCTTCTGAGATCGGACCTTCCTGGCTTGCCAGTTTCTCAAGAGCGACGATCAGATCTGTAAGATCAATCCCGCTGAGGTCCAACTGGACGTTCACTGGATATGATTTCGGCACGTGCAGGTGGCAGTGCAGATTTTGGTTCAGACGTCCATTGAGCCAGGCTGTTGTGTTTTTGATTTCCCGATAAATTCTGAGCTGCCTTGCAAGGGCTTCTCCAAGGTCTTCTTCGTCAGGTTCGCGGAGAGGAGATTTGGGCAGCATAGCCTCCGACTTGATCTGCACCAGTTTTGAAGCAATCACCATAAATTCGGAGATGTAGTCTGGATCTGCGTGTTCGTTTTCCCGGACTAAGATGAGGAATTGGTCTGTAACTTGTGCCAGGGCAATTTTTGTGATGTCAAGCTCGGATTTCTGAATTAAATCCAGAAGCAGGTCAAGAGGACCCGAGTAGAGCTCAGTTTCAATCTCGTAATCATCCGTCTCGTGAATCCAGGAACTCGGCATGGCGTAATTATAGCCTGAGTGGGTCGGTTTGTTGTAAACTTAAAGAAAGATGTTGTGACAGGAAGAAAATATGACGGAATTACTTTGCAGGGACTGTTCGAGATCTTATCCAGAAACTGGTTTACCTCATAAATGCCCACATTGCGGCGGTGTTTTTACAGTGAGGGGGTTGGCTTACACGCAACCGTCTAACGCGCCTGACACTTCCCTGGGTATTTGGAAGTTTGCGAAGTCGTTTGGATTGCCTTTAGGTTATCCAGTCAGCTATTTGGGAGAAGGGAACACACCGCTTGTTCCCATAAAAATCGATCACAGAGAATATTGGGCAAAGCTGGAGAACCTGAACCCAAGCGGATCGTTTAAGGACCGGGCGACAGCAGTGCTCACCAGTGTATTGAGAGGTCGTGGGCTGCACCATGTTGTGGAGGATTCTTCGGGAAACGCGGGAGGATCCCTCGCGCTGTACTGTTCCGCATTTGGGATAGACTGCCGAATATACATCCCCAGTGGTACCAGCGGTCCAAAACGGCGCCAAATTGAAGCTTGCGGTGCGGAAGTGGTCAAGGTTGAGGGACCAAGGCAGACTGCCCACAAAGCCGCTTTGGAAGCGGTTGAACGAGAAGGGCTGCCTTATGCCAGCCATGCAGCGCAGCCATTTGGAATGGCAGGAATTGCGACGATCGCGTTTGAGATATTTGAATCCCTGGGAGAGATGCCGGCGACAGTTTTTTGTCCGATAGGGCATGGCTCGTTATTTACGGGTATTTTGATGGGTTTTGACGCGCTGGTTCAGGCTGGATTAGCCTCACGAAGACCGCGGATGGTTGGAGTTCAGCCTGAAGTGTGTGCTCCAGTTGTTTCAGCCTGGCAAAATTCGACTTTTGTCGGTGGAAAAGGCAGCAGCCTGGCGGAAGGCACCATGGTCGAAACCCCTGCAAGAATGGAAGAAATTCTCCTTTCTCTAGACCGCGAACGCGATCAGGTCGTGAGTGTGACAGAATCTGAAATTTCTGAAGCCCATCGTTTGATGATAAACGCCGGTCTATACGTTGAACCCACTTCCGCGATGGTTTTAGCTGTGAGCAATAAGATACAAGAAACCCCCGGAAAGTCAGTCCTCATATTGAGCGGATCTGGGTTAAAATCAAGTGGTTAGGCGGAACTGGGGAACCGTTTGGCATCAATGAGGTTGATGTTAAACGAATCGGCAGTTCAGCTGGAGGAAAAATGTTAAACACGGCTGCCGTAAAAGAATTAAGAAAGAACTTGCCAGAAAATTTCACAGAGGATTTCTACCTTGTCAGGGCTCTGACACACAGGTCTTTCGTCAATGAAAGTCGCGACGTGATTGAGGACAACGAGAGGCTGGAATTCCTGGGCGACTCCATCCTGAGTTTTTTGGTTGCGGAATGGCTGTACCAAAGCTTTCCCGAGAAAAGGGAAGGATTTCTAACAAAAGTGCGGTCGGCTTTAGTTCATACCCATCAGCTGTCTCAATTCGCGCGTAAGATCGGGATTGGACCAGCAATCTTCTTAGGTAAAGGAGAAGAACTAGCTGGCGGGAGAGATCGCGACGCCATCTTGTGCGATGCATTTGAAGCGTTGATCGCAGCTATGTTTCTGAGTACTGACATTGATACCGTGCGTAACTTTGTTCATCCATTGCTTGAGCAGGAATCAGAAAGTATCCTGCAAAATCATACTGAAGAGGATGTCAAGAGCCGGCTTCAGGAATGGGCACAGGCTAAGGGCTTTGCATCTCCGACTTATGTACTGGTAAACGAAACTGGTCCCGACCACGCAAAGATCTTTGAGGTCAGCGCGTACATCAACGGGAAAGAGATCGCGCGGGGCACAGGTTCTAATAAACAGATGGCTGAAAAACGAGCGGCTTATCAGAGTATGAAAGTATTAGGAATTATCAGAAAATGACACAAACCAAGTTAGCTTCTCTCGAATTGCATGGATACAAGACTTTCGCGAAAGAGACAAATCTTGTCTTTCCTGCCCAGGTCACGGCTATTGTGGGACCAAACGGCTCGGGAAAATCCAATGTAGCAGATGCGATCCGTTGGGTTTTGGGTGAGCAGTCCTACACGATGCTGCGCGCCAAGAGAACCGAAGACATGATCTATTCAGGGTCAGAAAACCGCTCCAGGGCTGGTATGGCGTCTGTATCCATCACGTTTGACAATCAAAACAACTGGCTGCCAATTGACTACTCGGAAGTAACCCTCACCCGGCGTGCTTATAGGGACGGTCAGAATGAGTATCTGCTGAATAATCAAAGAGTACGTCTCAAGGATTTCCACGAGCTGCTGGCAAAAACAGGTCTGGCTGATCGGACCTACACCATTATTGGTCAAGGCCTGGTCGATCTGGCGCTCTCCATTAGACCGGACGAACGGAGAAAGCTCTTTGAGGAAGCAGCCGGCATTGGCTTGCATCGCTCCAGGAAGGAAGAGGCTCTGCGCCGGTTGGAAGCGACCCAACGTAACCTGGAACGTGTGTCTGACATCATAGATGAAATTCGTCCGAGATTGCGCAGCCTTGAGAAACAATCTGCAAGGGTGGGGGAATACAAGCTGGTACAGGAAAGCTTGAAAAACAACTTGCGTGAATGGTACGGATATCAATGGATGGTGGCTCAGGCTCAGCTTGAGAAGATTGGACAATCACTGACGGAAGCAGAAGCTGCGTCTGAAGAGTCCAAGACAATCCTTGATGGAGACCGACAGCGTATTGAGACTCTGCGCCAGGATGTCGATCTGAAACGAAGCACTATTGATCGTCTAATGAACGAGCTGCGTGCCATGCGGGACGAGATCCAACAACAGAACCAGGCAATGGCGGTTCTGGATTCCAGGCGGCGGTCTGCGGAAGAATCTCGCAGCCAGTTATTAATGGACTCAGGAAATCTGGAGGAATCGATCTCATCAGAAGAGAAAAACCTTGCGAACCTTTTGGCTGAGCAAGCCCTTCAGGAAAAGGAACTGGCAGCACTTAATGAGCGATTCATTGAATCCAACAAGGACTACGAAGCGATAAAGGCACAAAGGGACGCTCTGGAAAAGCAGGAACGTCTGCTTAGTGTAAAACAGGTTGAATCTGAGAAAAACATGGCAGTTTATCGCGCCAGAAGGCAGGAATTCGGTTATCGGAATGAAGAAATCAGAAAGTCGCTTGAGACAAACCAGAAAAAAGTGCTGGAATTGTCCGAGAAAAGGATTCTTCTCGAGAGCCAACTCAACGCACTTCTCGCCTGCGTTTCAGAACAGGAACAGGTAATTGCACTTCTCGACATTGAAATTGAGAAGCAGGGGTCCGACAAAACTGATCTGGCAAAATCCCTGGATGAAATCAACCGTCAATTGAACAGCTTGAATCTGGAAAAGAATAGAATTTCCAACCGGCTGGAATTAATGCGGCAGAGCCGTGAAAGTTTGGAAGGCTTTTCAGAAGGCGCTAAAGGAGTATTGAAAGCCGCCAAAGGCAGAGTGCTTCGACGGGACGTAACGGATTTGGTGACAAAGCTTGACGTTCCGGAGGCGTATGAACGTGCGATAAACGCAGCACTGGGCGAGGCTGTTGATGTGTTAGTGGTGAAAGGTGAACTGGATCAAGATGCGATGGCTGATCTTGTCGGTAAAACGCAGGAGCGTTTCGCGGTGATCGGAGAGATAACTCGCAAACAACAAACAAATAAAATCCTTTTGAGAGATCCACGCGTGATCGGGAATGCGGCTGATCTGGTGAGAACGGACGCAAGTTTACAGCAAACCATCGAGCAATTGCTCGGCAGCTATCTGATCGTCAATGAAATGGATGACGCCCTTAGTTTGTGGGAAGAATCCAAAGAAGCTAATTTTGTGACTCTCAACGGTGATGTCCTGCTAAAAAACGGCATGGCTTTGCTTGGAAAGTCCAACGGGGAAGGTAAGGTTAGTTATTCGCGGGTCACAAAAGCATTACAGCAGGAATTGGAAGAGATAGAAATTTCGCTAAAGAAAGTACGTGATCTTGAACATCACAGCAAAAATGATATTGGCAATCTTGAAGCGAAGTTGCAAAGCAAATTAACGCTAAGGCAAAGCGAGAGCGCTAGCCTGCAGCAACGACGCAAAGAATTGAACGCACTCCAGCTGGAACTTGATAAGCTTAGTGGTCAACAGAATTGGTTGCAGCAGCAATTGGCCACCAGCGAGGATCAGCAGGCTCAGTTGTTGCGGCAGCTGGATGAGGTCAAGGAAAAAGAAAATGATAACCAACTTGAAAGCGAGAAAGTTCAGGCTGAGATTCAAAGCTTGAGAGAGAAAAAAGAAGGGTTCAACACCATTGAATTGGAAGGGCAGGTGCATTTTCTCCAGACGGAGAAGCAGGTTTTGTCGCAGGCTCTTCTACACAGCAAAGCCAGCGTCACATCGGCAAGCCAACGGCTGGAGAACGATAAGAAGCAATTGTCCCTTTACCATGATCGCCTGAGAACGATCGACGGGTCATTGGAGTTGTTTGAACAAGAAATCTCTCGAGGCCGGGAATCGATCAACCAAAAATCTCTTAGTGCCGATTCTTTGCAAAAAGAGCAGTTGGATCCGATGCGATCCGAGTTGCAAATTATTGAAGATTTGAATCGGCAAATCTCACAGCAAGACAACGAGAAACAGAAGGAACTCTCCAATAAGGAGCGATTAGTCGTTCATTTTAAGCTTGAAATGATGCACCAACAGGAAAAAATTGAATCACTTCGTACTCGCATCGAGGATGATTTTGGTCTTATCGAGCTTGAATATAAGAGCGAATATTCCAAGTCCACTCCCTTGCCTTTTCCAGATTTGGTAATTGAATCCTTACCGGTGATTAAGGAGTTACCCGAGGGGATCGAAGAGGCGATCAGGCAGCAAAAGAATCAGATCCGCCGTATCGGCACAGTAAACCTTGAAGCTGAATTTGAATTTCAAGAGGTGAAAGCCCGTTACGAAAGCCTGACCACTCAGACTGCTGATCTGAAGCAGGCAATGTCGGACATCGAAAAGCTTGTAAAAGAACTCGACACAGTCATGAGGGATGAATTTCTCAAGACTTTCAAAGCTGTAAGTGTTGAGTTTTCTGCCATGTTTGCCAGATTGTTCAACGGAGGTTCCGCTCGACTCCTACTTTCGGATGAGGATTCACCGATTGAAGGTGGGATCGAGATTGAGGCGAGGTTGCCTGGTAAGCGTGAGCAAGGTCTTGTGCTGCTTTCAGGAGGTGAACGCAGCCTTACAGCGGTTGCGCTTGTTTTCGCATTGCTGCGCGTTTCGCCGACACCTTTCTGTGTACTCGACGAGGTGGACGCGATGCTTGATGAGTCGAATGTGGGCAGGTTCCTTGACCTTTTGCGCGACTTATCAAAAGACACACAATTTGTTTTGATCACCCACAATCGCAACACTGTGTCTGCGGCAGATGTGATTTATGGTGTGACGATGGGGAAGGATTCCTCGAGCCAGGTGATTTCACTCAAACTCGAAGAAGTTGACGAAAGTTACGTGAGATAAACAAAAAGAGACCGGTATTATTAGTACCGGTCTCTTTCGTTTAACCATCTTACTGACTGAAGAAGAATTCGGTCAGTTCAGCTGGAACAGCTGGTTTGCTGGGGGTAATCGTCTTCCAGATTTCATCAATCTGAATGTCAGTACGTGAATTGCGAAGTTCGATCAGCCAATTGTCAAAGAATGCTTGTTTACTTTGCTGGAATTTAGCCGCATCGATGTTGTTGGTGGCTTTGGTGACAAGTTGAATGAGATGCCAACCAAATGATGTTTGAATTGGTTCACTGATCTCTCCATCCTCGTTCAGTGCAAAAGCGGCATCTTTGAACTCCTGGATGTAGTTGTCATTAATTCCAATCCAACCCAGGTCTCCGCCGTTGTCTTTGTTGGAAGTATCTGTTGAGTATTCGGCTGCCAACGCTGCCCAATCCCCTCCATCGTTCAGCTTGTCCAAGACTTCCTGAGCAACATTTTGTTCAGCAACGAGGATATGTCTCACCCAAACCTGTTCTTCCTGGGGAAGCATGTCTTTTGTCATATCTGCCAACAGTTTTGTGCGAAGCAGGTTGGCGTGGAAGATTTCCTCGATTTGTTTACGGTTGATACCATAAGTTTTCACATTATCGAGGTAACTACCGAGTTCCTTGCCATAAAGCTTGGTTGTATAGACTGTTGGTGTAGGTGTCACAGTAGGAATCTCTGTGGCAGTCGGTTCCAAGGTTGGGGTTGTGCTCTCAGGAGCTATTTCAGTCTCACTGACCGGGGTGCCTTCCTGAGTTGGCTCCCAACCTTCAGGTGTGGCTGTGGAGGTAGGAGCAGGTGTTGCAGTCTCGGTTGGATTGATCAAAGCGAATTGATCGCTCGACCATGTGGGAGTATTGACGATGGTCGGCGTCACGGTAGGAGTTTTTGTGCCATTTGGGAAGAAATTGAAGGACTCCTGGAGCGCTTCCTGGATTTCGTCATCAGAGACGGTAATCCCGCGCTTGGCTGCTTCCTCACTAATTAGTTGATCATCAATCATCTGGTTAAGCACGTTCTCCCCAACCAATTCAGTATCATTCATCTGAGCTACCAATTCAATGCCTGCTGACTTAAACTGACTGCCCGAATCTCCAAAGAGTTGAGCGTAGTAGGCATAGTTGTTGGCAGTGGAGAGCATGTTTAAGCGGGAGTAAATTACATTTGACTCAAAATCCCCTGCTTTGATTTCGGCATCACCCACACGAGCAACAACTTTATTAGGCTTGACGATGTAGCTATCTACAAGGACGTAGGCCAACAAAAGTAAAGCAAGCCCAATGACTATGCCAGTCACGATTAAAGCGGACTTGATCTGTTTTTCTTCGCGTTCCTTGCGGGCAACGTGCTTACGGGTAACCAGCTTCGGGCTCTCGGTTTTCTTTGCCATTCTTAATCATCCGTCCTAATTGTTTTCAGACCAGAAATCACCCTCAAAAGGAAGTAAGGCGATGTGACGGGCGTTCTTGACAGCCTTGGCAACTTCGCGCTGGTGTTTTGCGCAAGCGCCAGTCTGTCGACGAGGGCGGATCTTTCCGGTTTCGTTGATGTAACGTGACAACAACTCAACGTTTTTGTAATCGATAACCAGGTTCTTGTCAGAACAGAACTGACAAAACTTTGGGCGGGAAACAAAGCGACGAGGACGCTCGCTGCGTTCACTATTTTGGGAGCGTTCACCGCGTTCTGAGAATCTGCTTTCAGTCATGTTTCCTCCTGTTATGCTTTACGGACAACGATGTGCCGTAGAACCTGTTCGTTGTAGCCTAAGGTGCGTTTGAGGCCGGCTACTTCTTCGGGTTTATAGTTGAAGTCTACAAAGACATAGTAGCCTTCATTGGTTTTATTGATGGGGTAAGCCAGTTTTCGCTTGCCCCAGCGATCAATCTTGGCGATCTCACCACCGTTGTTTTTAATGAGGGTTTCTACATTATCCACAGTAGTGTTCAGAGATGCTTCGTCCAGATCAGCCTGGAGAATAAAAATGAGTTCATAATTGTGCATACGTGTCGAGGCTCCTTTCCTCGGGTTTGCTCCTGCTTTGCGCCGTTGGCGGGCAGGAGTGGAAGGTTGGTATCAGGCTTATTCCTGAATTTAACAGACCAAATTCTATCACATGTTGCTAATAAAGCAAATTAAAACGAAGAACTGCTCATTTTGAGCAGTTTTCGTTTTAATTTGTGGGGAGTTAATCATCCTCGCGTTTTTTCTTATTGTCAGACGAAAATAGCATGGACACCACGCTAACGATCAGCGAGCCTAATAATGCCGACCAAAAATTATCAACGATATATCCTACGCTGAACCAGGTTTGCGCGAGGTAAGCGGAGAGCATAAACATTGCGGCATTCAAGACCAGGCTAAAAAGACCTAATGTGAGAACAATCAATCCACAGGAAAGTGTTTTCAAAATAGGCAGGAGGATAGCATTTAACAGAGCGAGAATGGCTGCTGTAATGGCATATACAACCCATGCGTCGCTTTCAACCCGGATTCCAGGGATTAACCATGCGGCAACAAATAGCGCTAACATGAAGACTAACCATCTTTTTATGAGATTCATTTTGATTCCTTTCACCTTATATGATCTTATTATCCCCGAAATTCGACCGCATAAGACTAGAAAATATAAGGTTGTTTATAAATAAAAAAAATGCCCCTGGCGCGACTCGAACGCGCAACCGACAGTTTAGAAGACTGGTGCTCTATCCATTGAGCTACAGGAGCAAGCGGGTTTTGATTATACTGCTTTTTTGAGCGGCATCAAACAGGACGGATGCCTTTATAGACCCGTGTGGTGCCTATCGTACGTAGAATCGTATCGGCAGGTTTTCCAATTCTTTCAGCCAACTCGATTGCCGTGAGAGGTTGGTTACTGTTGACAATAAAAACCTTGAAGACAGTGTCCACCAGGGGTGCGTTGGGAGAAATAAATCCTTCCTGTCTGGCACAATGCTCAACGAGGGTCTGGATGAGACCATCACCGCGTGTCACTTCGCCAGTTTTAGGATTGACCAGGTCCATCTGCTTCTCTTCTGTGGCGTGAGCAAAAAGCTCCTGATGATCAGGGCATAAAAACGAGACTAAAGAATTGCGCCAGTTTCGATCTTGCATTTTCCACCACTCGAGATCCACCCGGAATTTTGTTGTCAGGCTGGGTTTTATGAGGCTATCTTTGCTCAACATCCAGATTATTCCTTTCCTTGATCTGCCAGGTGATAGTAATGGTCACCAACATGAATGATTTCCGGATTAGTCAGAAGAGCCTCAAGCAGCTCCATCGGGGGAGTGCGCCTGATGACGTTGATCGCAGCATAGAGATCGATGAAATGAACATGATGCTGGCTATTCAGTTTCGAAAGTTCGTTCATCATGCGAAAAACATCTGATTTTAGCTGAATATTTCTGCCTTTACGGTCTTGCCAGATTTTGTCGAGCCCTTCCTGGTCTGTGATGGCGATCGCCATGCGTTCGTTGAAACCAGCGTAGATTGGTTGGCGTAAAAGCGCGAATACCAGCCCACCATCGGCACCAATGAGGACGGTCTTGATCCATTCTTTGTTAGAGCGCTTTTTCTCCGCGGCAATGAGCATCGTTCCGGGATGTTTGGTAGCGCTGATTTCAATATTGCTGCCAGGTATCAGGTTTTGCTCTTCAAACCATTCTCTCAAGCCGATCACATAATTGTGAGGGCGGACCAACCAGGCTGAAATCGGTTGCTGGTTTTGCTTGTCAATAAAGCTGATTTTGACGTTTTCAGATTCGAGGGCTGAAGGCAAGACGCGGTTGGTATTGGGTGTCACAGGAATACTGCCGCTGCGCCAATGGGGATAAGTGAGCGTAAAAACGACGGAATCAACGCGGTCAACCTCATCAATTTCATCGTTTGTGAACGATAACTCATCATCGAGATCGTACAGCAATTTAAAAGATTCCTCGTCAATCTGATCGGCGATGGGCACAATTGCACTTGATCGAATAAAAATGGGGGGCTCAAGCACTGTTTCAGGCTCCAGCCGTTTCAAGAACCAGGATATCTCTCCGGTTGTTCCAACTTCGTCGAAACGGGGGTCTTCCTGGAGAGCGTAATTTAATGAGAATTCAAGTAAATTTTGAGTCTGCGGGTCAGGATTGAGTTCGAGCTCCTTCATCAACGCGGCGATGGCCAGGGGTCCACCTTCGTGAGCGTCAAGGATAGCTTCGGCAATGTTGAGCTGCCCTTTGCCTATATCGATGAGAAGTGAGCGTGGAAACCAGGTATCTGCAATTCGGACAAGTTCTGATTGCTTTTCAAGCGCTTTTCGCAGTTTGGTTCGCAGAGAAGGGGCATAAAGGCTGAAGATTTCGCGCGCATCC
Organism: uncultured Anaerolineaceae bacterium; assembly: GCA_964434665.1. Taxonomy (GTDB): domain Bacteria; phylum Chloroflexota; class Anaerolineae; order Anaerolineales; family Anaerolineaceae; genus Mesolinea. The sequence goes on from CAYSVX010000002.1 coordinate 75,642, forward strand.
TCAACGACTTCGTCCTGGTTTTTGTAAACCTTGGTATTCAAAGCATGGTCAGCGAGATTGGAGGCAAAAAATTGACGGTTTCCGTCCTCGAACTCCACTTCTGTTACAGTGAAGGAGCCTATTGCCACGTTCTCCCCAGGGCGGTTTGAGCGTATGGTAGCTTGTTTCCAATCAAATTCGGGAAAACGTACTTTTTCGCCTACCTCGTAGGCATTAGCCGGAAGATACACCTCACCAATAGCCTCGAGTTTTGATTTTCTTTCAGCGTCGCGTTCTTTCATCCGATGATCAATCAGCACCTGGAGAAGACCATCGACATTCATCGGTTCTTCTTTTTCGAACAAGTAATTTGCTAACTGTTGAAGATCGGTAGCGGTGATCTCGAGATTTGCCCAGTACAACTTCCAGGCATTATAATAACCTGAACTCATAAATTCCTCTTTTATCGCAATTGTGGGTGAATTATACATGAAAATATCCGGGACTACGATTTGTTTTGTGAGGTTGAATGAAACGATTAGCTTATAAGGGATGGCAGAATTGTTACCAAATCGAATCTGGTGAGAGCAGGATGATAGCTTCTGCCGATATTGGTCCGCGGATCGTGCATCTGAGCAGGGGCAATGGTGAGAACTTACTGAAGCTATTTGAAGAGCAGATTGGTAAAATCGGCGGTAACGAATGGCGCCTGGTTGGGGGCCACAGGGTTTGGTACGCGCCGGAAGACCCCGTGATGTCTTATATACCGGATAACGATGCAGTTGAGGTAGAAGTACAATCGGATGACGCGATTTGTTTTAAGGTATCACTGGCGCCTGAGGTCGAAAAATCAATAACAATGCGCGTAGCCACTAAGGGTCTTGGGTTTGAAATTGTTAATAGTATTAAAAATTTAGGAACTAAGTGTTTTAGAACCGCTTCCTGGGGGATAACGACATTCGAACCAGGCGGGGTGGGATTCATGTCAATTTCAAAGGCATCAAATCCCTCTCAGGCCTTATGCGCGAATGCCCAGATCAATCTATGGGACTATACCAACCTTGGTGACTCTGCATTTGTCTGGCATTCTGATTGGGTCGAAGTTCATCAGGATCGTGCAGTCACCAAGCAAAAGATAGGCACTTTTCTTATAGAACCTTGGTTAGCGTATCGGCTTGGGGATTCCTTGATTGTCAAGACATTTGATTTTGGCAAGGAAAGTCATGCAGCATGTGAATTTCCTGATCAGGGAAGTAATGTAGAGCTCTATTTTGATTCATACATGCTTGAATTGGAAGGACTTAGTCCCTGGACGAATCTCAAGCCAGGGGAAACCGTCTCGCACACAGAGAAACTGCAAGTTATTGCTGTTGAACAAGAATGCAGTAGTGAAAAGGTCATTGAACTGGTCAAAGACTTAATTTCACCTCTTTAGTTTGACTATCTACAAAATAAAGGAAATTAACAAGCCTATCATCAGTCCCATTGCTGAGATTGAAAAGAGCATCAATGCCTGCGATTTGCGAAAATCCATGCGCCCGATTCGATTCGCAAGAGTATATCCCTGGTGGATTTCAGGACTCATAGGCTTCAATCCCACAGGTACTGTTGGTTGGAAACTCAGTTCCTCAGTAAAAGACGCATTAAACAAGATGGATTCAACGCGTTCGGGCGATTCTGCCTTTTGAATGCGCTGGGTATCGAAAGATAACCTAATCTCCTGATAGCCAGCAGGCGTCTTGTTGGCAGATGAGCTGCCCCTGGGAGACTTCAGAAGCAGCGGAGAAGGTGGGGAGGCAATGGATCGCTCCATGTCATCCTCTCGATACAGACATCTTACTGATATTTCCTTCTTCGTCGGCAACTACCCGTATTTGTTGTTGGATGGCTTTGCCACCAGGTAAATCGTGAGCGAAGGCAAAAATGAGCAAATAGCGTCCAGGGGACTGTTCTGTCACTTTCGGATGCTTCCCGCTAAGCTTAGGATATTTGGCGATTACTTTGTCAGTAACTTTTTGTATCGAGTTTGGTTTCATTTCTGACCTATTTGAAATTCTGCCTTCTGCGAAGGAAAGCTGGGACCGACAGATTGTCAATTTGATTGGTTTGATTCCCGTAACCCGATAAACCGATCTCATTCATCTTTTCCTGAGGGGCATCGTTACTTTCCTGATATTTTGTTTCGTTACTGGTCACAACTGATTGTGATTGGATAGATTCTTTTTCAAAGGTATTAGATGGAGCCTGTTCAGGTTTTGTACCAATCCCGGTGACAATCAAAATCAATTGGACTCGGTCTTCCATGCGTGGATCTGTAATGATGCCAGGGATGATATCCGCATGCGAACCTGTGGCTTGTTGGAGTGTGTGCAGAGCTTCTGTTACGTCCTTGAATGCCATGTTGTTGCTACCAGTGAAGTTGGCAATCATACCGGTCGCACTATACAGGTCAATGTCATCCAGCAGAGGATGATGGAGTGCCTTTTCAATAGCGTGCTGCACTTTGTTTGGACCGCTTCCAGTGCCAATCGCCATCAGGGCGCCACCTCCGCGGGTCATAATGTTCTTGATGTGAGAGAAGTCAACATTAATTAATCCGGTTTCTGTGATCAACTCAGAAATACCCTGGACTCCCTGCCGCAGGACATCGTCCGCGAGCGTGAAAGCCATTTCCAGGGGGAGATCGCGCGGAGCAATTTCGATCAGTTTGTCGTTAGGGATGACGATAAGTGTGTCAGTGAATTCCTTCAATTTGGCGAGACCCTCCTCCGCGTTACGTTGGCGGCGCCCGAGTTCGAACGAGAAGGGCTTGGTCACAATTGCAATCGTAACAGCACCGGAAGCTTTTGCCACCTTGGCTGCGATTGGAATAGACCCAGTACCAGTTCCACCGCCCATACCAGCGGTAAGGAAGACCATGTCCGCGCCATGCAGTAAGGCAGCTAATTCCTTTGTGCTTTCTTCAGCAGCGCTTTCGCCAACGACCGGCAGCCCCCCAGCCCCTAAACCACGTGTGGATTTTGGTCCTAGTTGGATTTTGTTGGGAGCCAGATTGCCCGACAGAGCCTGGGCATCGGTGTTTGCGGCTATGAAGGTTACTCCTTGCATACCGCTTTCGATCATGCGATTGACCGCATTTGAACCGCCTCCACCCAAACCAAGGACAACAATCTTGGGCAAAGCTGTATTGAGTGGGACGTGACTGGTATAAGTGGAATAATTGTTCATCTTGCTCTCCTCGTTTAGACAGTAATGCCGATGCTGTTGACCAATTGTTCTTCAACCAGGCACCCGGCTTCGCGTAATAATTGAATATCATGCTCTGTAAATGCCGCATTTTCGTTCCAAACGGTAACTTTGCGGGCATTTGTTGCTTCGATGACAGAAAAACCTATTGTGGGTCGTGAATCGCGGATAATGGGTCGAATGCGATCGAGCGTGTTTTCCGGAATTCCCCAATCGTATGAAGGCAGCAGCAAATAGTGGTCAATCGGATAGATCCACTCCGCAAGCCGTTTTGATACTGCGTATTCCTGCTTTTGTTTGGTCTTCTGTTCTATTTTTTGCTTGTAGGCAGGAATACCCGCCTCTTTTGGTTTGCCTGTAGCGTCAAAGTAAGAGGTTTTGCCGTGGGGATCACTTTCTTTTGCGCTCAACAACCAAAAACAACAGCCTAAAACATTTTCCGGCAGAGTGTTGGCGTTTCCTTCAGATAGTGCCAAGGCGATGTCGACCATTTGTTCAAAACTGTTGTCGGTATCCAGCTTATCCCCAGCAACGCGTGACATGCCATAATAAAAGAGGAAGAATTTTGGGACGACGTTGAGCACTTCTTTGACCAGGTCAGCATACCACTGCCAGGTATTAAAGCCGATGTGGTCTTCTTCACCGAGATCCACTTTGCTATACGGTCTTGGGGTTTTCCAATGTGACTGACCACCAGCACCCCAATCAAGGGGGTGGTCAAAGGTTTGGGAGCTGACTGCCATGTGGAAATTGGAACTGAAGTCGAAGGAACGACGTTGTTGGACCAATTGGAAAACCTTGTTGAGGAATGAGAGGTCCCAATAATCACCTCCGGGTTCCAAAGGAGGAAAGATCGGAATGATGCCATTCTGTTCAGCCATTCGGACAAAGGGCAAATAGCGGTCAAGAAACCGCTCCACCAGGTCGCCCTGTGACCAACTTCCATCGGTCCAGGCAGATTTAGCGTTTGGACGATCAAAGAAGATGACATGTTTGATGCCCCAGTTGGAGTAAGAGGAAAGCAAAACCCGCAAATCTTCCGGACGAACACTACTATTCACCTGGAAATCAAAGTGCAGAATGGGTTGGATGCCTCCCTGGATCAAGCCGGTGATGAATTCCTCCGGGATGGCTGCTGCGACAGGCGCTCTGAGAACCAGCCAGGATGCTTTTAGGGACGCAAGTTCGGGGACCCAGAGTTCGAGATCCCTGACCTGATAATGGTCATAATCCTGAAAGTAATGAAAGCCAAGTCTCTTTTCCATGTCATCCATCCGTGTAACAGTTTGCCTTTCAGTTAATGTGCAAGTAATATGCCAAATGGTAAAATCTGCTATAATCCCGCTATGATTTTGGTCACTGGCGGCACCGGTTTTATTGGCGGGTATTTAATCCGTCATCTTGCTGCGCTTGGAAGACCTTACCGCTTATTTTTGCAACCTGGAGTAGACCAGCCTTTCCTTCCCAGGCAAACCGACATGAATGTTGCTCTGAGCTCCCTGGATGATGAACGCGGAGTGAGATCAGCGTTGCAGGGAGTGGATGTGATCTATCACCTTGTGGGCGTTGAGCGAGCGGGCGTAAAGGCTAACCTGATGGAAACCGAGGTCAACCACCTGGAACGTCTCACAAGTCTTGCTGCGCAAGCAGGGGTAAAGCGATTTTTTTACCTGAGCCACTTGGGAGCAGACAGAGCTTCAGCCTACGGACTGATGAAAGCCAAAGGGATTGCGGAAAGCATCATTAAAAAGTCTGGATTGACTTACACTATTATCCGCTGCTCCATGGTCTACGGTGAGGGTGACAACTTCACGATCAATCTTGCGAAGCTGATAAAAATCTCACCAGGACTGGTGTTGGTACCTGGAGATGGAAGTACATTGGTGCAACCTCTCTGGGTGGAAGATCTGGTTACCAGCCTCACTTGGGCGTTGGAAATGCCTGCGACTGAGAATGCGATCATTGAGGTTGGTGGACCGGAACACCTTCCATTCCTGGATGTAATGAAAATGATCGGGGAACAACTGCAGAAGAAGCGCCGTTACGTCGCGTTTAGCCCTGTGCAATTGAGCTTTCTGACACAATTTCTCGAAAACTGGATAAAGGGTTTTCCGACAACTGTTTTTTGGATGGACTACCTGGCTGAGAACCGGACCTGTGACCTGGACAGTATGCCGCGAAATTTTGGAATTAATCCTGCCCGCATGAAACATAAAATAAATTATTTAAATACTGCTCTGAGGAGATAACACAATGCCACTTTGCGTTCATGGACATTTTTACCAACCGCCCCGAGAAGATCCGATCTCAAACTATATCCCGGATGAGAGTGGCGCCGAGCCTTTCCACAACTGGAACGAGAGGATTTTGGCGGAGTGTTATGAACCCAACGCAAGGATGGGAAATTTTGGAAAAATAAGCTTCAACATTGGTCCGACTTTGTTCGACTGGATGTGGAAATTTTCTCCGGAAGTCGCTGAGAGTATTGTCGAACAGGAAAGAGCCAATTATTTGAACTTTGGTGTTGGTAATGGAATGGCGCAGGGGTATACGCACAGCATTTTGCCTTTGCTTCCTTATCGTGACAAAGTTACGAGTGTCCGTTGGGGTCTCGAAGATTTTGTTTTCCGTTTTGGTCATCGTCCACAAGGCATTTGGATGCCCGAGACAGGGGTTGATATCGAAACACTCTGCGTTCTGCAGGATTGCGGCTTGGAATTCACCATTGTTGCGCCATGGCAAGTTCGCCCGGTGGAAGCCAAGCCGGGTCCTTATTTCGTTGAACTTCCCGATGGCAGAAAGCCCTTTATTGTTTTCCCTTACCACCGCGAACTGAGTACCAAGATCAGTTTCATTCCCAAATCAACTGAAAATGGGGATGAATTCTTGTCCACCATTCGTTCCCACCAGGGGATGGACATGAAGGACCTTAATCTTATCGCCAGTGATGGTGAACTTTATGGACACCATCAAAAGTTTCGCGACCACTTTTTACGTTACATCCTGAACGAAGGGGGCAGACAGTTTGGGGTGGATTGGTCCTGGCCAGGATTATGGCTGTTGGAACACCAGCCTGAGTCGTTCGCGATCTTGAATGAACCGTCATCCTGGTCTTGTATGCATGGAGTTAATCGTTGGTCCACCGAATGCGCATGCACACCTGGCGCCAGATGGAAGAAGCCCTTTTTCCAGTCTATGAGACGTATTGCTTCCTGGGTGGATTCTGTTTATGAAACACACGCGAGCCAGCTCGTCGCTGACCCGTGGGAGGTCAGGAACCAAATTATCCAAATGAAACACGGTCAGAAACGACTGAAAGATGTTTGCGACGATTGCGGTACTCCTGAATTGGACGACAGTAGACTAAACAAGCTTGAGACCTTGCTTCGAGCACAGTTTGAATGCCAGCGGATGTTTACTTCTTGTGGTTGGTTCTTTGAAGAATTCCATCGCATCGAACCGCAAAACAACATTGCCTATGCGGCTAAAGCGATCTGGCTCACTCATCAAGCTACTGGCGAGCAAATTGATCCTCAGATTATTATGGAACTGGGACAGGTGCGAAGTGAAAAAACAGGTCTGAGAGCAGATACTATCCTGTCTCAGACCTTAATTCGTGCAGAGAATGAGCAAAACGGTTTAGGCAAGCAACTCGAATAATTTGTCGAGCTGGTAGCCTGAATCTTCAACAGCTTTCTCCAGTTCTTTGAGCAAGCGCTCCTGAAGGAGGATCGCTTCAAAAACCTCGGTGGATTCGAGGTCAGCCGACGCGGATCGGACAAACCTGACGGCTCTCTGATACCAGATGAGATCAGTAAACTTTTCCTTGTTGAACCAACGAACGCCGTTGTATGTGTTGATCTCAAGGTAGTCATTTATGAGCGGATCTACAAGGAGGGACTCCAGAAATTCCTTGCTGGAACTATCTTCTTCGATGACCGGGACTCGATCAATCATCCAACGGACTGCCTGGCTGTTGCGATAAGCCTCGTATTCACTAAAGCCAAGTTCTTTCAGTTTAGAGGAAAGCAAATCGCTAACGGGTCTGCGATCAGTGATCTGGCGATTGACCTCCGCTATAGAATCCTCTTCGTTTGAACCGGCGAGGTTGCTGAAGAAATTCCAAACGAATAACAGCAGACGCTTTCGCGGATCCTTTTGGATCGTCTCAAGCAAGGCTTGGCTCAGTTCTTTGCCAGTTTTGCTGGCTGCCAGACCCAGCTTTTGGCTTGATTCTTCCAGGGTTGTCAGGGTTTCAAACTGTTTTAGCCATGACTCGCGAGCAAATTCCCGGTTTTGCGCAGCGTAACCCATGATAGACCTGGCTGCAACATCAGCCTGGTCGAGCCAGGCAAGATTACGGTCAATGAGTGGCTGGTTGTTTTGCGTGGATTTAGCGTCAGCGCTAGTTTCTGCCAGTTCAATGAGATTGGTGAAGCTTAAGGCTTGCCCAAGTGGATTCAGCAGATGCTCGTGGACGAGTTCATTCATTGCTTGATCAAAGTCTGTGACTCCGCGACCGTTCAAGCGTTGGAACAACAGCTCGTAGTAAGAGCCAGAAACGATCTTGAAGTTCATCAAGACCTGGCAGGAATAGGAAGGCAGGTTGAAAAACAAACCCTGTTCCCGGATTTCCTGAAGCCTTCTGAGGTAATAGCGCTTGGAAATTTGGTCCTGGAACAATACCAGGTCGGTGTAGTTGCCGTTCAATTCGAGAGCTTCTGCCAGGTTTTGTGTTTCAAGGCGACCTTCGCTGCCATATTTCACGAGGTAAGGGGCGGAAGTTTGTATCCAGCCGGATGTCTCAGCGTACGTGTTGTGGTAGACAACCAGCGCAGACTGACCATCCTTGTAATTGGTGTAGGCAAAAACGTTTTCATTGACTGCTCCCTCTGCAAGGTGAAAGTCATAAAGTCTGAAACGATTTACATTAGCAAACACTTTACGGTTATGGAGCAGGGGGAAGATAACCGCCTGATGATGGCGAATCAGATCCTGATCAGGTGATTCATCCCAATAAGGACGGTAGTATTCCATACCATACTTTTCGGAATAACCTTCAATCTGACCGTGACCAAACATGGGCAGACCAGGCATGGTTGAAAGCAAGGCGCAAATGCCGAAGTATTTATCACCTTTGCCATATTGCTCAACAGCGGTCTTTTCATCCGGATTGTTCATGAAATTTACATAACGCTTGAGGATCTCAGGGTCATACACCAGCGTATTTTTGATCAGCTGGCGATACTTTTCATTCTCTTCGTTGCGCAGCATGTTCATGAAGGCGCTGTTGTAAACCCGGTGCATCCCAAGCGTGCGCACAAAGTAGCCTTCCATCAGCCAGAAAGCTTCTGCCAACAGCAGCGTGTCTGGTACCTCATCGGCGACGCGCTGCACGACTTCGCGCCAGAATTCCTCTGGCATGGCAGCGTCAAACGATTCACGAGTCATCGCATATTCTGCTCTGGACGGAATATCGCCACCGCTGCCAGGTTGGGGGAACCAGAGGCGTTGGTAGTGTTTTTTGGTCAAAGTCATGGCAGCGTCAAAGCGAATGATCGGGAACTTGCGTGCCACCGAAAGAATGGTCTGGATGACTGCTTCGCGCACTTCGGGGTTGAGATAGTTCAATTGGGCGGTATCGTTCCACGGCATGCTGGTGCCATCGTTGCCGTGATAGATGTAGCGTGTTTTTCCGCTGCCATGGTCATAATGCTTGAAGACGACCGCGGCATCACTGCGGGTATAGTAGTGGTCCTCGAGGTTGATGCTGGTGCCAGGTCGGTTAGAAAGATCCTCACCATTGAAAGTGTAGGCTGGGAAAGGACTTTGATCAGATTGAATGAACCAGTCTGGGTGATCATAAACCCAGTCCGAATCAATGCCCATGTGGTTTGGTACCATGTCACTGGCTAGCCTGATCCCGCGAGCCGCACAGCGCTGGCTGAGGTCCTGGTAGGATAGGTCCCCTCCGAGTCTGTCTGCAATTTGATAACGAGCAAGAGAATAAGCCGATGAGACTGCGTCAGGATTGCCGCACATCTGCTTGATCTCGCGGGAAGCGTCACTGCGTTCCCAGAGACCAATCAACCAAAGGCCTGTGAAACCCCAGCTCGCCAGCTGGTCGAGCGTTTCATCCGGGATTTGATCCAGGCGTTCGATCTGCCTGCCGTATTGCCTTGAAAGTTGATTGAGCCAGACAAAGCTGTTTTTGGCGATCATGACTACTTTCGGCATCCAGTCGCTATCAGGACTGAAGTTTTCTTCTTCGCTGAGTTTCTCACCCCATGCGTCGACTTTTCCATACTCTGGTACTTGTGTGGGTCCTGGTCCGCCACCGACAGCAATCACTAACGCACGGGCTTCCTCCGAAAGTAAATCGAGACCACCAAGTAATCGATAGAGCAACGAACCCAGCAATTCAGACCAATTGCTGCGAATGTATTCCAGCTGACCTGTTAGAGAAGTGGGGACTACAAGAGCTGGCGTGCGGAGCATGGTAACGAGATCCTGGTTGTCTGGTCCAAAAACTGGCTGTTTTTTGAAGAAGATCTGGATGCCATCCACAACTTGTAAGTAAGCGCTGTTCTTTTGAAGTAGCGCATCGTTAAATAACTCACGATATTTATTAGCGGCAGGATTAACATTGGTTAACCATGTCATGAGTAATTCTTCTATGGTGTTTTCAGCATTAGGTACACCATTGGTACTTTCAGCCAGGTATTCATCGATACTTTGACCATCGGCGAAGACAGAAACGGGAGGAAACTGCTGATTGAAGGATTTTAAAGTGGCCAGCAGCCTGGGTTTTCCAAGCGATTTTTCCAAGTGACTGTAAAGCGCGTGGCGAAGAGTCGATCCATTCGTCTTATAGTATTCATCAAGCACGAGGTGAAAAATTTCATCAATCAAACCCAGGGCATTAATTTGACCCGGGGCGATGTAGGTGGCGCTGTCAGTAATGTCAGCCCGCGACTGGTTCATTTTATGGGAAAAGTTACGGGATGCCTCAAAATTAGCAAATATGACATTACCGTTGTAAGAAAAAAGAAGTTCATCAAACTGGTACTTTTCTCGTGCAGCACGCGTGATGTGGAATTCCATATTGGATGATCTCCTATGTTTCTATGATGTTGGACTGTTATTTAATTTTATCATCTACGCTGCAGGATGTGGGTAGTAATATTTGAGCCTGAACCGCCTATGTTTTGTGCCATCCCAAACTCGGTACGACTTACCTGGGTAGCACCTGCGGCGCCGCGAAGCTGCTGCGTGACTTCTATCAGCTGATAGATACCAGTCGCTCCAACAGGATGTCCACGTGCTTTAAGCCCACCCATGGTTGCGACAGGGATATCAGAATTAAATTTGATCTTGCCTTCCAAGGCAAGCCGAGGACCACCTCCAGGTTCAGCGAAACCGCAAGCTTCGAGCGATAAGGCGGCCATGATGGAGAATGCATCGTGATACTCAAAAACACCAATTTCGTGGGGGGTTATGCCTGCTTGACCGTAGGCTTGTTTGGCGGAATAGGCTGCCGCGTTTAGAAAGGTGGGCACTTTTCGATTTTGGACAGAAAGTGTATCTGTGCATGAAGCTGATCCGGCAACAAAGACCTGCGGATGATTATGAGCAAGAGGTTGACTGGTGAGAATGATTGCCGCAGCCCCGTCTCCGATTGGCGACGCGTCCATCAAGTTAATTGGATCAGCGACCATGGGGGCTTCCAGGAATGCTTTTCTTGAAATTGCTTTCTGAAAGCGAGCGTAAGGGTTGTGGGCAGCGTTGGCATGGGCATTGAGGGAAAAGTCTGCAAAGTCAGCATGTTTCCAGCCATATTCAAACATATATCGCTGCATGATAAGAGCGTTAATAGCGACGAAAGAGAGCCCAAAATCACTCTCCAACTCAGCATCAGCAGCTGTCGCAAGGCTTGCGGTGATTTCAGACCCTGGAGAATCGGTCATTTTTTCAACACCAATGACGAGCGCAGAGTCGACTTCACCAGAGGCTATGGCGATGAGGGCAGCACGAAAAGCAGCCGCTCCGGAGCCACACGCAGCTTCGATAGCTAACCCGGGTTTGTGATGAAATCCAAGCCAGTCCGCCATCATTGTGCCAAGCTGAGCTTGCTTATTGGCAGTTATTGCCATCATGTTACCGACGTAAAGGGCATCCGGGTAGCCAATATCTGCATCCTCCATGGCAAGCAGTGCGGCATCACCAGCCAGTTCCTTCAGTGAATTTTCCCAGTTTTCGCTGACGGGCACCTGACCAATTCCAGAAATGTAGACTTTTCTCATACGAACCTCGACTTTTATTTATTTTATCGCTTATAACTATCATTACCTATCAGAAAGGCTATATTCCAATCAGAAGGGATTATGTATGAAGATTTTTGACATTTCTCAGACAATAACAAACGGGTTGCCTGTTTGGCCGGGAGATCCAGAAGTCAGGCTTGAATGGATATCAAGGATTGATCAAGATCAGCCGGTGAATTTAACGGAAATCCACATATGCGCGCATACAGGCACGCACCTTGATATGCCAAGCCACTTTCTGGAGCATGGGCAAAACCTTGATAGTCTTGACCTAACCGTGTTAATTGGGAATGCAAGGGTCGTCTTGGTGCCGCCTGAGGTAAACTTAATCACTGAAGCTTACCTTAAGACTCTCTCATTGGAGGGCGAGGAAAGGATTTTATTCAAAACAAAGAATAGCGACCTTGTCGAGAGAGAACCCTTCATTTTTCACCAAAACTACGTTGCCTTGGATGCCAGCGGAGCAAATTATCTGGCTGGAACAGGATGCAGGCTGGTGGGAATCGACTACATGTCCATAGCAACTTTTGATGATCCGAATGGTGGACACTTACCTTTATTGCAAGCAGGCATCTTAGTTTTGGAAGGGTTAAACCTGCAAGAAGTTTTCCCTGGAGACTACCAATTGATTGCCTTACCGCTAAAACTTGGCGGGAGAGAAGGCGCTCCAACCCGTGCGCTATTGATCAAAGGTATGAATTAGTATAATAATGCGCGTAGCCAATTAATAACAAACTGGTTAACTAATTTCAGGCAAAGTCAAAATGTGAAATGCGAGAGTCTCCAGGTCTTTTGCTTTTTTGCTGTTTCCCAACTCGGCGAGAATCGCGTCGATGTGATATCTGATGACAGGGTCATTTTCGAGGTAGGCAATGATATCATCCTTATCATGCGGCAGCTCATTTAATCCTAACTTCTCGTAAAGTTCACTCACAACCCCATAACCCCACTGATCGGATATTTTCAGTTCATCCGCCAGGTCGCGCCTGCCTACTGAAAATATGATTGCCAAGCGGGCAATTTCAGATTGTCGATCTGTCATGCCCGGGTAAAGCCGTGATTTGACGACCCTTACAGGCTTTGTCGACTTAAATCCAAACGTGAAGGATGCCCGTTGCGCGCCAGGTGTAAAAGTCATCAGACCTTCATACGCAAAACTGACCGCCCAAGCTAAAGACGAAGATATCTCGGATTTAATTAGGTACCCTCCAATATTGTTTGTAGGTATTCGTTGAAAAAACAAGGGCTCAATGTTACTGCCTACCCCAACGACAACAAGCGACGGGTTTAGAGCCAGGTATTGATTGATGTTGGAAAAAATATTCGCGTTTTGAGCGAAGGAATCTAGGTCTGCCACCACAACATCTGCAAAATGAATGGATTGAACAGTTCCTTCACCCAGGGGGTCGATCAGGCCTGCTTCGTTGAAAACCCTTGTGCGCCAGTCCCTCACAATTAACATAGACATCCAACTCAAAGAAAATAAATCATCACTTAGGATCGATACCAAAATGTCTTTCATCATAACTGCCTCTCATTGTTCTAATGCAGTGAATTATAATAGACACTGAAATCAATCATTTGCGAGGTGAACATGATTCAAAGAATCGCTGTTTTGACCAGTGGCGGGGACGCTCCGGGGATGAATGCAGCCATACGCTCGGTTGTTCGTTGTGCTGTAAACAAAGGTTGGACGACTTTTGGAGTCAGAAATGGTTATCAAGGACTTATTGACGGGTTGTTCGAACCGATGGGTACGCGTGAAGTCGGCGGCATTTTACAGCGTGGCGGCACAATATTGGGAAGTGCCCGTTGCGAAGAATTCAAGACTGTCGAAGGACGTGAGAAGGCTATCAGAAGCCTGAACAGACGCGGAGTTGACGCTTTGGTGGTAATCGGAGGAAATGGCACACAAACTGGCAGTTATAACCTCTCTGAAATGGGTTTTCCTGTGGTTGGCATTGCCTCGACTATTGACAATGATCTATTTGGATCAGATATTACCCTGGGTGTTGATACTGCCCTCAATATTGCGCTTGAGGCTATCGACCGCCTGAAGGTTACAGCTTCCTCCCATCAGCGTGCTTTTATTGTTGAGGTAATGGGTCGCAATTGCGGCTACATCGCGTTGATGTCTGGTTTGGCAGGCGGCGCAGAAGCGATCACCTTACCCGAAGAGGATATGGACATTGAAACTCTGGCGGAAACCCTACGCCTGGCATATGAGCACGGAAAATCACATGCCATTATCGTTACTGCCGAAGGCGCCAAGTATAATGCTGCCACTCTGACCGAATATTTCAGAACCAACCGTGAACGGCTCGGATTCAGCGTGCGATCAACCATCCTGGGGCATGTTCAGCGGGGTGGTGAACCAACTGCCGCTGATCGCGTTCTGGGCAGCAAGTTTGGCTTGGGAGCTGTTGAAGCAATAGAACGCGGTGAGTTTGGAGTATTGGTCGGCATAAAGGATGGTCACATCGTCACCACACCTCTAGCCGAGATAGTTGGGAAGAGCAAACCATTGGATGAAGAACTGCTAAAGTTATTCAAAATCCTGGATTAGGATTGCTTCATCTTTAGGTAGGCTTCAATCAAGCCGTCGATGTGCCCATCGAGCACCGCTTGTGTGTTCCCTGTTTCATAGTCATTGCGGTGATCCTTTACCATTTGGTAAGGGTGCAAGACGTAAGATCGGATCTGGCTTCCCCATTCCACTTTCTTGAATTCACCCTTAAGCTCGGACACTTCATCACTGCGTTCCTGCTGTTGAATCTCAAACAGACGGGCACGCAGTACTTTTAGCGCGCTTTCACGATTTTGAGTCTGTGATCTTTCATTCTGGCAGGTCACAACCAGCCCTGTAGCCAGGTGAATGATACGCACAGCAGTCATATTCTTCTGGACATTCTGTCCGCCTGCGCCTGAAGATTTGTAAACTTCGATTTCTATGTCTTCCGGTCGAATGACCACGTCTTCGTTATCATCAATTTCGGGCAATACTTCCACAAGCGCAAAGGATGTGTGACGCCGATGCGCGGCATCGAAGGGCGAGAGACGTACGAGCCTGTGAACCCCTTTCTCGCACTTCAGGTATCCATACGCAAGATTGCCCTGGACAGAAATTGTGACCGATTTCAATCCGGCTTCTTCTCCCGCGGTGCGGTCTAAGATTTCGGTCTTATAGCCCTTTAGCTCTGCCCACCTGAGGTACATCCGCTCAAGCATGGCTGCCCAATCCTGTGAATCGGTACCACCAGCCCCAGCATGGATGGCAAGCAAAGCATTGCCTTGATCATACTGACCCGATAGAAGGATGGTGATTTCCTTTTCAGCCAAAATCGATTCCAATCTGGATACGCTGGCGTCCAGTTCTTCTGTCAGGCTGCCGTCATCCAGTTCGAGTAAGGATTGTAAACCTTCAATCTCTTTAGCGATTTCGTCCCACTCGTTTATTTGACTCTCGAGTTGGGAGATGCGTTTCATTATTTTTTGCGCGGTCTCGGGGTTATTCCAAAATTCTTGAACTTCACTCTCGATCCTGAGCTTGTTCAGTTCAACTTTCTTTGAGGAAAGGTCAAAGATGCTCCTGGAGAGAGTGGTAGGTTGCCTCAATGGCGTTAATTCGTTCTGTCAGATCCGTCATGCATGCTCCAGAGATTAGTCGAAAATACCAGAAATAAAAGAATCCCGGTCGAAAAGTTGCAAGTCTTCTATCTTTTCACCTAAACCGGCATAGATCACAGGTAACCCAAGTTGATCTTTGATGGCAAAAACCATTCCACCTTTGGCGGAGGTATCCAGCTTTGCCAGGATTGCCCCATTGAGATTGACCGCCTTACCGAATGCTTCAGCTTGTTGAAGGGCGTTCTGACCGGTGGTCGTATCCAGAACTATCCAGGAATGGTGCGGCGCACCAGGCAGAGCTTTTTCAGCGACGCGATAGACCTTCTTGATCTCTTCCATGAGGTTGTAGCGAGTGTGCAATCTACCGGCTGTGTCGATTAAGACCACATCAATATTCCTGGAGACGGCAGATTTAATGCCGTCATAAGTTACCGCTCCAGGGTCGCTGCCTGGCTGCGAGGTGACGATCGGCACGCCCACGCGGTCCGCCCAGATTTCGAGCTGGTCGACCGCGGCAGCGCGGTAAGTATCAGCTGCTACAAGCAAAACAGACTTCCCCATGCGTTTGTAACGGGCAGCCAGTTTTCCGATGGAGGTTGTCTTTCCAGAACCATTCACTCCCGCCACCATAATCACTGTCGGATGATGATTCAGCTCTGGTTCTTCAGGTTGAATGAGAAGGTTGGACATCTCCGCCTTGATTAAGCTTTTCAGCTGTTCGGTCTTTGTCAGCCCAAGTTCATCCACTGTTTCCTGGCAGGTGTCAATCAAGTAGAGTGTAGTGCGCACTCCCACATCTGCCTGGATCAGCAATTCTTCCAGGTGATCCCAGGTATCATCTTCAATTTCAGTCGCGCCAAAAAAGGTAGCGATCTTTCCAAAGGTTACATCACGTGTTTTTGCGAGGCTCTCGCGCCATTTATCAAAAATGTTTGCCATGTTGGGATTATATCATTTGCCTTTTTGAGTAGTCGCCAGCTGCCCGCAACCAGCTTTAATTTCAACACCGCGCCTAAGGCGGATGGTCGTCTGGATGCCACGTTTCATCAGCCGATCACGAAAGGCTTCAACCTTTTCACGCGGAGAGCCTTGCATACTTCCATCCTGGGCAGGATTGAGCGCTATCAGGTTAACAATGCATAGCATGCCATGCAGCAGTGTGGCTAGCTCATCTGCAAGCGCGAGGGTGTCATTCACTCCATCGATTAAGGCATATTCAATCAGGAGGCGGCGATGCGTGTGCTCTGTATAGGTTTTACTCATTTCGATTAACGATTTGAGCGGATAGAACTCGTTGGAAGGGATGAGGGTGGATCGCAAGGCATCATTAGGGGCATGCAGACTTAACGCAAGGTTCACCTGGGACTTTGCCTCGGTAAATTGCCGGATTCTGGGCAGAATGCCTACGGTACTGATGGTGATCCGTCTCGCGCCAAAATTGAGCCCTTTTTGATCAGTCAATCGGGCAATCGAAAGCATGACTTCATCATAATTTAAGAACGGTTCGCCCATTCCCATGTAGACAACGTTTGTCAGCTCCTTTCCATCTTCTTCGAGACGGCGCATACAGAAAATGATTTGAGAAAGGATCTCGCCCGCACTCAGATTACGGGTGTAGCCCATCTGACCGGTAGCGCAGAAAACACAGCCCATCGGGCAACCGACCTGGGTAGAAATGCAAACGGTGTGCCGTCCTTCATAGTGCATCAAAACCGTTTCGATGTAAGTGTCATCCATCAGTTTGAACAGAAATTTCTCTGTTTGTCTATCCCTGGAAATGATTTCCTTCTCGACTCCGAACGGCAAAAGAACAAAGCGTTCTTCGAGTGCATCCAGCAGCGATTTCGGCAGCGTTGTGAATTCAGCAAAACCAAGGTAATGATGCTGATACAACCCTTCTTCGAGTTGTTTTAACCTGAATGCTGGTTGACCAAGCTCCTTGAGGACGGCTTGGAGGGTTTCAGTGGTTTGATCGTAGAGGATGGGCTTAGTCATGAAGCAGGCTGCTTAGATTCTTGGTGACGATTGTTGGTTTTGGCTGCCAGGTTTGAGCCTGTTCAATTGTGCTAACGCCGCCCAAAACCAGAGCTGTTGGGCATCCGGCATTCAGACCTCCCAAAACATCCGTCTCGAGTCTGTCTCCAACGCACAAGGTCTCGTGAGGTTGTGTGCCCATAATCTCCATTGCCAATTCAAACATCGTTGGTTGGGGTTTTCCAATGACAAGAGGTTCTTGCCCTGACGCAGCCGAAACAGCTGCTACCATGGTTCCTGCTCCGGGCATTAAACCTTGAGGCGTAGGGTAGGTCGTGTCGGTGTTCGTGGCGATGAACTGAGCACCAGCGCGGATGAGCAGCCCTGCGTTGGCGAGCTTCTGGTAGGTGATGTGGGGATCCATCGCAACCATTACCACATCAGCAACGGTGGGCTTCTCATCGTCCAGGACGATAAAGCCAATCTTGCGAACTTGCTCACGCAGAGAGTTGGTGCCCACAACATAAACTCTGCTTTTTGGCGCATAATGCTTAGAAATGTATCGTAATGTGGCTCCCGCGGAAGTGACAATCTGCTCAGTGTGAACTTCTACGCCAAAACTTGCCAGTTTGAGTTGGAATTCGCTTACGCTTTTTGTGGCGTTATTGGTGGCAAAAGTTACTTTCAGCCCCATACTGCTAATCGCCGAAAAATTTTCCGGCAAATTGCCAATGGGCTCGCTATCATGCCAGAGGACCCCATCCATATCCAGGATGAGGCCTCTGATTTGGGGGTAATGGTCTGTCAGCATCAGGTAATTAAGCTGTTGAGCCCGATTTAACCGGCGGTGCAAGCACTTTGTCGATCAAACCGTATGTGACTGCCTGTTCCGCGGTCATGTAAAAATCGCGATCAGTGTCACGTTGGATTACTTCCAGAGGTTGCCCGGTGGCATCCGCGAAAAACTGATTGAGTGAAGCTTTGAGTCGTAGGACTTCACGTGCCATAATTTCGATGTCACTTGCCTGACCTTCAGCTCCACCAAGGGGTTGATGGAGGTGGATGGTGGCGTGAGGCAGCGCATAACGCTGCCCTTTCGTCCCGCCCGCGAGCAGCACGGTTCCAAAGCTTGCGGTCACACCCACAGCCACGGTGCTGATGGGATTTCGGATCATTTGCATGGTATCAAGAATGGCAAGACCCGCATAAATGGAGCCACCAGGGGAGTTGATGTACATCTGGATGCTCTTGTCGGGGTCGATCTGACTTAGATAGAGCAACTGGGCGACGATCACATTGGCGACCTGATCATTGATCGCTGAGCCCACAAAAACGATTCGCTCTTTTAATAGCAACGAATAGATATCATACGCGCGCTCACCGTTAGCAGTGCGTTCCACTACCATGGGGATGACAGATTCAAATGGTTTCATTTCCATATTTGTCCTTTAACTGTTTTCTAACAGCTTAACACCTGAGTATAAGATTTTCGTTACTCTTGCTCAGTCAGTTCGCCAGTTGTTTCTTCAACGGGACTCTTAATCTCAATAACTTCCTCAGGATCTGCCAGTTCGCGCAGTTTGCGGCGAATTGAATTCTCAAGCGCCTGGTTGGCTGCCTGCATAGAAACTGATTCCGAGAACTTTTTGGAACCAAGCGATTTCTGGGCTTCCGCAAATTCTCCGCTTGTGATCAGGTCGTTCACAACTATCGAGACTTCCTTTTCAAGTTCTTCATTCGAGATCTTGATGTCATATTGCTTTGTCAGAGCATCCATTACAAGAGAACGCTCAATCCGGTTTTTCGCTGTCGGTTGAACTTCCTCTGCGTTGAATTGATCCCTGTCGAGTTTCCGAAGTTTGAGGTAGAGATCCAGATCAAGATTGCGATGTTCAAGATCGTGTTCGATCCGATGCAGAACTTCTTCCTCTTCCTTTTCCAGCATCTGAGGTGGATATTTGATGATTGAGGTCTCACGAAGGCGATCTACCAGTTCGATGTAGTAGGCGTCATCGTATTCATCTTTGCGTTTACTCTCAAGGTGCTCCCTGACTCCCTTGTATAACTCATCAGCAGTGGCAAAACCACCGGTGTTCGACAGAAACTCTTCGTTCAATTCAGGCAGTTCAAGCGCTTTGACAGATTGCAAGTGGATATTGAAAATGATCGATTTGCCAGCAAATTCTTCACTCTCGTTATTTTCTGGATATTGATGCTCAAGCGTGAAGGTGTCGCCTTCTTTCCTGCCGATAAACTCACGCGCAAAACCTTTGAAAGGCCATTCAGTTTCGCGAACTTCATCAACAGTCGGAATGAGGGTTTGCTGGGGGCTGGATTTAGCAATTACCGGGTCCTTCCCTGGTTCCGCCTCTTTATCAACCGCTTCAACTGTCATATAAACAACATTCCCTTCAACTGCCGGGGTTGCGAGCGGAACAATATTGGCATAATTTCGCCGCATGGACATCACAAAATCTTCAACTTCATCATCAGTCACAGCCTTGAGATCATACTTTTTGTTCAACTCGTCGAGACCCTTGAGTTCTACCTCTGGATCGAGTGGAACTGTGAACTCGAGCGTAAGAGGATCTTCGCTGGCGATGTTGTCGAATGAACCTGGTCCCCAGGGGTTAATTGCTTCAGAATCAAGGACTTTCGGATAAATATCCTCGACCAACAAGTCGATAGCCTCCTGGAAAATGCGCGCTTCACCAACATAGCTTAGAACCATGTTGTACGGGGCTTTTCCGGGTCGAAATCCCGGAATGCGTGTGTTGCGGGCAATCTGGCGGGCAGCTCTGCGTTTGAATTGGTCAAACAATTCACTCTCAACTTCCGTCTTGAGTTTTACCTGATGGTCATCGGTGTAAGTTTTTTCGGTTTTCAATGCATACCTCAGTAATAGATTAGTTTGAAGTGGGGAAAGAGGGGCTCGAACCCTCACGCGTCACCGCACATGATCCTAAGTCATGCCTGTCTGCCAATTCCAGCACTTCCCCTTGAACAATTGATTATA
>CAYSVX010000003.1:0-71828 GCA_964434665.1 uncultured Anaerolineaceae bacterium
TCACCCTACACAAATTGTAAACCATCATTGTCTTGACAAATGCTTCGCCCCTACCAGGAATTTCAACAACGTTGATGGAATGAAAAACGAAAAATTGCGATTTGCCTTAGTTCCATTACTTCAAATACAAAAATGCAGATTGCCACGCCCCTTACAAATTCGTGGTCCAACGCATCCTGTAGAATCGGGGCTCGCAATGACGAAATTTTTTATAATCGCGGGTAATTTTGTGTCACCATGAATCTATGGTATATAAAACACATGCAAAAGCTGCGAAAGATCACCCTCTTTTTCCTTTGCCTTCTGCTCCTGGCATTAAGCGCCGGCGCGCCGATCCGGGCTACCGAGGCTAAAGATCTGCAGGCGCCCTTGCACAGCGTGAGCGCTTATGAGCTGATCTCAGCTATGAATATTCTGCGCATGTCCAATGGGCTGCCCGCCTTGATCGAACACCCCATCATCAACGTCGTGGCGCAGGGCACTGCCCAAATCATGGCCGACCAGTTGCTT
Organism: uncultured Anaerolineaceae bacterium; assembly: GCA_964434665.1. Lineage (GTDB taxonomy): Bacteria > Chloroflexota > Anaerolineae > Anaerolineales > Anaerolineaceae > Mesolinea. The sequence continues at coordinate 511 of CAYSVX010000003.1, forward strand.
TCGTGGCATATCGGCGACGTCAAAGGGCGCCTGGCAGCAGCTGGCTACGGCGGCGGCGCAACCGTCTTTGCCACGGAGAACTTCGCGGTTGCCAGTGATGGCGTCACCATCGATCAGATCATGCTGATGTGGGCGGATTACGACCACATGCGCCCTGCCACCTCAGCCAACTACTGCCATGTGGGCGCGGGCACTGCCAAAGCCAGCAACGGCATGACCTATTTTATCCTGCAAGCCGCCTATATCTCCGGCGCGCCTTGCGAAGCCGCCCCGCCAAGCAGTATCACCCCCATCCCCGGGCAAACTCCTGTCCCCGGGCAAACTCCGATCGTTCCCGGCATTATTACCCCGGTCGAGTTGGTGGAGCCGGACGAAAACGGCAACTACCTGCACATCGTCAAACCAGGGCAGAGCTTTTGGTCGATTGCGGTGGCATATGGGGTGACAATCAAAGACATTTTGGGTTGGAACAACCTGCCAGAAAGCTACGTGCTGCGGACCGGAGATGAGCTGCAGATTGCAGGCCCCGAGTCGCGCGCGCTGGCAACCCCAACACCGATGGGGAATGTGATCGTGGCCACCCCCGACAGCGATGGGCGGATTGTGCACGTGGTGGAGGCGTACCAGTACCTGTCAAGGATCGGCGAAGCTTATGGGGTATCGGTCAACCGGTTGGTGGAGCTCAACGGCATTACCTCGGAGACGCCGCTGCAGATCGGGCAGAAACTGCTGATAAAAGGTCCGGATCATACCCCCACCCCCACTCCCGTGCCGCTCACACCGCTGCAGAAGCTCACCCCGGCATCAGACGGCAAGTATTACCACGTTGTGGCTGAAGGGCAGACTGTGTTGTGGATCGCAGGTTTGTATGGGATTTCCTCAAACGACCTGATGGCATGGAATTACCTCAACGCTGCGAGCGTGATCTACCCGGGGGAGCGGCTGCTGCTGCAGGTCACCCCGCCGGCGACCCCCACTTTTACGCCCCTGCCGCCAACGGAGACCCCGCTGCCAACCCCCACCATCACGCTTAGCCCTTCACCAACTTCGACCCAGAACCACCCACCAATACCAACGGCGACTCTAATACCAGCGGCGGAAAACTCGACGAAAAACCCAACCAACTGGCTTTTGCTCCTGGCGGCGGCAGCAATCGGGGTGGCGATCTATCTGGTCATCCGTGCCAGAAAAACGAATGGACAAACAAATTCCGGCAAATAAGATACGGCTATAGTTCAATTCCGCAGGTAGTAGTTACCCCGATGGTATTTGTGTGTTTTTGTAATAGCATGGACGCTGTAGCCTGCTCTGTCCACCTGCTAACCCATAACTATCAATAATGGTTATGAATTATAATATCTTGGAAATTTGTCATTGGCCGGGCACAATCGCGGTAAAAACTCGGGCGCCCTACCATTTACTTGATTCTAAGAAAAAGTGGCATTAAATATGAAATTAGTGATCCTCATACCCGCCTTAAACGAAGAGGACTCTATTCAGCAGGTTGTGAATAGTGTTCCTAAAACAATCGATGGAATCTCAGAAGTGGTTGTGTTGGTCGTGGATGATGGATCATCAGACAAGACTTCAACACTGGCTGAGCAGGCTGGGGCATTGGTAGTCTCACATGCCCAAAACCGGGGCGTTGGCGCAGCTTTTAACACAGGGCTCAGTAAAGCACTGGAATTGGGCGCGGATGTTATGGTGAACATTGATGCGGATGGTCAATTTTCCCCATCGGACATTCCTGTTCTAATTGAACCCATTATTACCAAAAAAGCTGACTTTGTCAGTGGAGATCGTTTTACCGATCAGAACGGGACGCTCTCAAGACCTGACTACATGTCGAGGCTGAAGTTTTGGGGAAACAAACAGATGTCCAGATTAATAAGCATGTTAACCCAAAAGCATTTTGCGGATGTGAGTTGTGGTTTTCGCGCTTATTCAAGGGAAGCCATGCTTCGGTTAAACATTACCCAGAGCTTTACATATACCCAGGAATCGTTCATTGATCTGGCTAACAAAGGCGTCGATATCGCGTCAGTTCCGGTTAAGGTGAAATACTTCGAGGGCAGAAAATCCAGGGTGGCGGGAAATCTTGTTAAGTATATGTACCGAACAATCAACATCATTACCCGGGCATATCGTGATTACCGACCGTTGAGATTCTTCACCTGGTTGGGTTTACCTCCTTTCATTTTTGGTTTAGGTTTGGGAATGTTCTCGTTAATCCATTACATTGCCACAGGCTCGATCACGCCTTATAAATCTTTCGCCATCGTGGGAATTTATCTGTTCACGATGGGAATTGTTTTTTGGATTGTCGGTTTACTTGCAGACATGTTTGTGCGAATTAGATCTCATCAGGAACAACTTCTGTATTTTGAAAAGAAACGCCAATACGACAAACATGAAAAATCAACAAATGATCGCTCGTTAGTAGATTGAAATAGAACGCAAACACAGAGAAGGCATTCAAACACTGGACGGCATATGCAAAAAAATATCTTTATTCATCCCACCTCCGATGTATCGGAAAAGGCACTAATTGGAGAAGGCACAAAAATCTGGCAGCACTGCCAGGTCCGAGAGAATGCCGAAATCGGTCAAAATTGCATCCTGAGCAAAGGCGTTTATATTGACGCGGATGTGAAGATTGGCAATAATGTCAAGATACAAAATGGTATCTCGATTTATCATGGTGTCACACTCGAAGACGGGGTTTTTTGCGGACCGCACTGTGTCTTTACTAACGACAGATTTCCACGCTCCATAAACCCGGACGGCTCCTTAAAGGGCACTTCCGATTGGGAAGTCAGCAAGACTTTAGTGAAAACGGGCGCATCTATCGGCGCGCATGCCACCCTCGTTTGCGGCATATCAATTGGAAAATGGGCGATGATTGGTGCTGGTTCTGTTGTAACCAAAGACGTACCCGATCATGGCCTGGTCTACGGCAACCCTGCGCGCTTACGCGGGTTTGTTTGCGTATGCGGTCATAAACTCCCCTTTGACAAGGATATTCTAGCCGGATTAGATGATCATTCATCTGAAGATTCGGTTTTGTTGAAATGCGAAGCCTGCCACCAGGATATATTTATCCGAGTGGATGATATCAAAAAACTAACCAACGAATAGAGGAAAAATGATTCCAATTTCAAAGCCATACATCGGAGAAGAAGAAAAACAACTCGTTATGGAGGTGCTAAATTCTGGCATGCTGGTGCAGGGTCCAAAAGTAGCAGCTTTAGAAACGCGCTTTGCCGAAATAAGTAACGTGAAGCATGCTATTGCCACGTCTTCAGGAACGACAGCTCTCCATATTGCACTATTAACCCATGGAATTGGACCCGGAGACGAAGTTATTACAACGCCGTTCACATTCATTGCTTCAGCCAGCAGCGTTTTGTTTACAGGCGCAAAGCCCGTATTTGTGGATATTGACGAAGAGACCTTTAACATTGATCCAGCTTTGATCGAAGCGGCAATAACACCCAGAACAAAAGCCATTCTGCCGGTACACCTCTATGGCTATGTTTGTGATATGGATGCCTTGCAAGCCATCGCTGAAAAGCACAATCTTGTGATCATCGAAGATGCCTGCCAGGCTGTCGGGGCAACTTACAAAGACAAAGTGGCTGGAAGCTTTGGAACTGGCACCTTCTCGCTTTATGCCACAAAGAATGTGATGTCTGGTGAGGGCGGCATGATCACCACTAATGACGACAATTTTGCTGAAAAATGCAAACTTCTGCGCAGTCATGGCATGAAGGTTCGTTATTATCACGATATGCTGGGCTACAACTTTAGAATGACAGATCTGCATGCCGCTATTGGTCTTGCCCAGATGGAACGCCTGGCACCATTTACAGAAAAACGAAGAAGTAATGCCCGATTCTTGAGCGAGAATATTAACTCCGTGATCACGCCAAAAGTCAAAGAGGGCTATGGTCATGTTTGGCATCAATACACCATTCGTGTGGATGGCGGCAGAGATCGTGACGCGGCTGTCAAGAAACTGGCTGAAGGCGGTGTGGGAACAGGTATCTTTTACCCCGTCCCTGCTCACCAGCAGAGCTATATCGTTGAAATGCTTGGCTCAGTTCACTTGCCCGTGGCAGAAAAGCTGGCAAAAGAGGTCATCTCACTCCCGGTGCATCCTCAATTAAGCCAGGCCGACCTGGAAACCATCGTTGCTGAAGTGAACAAACTATGACCATCAAAGCTGCTGTGATTGGTGTTGGCTCGATGGGCGTCAATCACGCCCGCGTCAACTGGGAGTTGCTAGATGTTGAGCTGGTTGGAGTAGCTGATTTCGATGCGGTTAAAGCACAATCCGTTGCCAAGAAATACAGCACGCAAGCTTTTACCGATTACCAGCAAATGCTTGATGAAACCAAACCCGATGAAGTGACCCTGGCAGTCCCGACTGTCTACCATCACAAAATTGCTCTTGATATTATCGATCGCGGCATCCCCCTGTTAATTGAAAAACCTATTGCTTTTACCCTGGAAGAGGGTCAGTCGATCATCAAAGCGGCAAAAGATAAGAATGTCAAATTGATGATCGGGCACATTGAACGCTTTAATCCGGCCATCATTGCCCTCAAAGAAATGATCGCCCAGGAAGAATTGGGGCGGATCTTTCAGATGGACGCCCACAGGCAGGGTCCCTTTCCGGCTCGCATAGGCGACGTGGGCGTCGTGATCGACTTGGCTGTGCACGACCTGGACATCATGCGCTTTGTCTCCCAAAGCGAAGTTGTGCGTGTCTTCGCGGAAACTGAAAAACACATACACAGTAAGTATGAAGACCTGCTCACAGGGTTGGTCCGCTTGACGGATGGATCCATTGGAACGCTTAACATCAACTGGTTAACCCCAACAAAAATTAGGGAATTTATCGTAACTGGTGAACGGGGTCTTTTCCGGTGTGATTATTTGACCCAGGATCTCTATTTTTATGAGAATCCGATCTCTCACGGCAGCGAGTGGGAAAACTTGCGCGTTTTGAGAGGTGTGCGTGAGGGAAAGATGGTCCGCCACATGATCGCCAAAAAAGAACCTCTGCGTGCCGAACAAGAAGCGTTTATCAGTTCAATCATCAACGATACGCCCTCACCTGTTACAGGCGAGGATGGTTTAAAAGCGCTCGAATTGGCTAAGGCAATCATTCACTCGGGTACAATACACGCGACTGTCGAGCTATAACCGGCTAATAAGATGGATTCTTTGGAAACTTTAACTCAAAAAATTAATCATAAAAACGCCAAAATCGGCATCATCGGTTTGGGCTATGTCGGATTGCCTGTTGCCTGTATGTTTGCAAAAGCAGGGTTCGACGTGGTTGGGTTGGACATCAAACAACCGAGAGTCGACCTTATCAACCAGGGAATTTGCCCGATTGGAGGGAATGAGCCAGGTTTGCAGGAATTGTTAGCAGACATGGTCCATCAAAAGCGTTTACAAGCAAGCACGGATTACCAACTGCTGAAGGACCGCGATGTTGTTTTGATCGATGTTGAGACTCCGACAGACCATGAAAACATCCCGCAATACGTTGCCCTACGTTCTGCCTGTTCCAATTTGGCGCATGTGATGAAGGATGGAATCCTCGTTATTGTGGAATCGACCATTGCACCGGGCACAATTGATGGCGTCGTGCGCCCAATTCTCGAAGTGGAAAGTGGCAAGCGATCCGGGGAGGATTTCTTTTTGGGTGCTTGCCCGGAACGCGTCATGCCGGGGAGGTTGCTGGCTAACCTGAAATTAATGAGCAGAGTTTGCGGCGGAGAAACCCCTGAGGTTTCAAGAGCCATGATTTTGCTTTATCGGAATATCGTCGAAGCCGATCTGGATGGCGCGGATATCATCTCCGCTGAGATTACCAAAACTGCAGAAAACACTTATCGGGATGTCAACATTGCGTTTGCCAATGAATTGGCAATGATCTGCCAGGCGGCGGGCGCTGACTTCCTGAAAGTCCGGGAGTTGGTCAACAAATCTCCGGGACGCAATGTCCTGATGGCAGGAGCGGGCGTTGGCGGTCACTGCATACCCAAGGACCCCTGGCTATTAGCCTACGGCGCAAAAGGCAAGGTCGATTTGCAGGTTATCCCTGCCGCTCGCAAGGTGAACGACTCGATGCCAATTCATGTCGCTGAGATTCTTGAAAATGCCCTCAATCGGGAGGTGATTTCGCTTTCAGAAGCAAGTGTAGCCGTCCTTGGCTACGCCTATCTTGAGGAAAGTGATGATACTCGCAACAGCCCAAGCGAAACTCTTCTGAAATATCTCCACGAAAAGGGTGTCAGCACAAAAGTGCATGATCCTTTTGTGGCAGATTTTAATGTGCCTCTGGAGGAGGTTTTAGAGGGATGCGACGCAGTCATCATTATGGTTGCGCACAGTATCTATAAAGTCCTTGACCTAAAACTTTTAAAGCGAACTCTGAAACACGCAATAATTATTGATGGGCGCAGAGTTTTGGATACGGCGCAGGTGGAAAAAGAAGGTTTACATTACTACGCCATCGGCTTAGGAAGCAAATTGCACTAATTTTCCAAAGAGAGCGCGAAAGTAAATTATGAGAATAATCGTCGATATCAGTCATCCAGCGCATGTGCATTTCTTTAGATATGCCTATCATATCTGGCAAGAGCATGGTCATCAAGTCAAATTGGTTGCGCGCGATAAGGATGTTACTTTAAAGCTTTTGGACGATTACGGTTATCCATATACGGTATTGAGTAAGAAGGGCTCCGGCTTAACCGGACTCTCAATGGAGTTGTTGACCCACGCCAACAAATTATACAAATTAGCCAAAGATTTCAAGGCTGATGTGATCGTGGAAATCGGTGGAACATTCATCGTCCATGTGTGCAAGCTGTTAGGAATCAATGGCATTGTTTTTACCGATACTGAACATGCCAGTATATCGAACGCTATCACCTTCCCTTTTGCCACAAAGATCGTTACGCCTGAAAGCTATAGAGACGATTTGGGAAAGAAGCAGGTTCGTTATAACGGATACCAGGAATTAGCATATTTGCATCCCAATTACTTTAAGCCGGACCCGGAGAGTTTAATCGCGTCAGGTTTACAGGAAGACGAAAAATTTTACATCGTCAGATTTGTCTCCTGGGGAGCCTCCCATGATGTTGGTAAGCTGGGGCTTTCTGATGAACAAAAAATTCGTCTCGTTTCCGGCTTGAATCAACACGGCAAAGTACTGATTACCTCAGAAGGCAACCTCCCGGCAGAATTGGAACCCTATAAAGTACGTGTGAGTCCCACCAAGATCCACGATTTGATGTATTACGCCAGCATGTATGTGGGTGAAGGTGCCACCATGGCTTCCGAAGCCGCCATCCTCGGCACCCCGAGTGTTTACATCAACCCCCTGGGCAGCGGCAATCTCGATGAGATCATCCACAAATATGGGCTCATGTACCATTACGTTGAAGGTGATCCCGCCATTGAAAAGGCATTGGAATTAGCTGAAGTTGGGAATTTAAAAGACGAGTTCCGCGCCAAATGTAAAGTGATGATTGAGGACAAGGCTGATGTAACCGCCTGGATGGTGAATTACATCGAGTCATTGGCAGAGCAAAAATCCTCCAAGTCCTGAAAGGCTGATAATTGAAAATTGTTGTTGTCTGCGGAATGAGTGATGACAAAGTGCGAGCCAACTTGCTCCCTCTGCAGGAATTGGACAGCGTTAAACAAATCTTTCTCGTAAGACGATTGCCTCTTGACGCAAAGAAGACAAAGTCCTTTTCCCCACCAAGGCTCCTTAGATGGTCCCTCTTTTTGTCGGAACTCTATCGATTCTTTACTCTCATTCACCTTTGCGCCCGTGAAAAGCCAGATTTGATCTATGCGATTTACTTTGTTCCGCATGGGATTTATGCAGCTATTGTCGGCTCCTTATTTGGCATTCCAGTGATCCAGGAATTGATTGGAACAGACAGACCAAAAGTTGCTAAAAGTAAGTTATTCCAAAGTCTACTAAAAAAATCTGCTCGCATTGGTGTGCGTGGGTCAACATCCATCGACCAGTTGGTTTCTTTGGGAATTCCAAAGGAGAAACTTTTCGTACCAACCGCAGTCAACGTGCTTGATTTTTCGCTCTTTAAACCCAATCCGGTGCCAAAGACTTATGACTTGATCTACTGCGGTCGAATGGACAAGAACAAGCAAATTGATATCTTGATCAATGCCGTGTCTATAGTCTGCCAGGAACATCCTGAAATCCGGGTTGCTTTGGTTGGCGATGGACCTGAACGTCCCAATTTGGAAAAGCAAAGCGCTCAACTTGCCCTTAATGAGGTAATTACTTTTATTGGTAATCAGCCTTATCAAATGATCCCCGGTGTATTAAACCAATCGAAAGTATTCATGATGGCATCCGCCTTTGAGGGCTTACCTGTGGCTATGATCGAAGCCATGAGTTGTGGACTTCCCGTAGTAGTTCCAGATGTAGGGGATATTCGCGACGTGGCGGTGGATGGTTATAATGCCTTGTTGGTTAAGGATAGGGACGCGGCCAGATACGCGGAAGCGTTTTTGGCATTGTTAACTGACTCGGACCTGTATAAGAGATTGGCGGAAGGAGCCCTGGACACCCGCAATAGATTTCTTGATGACTATTCCCTCGAAAAGGCAAAGACTATTTGGGCGGAGGTTATTTCAGGTGTGTCCGGCGGTTAGGCTTCTTGAGAAGAATTGAAACTGGATGATGAGCAACACGAGCACTCACACAAGTAAGCCGGGGAACCGACCTGTAATACTTATGATCGTAGGCGGCCTTGGCGCAGGAGGAAAAGAGCAGCAATTGCTTTCGCTGCTCAAAGGCTTAAAAGAGCGGGATAGTTACTCTGTGATCCTGGTAGCGATGAATCCAAACGGATTGCGCGAAGATGAAGCCAGGCAATACGTGGATCAGTTAATCACGATAAAAAGAGTGGTGCCTTTTGCCTTTTTCCAACCACTACTGCGCGTGATTCAAATCTCCCGAAGGTACAAGGCGTCAGTCATTCATACCTGGGGAAGTGGTATTTGGGATTTGTTAGGATTATGCGCTTCACGATGGTTAAAGATCCCGTTTTTACATGGCGGCATACGCTCTGCCCCAGTGTCTTTAAACCTTAACAATCGCATCAGTAAGTGGAGCGCCAAGCATGCCAATGTTGTTGTGGCAAATTCACAAGCAGGATTAATTGCTTTTGGGCAAGAAAGCAACCCCAAAGCCAGGGTTATTTATAACGGGCTTGATCTTGCCCGCTTTAAAGGGATAGAAACCGAACAAATTCAACACGACCTGTGCATGGTGGCAAACTTTAGCAGTCATAAAGACCATCAAACATTAGTGAACGCCATGGCGCTAATAGTCAAAGTCATTCCAGGGGCAAAATTGTTGCTTGTAGGCCACGACGCAGGCACCTTAAGCTCAATCCTGGAATTGGTGGATAATCTGGGCATAATTGAGTCAGTGGTTTTTGTTACCGACTCCGTGAAACCCTACCAATTCATTGCCAACAGCATCATTTGTATTCTTTCAACCTTTTCAGAAGGCATTTCAAATTCAATTCTGGAATACTTCGCCTTCGCCAAGCCGGTTGTTGCTTCTGATGTCGCCGGAAATTCCGAGATCATTGTTCCAGGTAAAAACGGCTATTTGGTAGAAGCGGGCTCTGCTGAGGCGCTTGCGGATAAGGTCATAATGCTCTTATCAAACCCGGAGTTAGGCAGGAAACTGGGTGAATATGGAAAAGAGATGGTCATTGAAAAATTTTCGGTAGAGAGTATGATTTCCTCTTATGAAACTACTTTTTTGGATTTATTAGAAAGATCGGGCGGCTCGTGATGAGATTGATACCTAAAAAATTTCTTCAGTTTTTTAAATATTACATTGTCCATCGCGGAAATTTAGTTAAGTATCTGCGAACGCAGGGGGTTAAAATCGGTGAAAAGTGTCAGCTCCTAAACCGACCCTTAAATTATGGGTCAGAGCCCTGGCTGATCGAAATCGGGAATAAGGTAACTATCACTTACGGGGTGTTTTTAATAACTCACGACGCTTCAAGCCGGTTGTTCAGGGAATCTCTTCCCGAGTCCTCACCCTTTGGAAATCGCTTTGGGAGTATTCGTATCCATGACAACTGTTTTGTGGGGGTTAACGCAATCATCCTGCCCGACGTTTCGATTGGACCCAACAGTATCGTTGGAGCCGGCAGTGTTGTGAACAGTGACGTTCCGCCGAATACTGTTGTTGCCGGTGTGCCAGCTCGCCCGATTTGCAGCCTTGATGAATACAAAGAAAAGTATCTGTCAAAAAGCGTTCCGATAAAGTCCAAAAATCGTGAAGACTTAAGGAAAGAACTGACAATCCATTTTTGGGGGGTAGAAAGATAAATGGATTTCCGCCCGGATCATTGCCGTAGCGCTTTTTTGGTCTGGCTTCAAAAAGACAGCTTGAACAAATAAACTAAATGTATTTTATCTTCCGGAAAATTCGGACGATTTGTCGATATCTTTCCCACAATCGATATGATCCAATCAGATGGAACACCTTATATTCAAGTTTAAGGGGAAGATTTAACCTGGAATAGTATTTCTTAAAAACTTCTTCCTGTGGATCTAAAAGTAATAACAAACCGATGCTTATCAGCTTTGACTTTCGCTTGATTAGCTCATTGTACCGATAATTGGTGCCCTCATTGAATCCATCAAGTAAAGCTAAAGTTCTGCCAATGCTCTTCGTACGACTCTTATAGTTCTTTACGTTTTTTTGAGTCCAGGAACCCGGGACGTTATAACGGTAAACCGTGGTTATATCGTTCAGATACTGTATTTTGCCGTGCGTTATGGCAAGCAGCGGGACGGTGTTGTCCCATAGTTGAGAATAGTGATACCACTCCGGAAGGTCATCGTAAATTGATTTTCTGACGAGAGCGGACCCCATATTTGCTAAACGTCCGCCCATCAAAATTACATCTTCCTCCGAACATACACTATCGTAATCCCGATAACGTTGAATTCTTTCATTGTTTGAGCCGGATGCCATCATCACCTTGGCTGCAGTGAAGCACATGGATACCTCGGGATGCTTTTCCATAAAATCCACTTGCTTTTGCAGTTTCAGCGGATCAATCCAATAGTCGTCCGCCTCCAGGAAGGCGATATATTTACCTCTGGCTTTTGGAATATTGATTACGGCATTTATCTCGTGCCCTTGTGAAAATTGATTTATCGTCTGAATAATTGGAACGATTTTGTCAGGGTAATTACTTGCATAGTCCAGAATTATTTGGGGAGTCTGATCTTGTGAAGCATCATCATGAATGATTACTTCAAAAGGGAATGACGTTTGCTGCATCAAACAACCTTCAATTGCGCCTTTGATATATGCGCTGGCGTTGTACGCGACCAAACTTACACTGACTAACGGCGTTTCCATGGGAAGCTTTTAACCTTTGCTAATAATGCTTTAATTAAATTACCTGCAATTGATTTGTATTCCATCAATTCTGCTGATTTTATTACTGTGTTTATTCCAATATAAACCAGGAGGCCTACCATTGATTGAAAAGTAAAGAGTAAGAAATTACTCTCAATATCTACTTTTCCAACAAAATACATAACAAAACCCATCGCCAAGGCCGTAATTACAATAGGAAAGAGCTCTCGTAGTTGGTCAAGCAAGCTGTATTTTATTAGTTTCCCAGCAAAATGGCTGACTAACACATGAGAAAGGATCGCGACACAAATTTGCCCATAAAGCAGGGCAATTATCCCTGATTTATAAGTCAATGCGATCGCAATAGCAGTCAACGTGTACTTGGCTATCTCAAGTTTAAGGTGCAGATCTGTACGACCCTTGATGCGCAGAAGATTGTAATTTTGAACCACGATTGGGAAAAAGAGACCGACAACGCACAGCAATTGGAAGTATGGGATGCTGTTAGCCCACTTTTCGGTCAACAAAAACAGGAAAAGCGGCTCGGCAACCACAATCAAACCAATCATCAGCGGTGCCATAAGAAACATCGACATTCTTATTGTTGTACTATGCACCCGTCGCAACTTTTCATTATCATCTTGATAAGGAGAAAAAGTTGGAAATATCACTTGTCCCAAAGCCATGCTGGTAGCAACAGAAGCCGCTGATTCCATGGTCGATGCCCGCGAGTAGTAGCCTAAATCTTCCGCCGAATAGTTCTTACCAATAAAAGTCTGATAAATATTCTTAAAGATCGTCTCGATCAAGCCTGCAATTAGAAGTTTTGATCCGAATGAATACATTGATTTAAGAGAGACCATGGAGAATTGACGGGTTGGCCGCCATTTATTGAGTATCCACAACAACAACGCCTGCGAAACGCTATTGGTGAGCGTTTGTATGACCAGGCTCCATACTCCAAAGCCCTTATGCGCGGCGAGAATTCCACAGAAACCTGAAATCAAAACAGAGGTAATGCTCACAGCAAAATGCTTTTTAAAGGCCATCGCCTTTCGCAACAACGAGAGCTGCACCAAACTAAAAGCATTTATGACAAGGTTGAGTGAAAGTACGCGAGTTAGAGATGTGAGGGTTGGTTCTTGATAGAATTTTGCAATAATTGGGGCAGATAAAAATAAAATGCTGGCTAACAGTATCCCGATTGCAAGGTTAAAATAAAAAATGGAAGAGGAATCTGTCTCAGTAGCATCTTTCTTCTGAATCAACGCGCTGCCAAAGCCGCTATCCAGAACAGACTGGGCGATGCTTGTAAAAATCACCAACATACCAATCAGCCCAAATTCTTTGGGATCAAGAATTCTGGCAAGAACAATGGATATGACCGTGTGGACAACTTGGAGACTTAAGCGCTCTGATACTGACCAAACCATGTTGTTAATGGTTTTCTGTTTAATGGTTGACATGTTTGCTCTGTATCATTTTTGGGCTAGTATAACATTGAAAACAAATCCAACTATCTCTTAGAAATCTGTGCGCAAAAATCACCTGGTTTTATTAGATCAGCACGTCAATGCCGGCTAATAACCAGTTACTCAGACAAAACTTACATCGATGATTTATCCGGGCAGAACATTATTTCGCCAAAACCATCAGCGAAAAACCCCCGAGCACTTTGACGCCAAAATCGTTATTGATGGCATAAAGCAATTTTCTGGGAAGTTTCCAGAATTTATCCTTACTACCAAGATTGGGCAGCTCTAAAGCACTGCTTGTGTAGAAATAGTCCACAATTTCGTAACCCGTTCCCTTCAAGGTGCCAAGCGCTGTATCCTTTGAGAAAGAATGGCGATAAGTTCCTTCGGTGATCCTTTTTTGAAAATGGGAGCTCCTAAGTACTGAGTACACCGTGGTTTCCAATGGAATGTGAAAGACCTTGTATTCTCCTTTCGAGCGAAGCTGGCTCAGGAAACCAAGGTAATCGGTCACGTGGTTTAATACATTAATTGCCATCACAAGATCGTAGTGGACATCCAGTGATAATAAGTTTGCTAATTCGTAACGAACATTTGCTTCTTCTTTCGTCTTACAAATAGCAAATGCCTCTTCAGAAGTCTCATAGCCGATAAATTCAGTGGTGCCATCAAAAAAGCCGGCCAAATCATGTAATACTTCCCCTGATCCACAACCAATTTCGCAAACTGATTTTGGTGAGAGATTGTGCTTCTCCAAAATCTTATAAATATTTTTTGCTTTCCATGGGGAGTCTTCTTCGTGCCAACGATTGCCGTCCAACACTTTAGACCCGTAATCTTTGTTTTCTTCCATAAAGTATCCTTTTAAGAATATTGAAAAATACCGCTTTTTTAGTACTTTTTAATATCCGGGAACATTACAATAAACTCGCCATCGTATTTGCCCTTGAGGGACTCGATGATGTAATCCTTGAAATTGTGAGCAAGTATTACGATGTAATCGATTTTGGTTTCGTACAGCCGCTCTCGTGATACAACCTGAATGCCAGTTCCAGGCACAAACTTGCCTTGCTTGAAGGGGGTGTCATCCACAATAAACTGGATCATGGAGTCGTCAATACCTACTGAGTTGAGAAAAACACAGCCTTTCGCTGCCGCGCCAAAGCCGGCAATTTTTTTATCGTTTGCGACCAGGTCCAGGATGTAATTCTTGAATTCGACTATTTTCTCTTTTGTCCGCTTACCCCAGCGCACGCAATACTCCTCTGTGATCGTTTTTTCCAGGTTTAAGAAGGATGGGACTGTAATGTCCACCTTGGTTGTTGCCATTTTCTTCATTGTCAGAACACGAAGAGTCCCCGCATGCATATCATGGTAGGAGACATTAACTACTTTCAATCCTTCTTGATCAGCCAAATCCATAATGTTTTGGAGACAGAAATAATATACATGCTCGTGATAAATCTGATCGTAATTATCATTAAGTAATGTGGTCAGAAGATACGGAAATTCAAGACACCACATGCCATCATCAGTGAGATTTCGATAAACACCCTTTACAAACGACCTGATGGGTTCGGTATGTTGGAAGACGTTCGTTGAAGTGATGAGTTTGACCTTTTTTGATAGCTTAGTAGTTTCCCCAAAATAGTCGTTGACATATTCGATTCCAGCTGCTTCATTCATGTCCTTGAAACTATGGCTGGCATCTACGTTCACGTAGTGGAGTGTCGGATTCTTTTTTCGAAACTCCAACAGCAGAGATCCATCATTGCCGCCAACATCTACTACATAATCATTCGGCTTAAGATCTATCAGTTTGGACAAGTAATCATACATATTGGAACAGTGTTCAAGGTAAGGTTTATTTACACTTGATCGGTATAAGTAATTTAAGAACAGACTATCTTTATCGACTATCTCTGTTAAACATGTAAGGTTGCTCTCTGGAAATAATTGAATGGCGAGTGGAAACCTCTGAACGTTGAGAGATTCTTCCTTCGTCTCACACAAGTTGTTTACCAAAGGAACGTTGCCAAGATTTAGGTACTCTATACTGCGCGATGAACCGCTTATGGGACAATTCGTAATTTTCATATTAGGTAAATATTATACATCCCTTTGGTTTTGAGACTTTTTGCTTGCCTGTGAGCCACAGCTCTTTCAGCAACAATCACCTGTTCCGCTTCTACATGGCTTTTTATGCTTTTTTTACTCCCAAGTGGTCAAACCATATTTCTCGAAGGTACTCAGGGATAAGGCTAGTATAATTCAGTTGAAATTTTCTTACCATGCCAAACAACTTTCCTGCAAATAACTGATTAGTGGAAAACAGGTGAACTGATGCCATCAGAAAAACAAGCAAAAATTGGAATTATCGGGACCGGGTTCATCGGAAACGGTCTAAAGAAGGTCATCGGACTGCTCACTGACATGACTGTTTCAAGTGTGCTCACACATAGAAACCTTGATCATTTTCCTGGCGAATCGGTTTACACCAATTCCGTCCAGGAACTGATCGACAAAAGCGATCTAGTTGTGGAGTGTAATGGCAATCCCGTTTACGCGACTGAAATCCTTGAACAGGTCATGGAAGCAGGCATCCCTGTTGTCACTTTAGATTCAGAATTACACATCACCTCCGGAAGTTATTTGATAACCAAGGGTTTCATCATCGAGGCAGAGGGCGACCAACCTGGTGAGCTTGCCAAATTACATAGTGAGATAGATACTGTTGGTTTTAAGCCGCTGGTTTTTGGCAACTTCAAAGGCTTTTTGAACCACAATCCAACTTATGAAGAGATGCAGTATTGGTCAAAGGTGCAAGGCATTTCCATCAAGCAAGTTACTGAGGCAACAGATGGAACAAAGGTCCAAATTGAACAGGCCATGGTTGCTAATGGGTTGGGTGCGGTTATCGCCAAGCGAGGTTTATATGGACCTGAGAGCGAAACCATCAATGAGGGCGCAAATATTCTAGCGGAAATCGCAAAACAACAAGGCTCGCCGATTAGCGACTATCTTCTGTGTAGTCCTCTTGCCAAACAGAAGTTTCCAGCTGGCGTCTTCATTACGGCGGAGTTTGATCCGAGTCAGGCAGACGCTTTGCGTTATTTTAGATTAGGCGAGGGACCGTACTACACACTGGTCCACAACTACCATCTGTGCCAATTAGAGGTACCAAACACCATCAGGCAGGTTTTTCAAGGTTATGGTGTTTTTCTGAATAACAGCGAACAACCGACAGCCAGCGTTGGAGCTATTGCCAAAAAAGAAATGAAACCAGGGACTGTGATCCCTCATGATATTCGCTCTTTCCACGTAAGAGGAGAAGCTCTCACAATCAAGGATTATCCAAATCATGTTCCAATAGGACTTATGCACGATGTGGTCGTTAAACGAACCGTGGAACCCGGTCAAATGGTTGCGTTTGATGATGTGGACATTCCAGATTCCAAAGCCTATGACGCTTGGAAATTTACGTTAAATTTACTGGGATACTAAAGTATCAGACTGAAAATACTACAATCAATTTAGGCAGCTTTGCGTTCCAACTTGTTGATGATGCTCTGCTTTAACTCGCCCACATTCGCGAAGTTTAGTATTTCACTTTGTTTAAACTCGATGTCAAAGGCAATCTCAATCGCAATGATCAAATTAACATGCGACAATGAATCCCAGGCGTCAACATCGTTCGCGGTGAGGTCATCCGATAAAACGATTGTCTCATCATCAAAAACTTCTTTAAAAACATCGGTTAGTTTTTCGGTTATATCCATTTAATTACTCCATTGTTGACAGATCGCCAGGATCTGTGCCTTCGTAAATTGCTCGTAATACGCGTCGTAAGATTTTTCCACTTTGATTTTTGGGGATTTTATCAACCGTGATGAACTCCGCCGGCGTGGCTACGGTTGAGACTTTGTTTGAGATGTAGATCCTACATTTTAATTCGAGCGATCTTTCCCAGGTTACATTGTCCTTTAAGACCACAAAAGCAATGATCTTCTTGTGCAGCAGGGGATCGTCCACACCAATCACAGCCACATCCCCAATTTCTTCGATTTCCAGGAGCGCGCTTTCGACCTCAAAAGGACCAACCAAATGCCCGGCTGTGTTGATAACATCATCAGAACGGCTGACGTACCAAAAATATCCATCCTCGTCCTGATAGGCAAGGTCGCCGGTTATGTAATACTCTCCCCGGAATTTTTCGGCATAAGCAGCTTCTTTTTTATAATAATTTCTGAACATGGAATTCCAGCCGCGACGAACAGCCAAGTGTCCATGTGTGCCAATCAAGGCCGGCTGCATCGCGTCAGTTAAGATCAAAGGTTCGATACCTGCTCTTGGTTTTCCCATCGAGCCAGGTTTTACATCCAATCCGGGACGGTTTGCGATCATGATGCTGCCTGTCTCAGATTGAAACCAATTATCGTAGATCTCTTTTCCAAAGACCTTATTGCCCCAGTGATAAATCTCCGGGTTTAAAGGCTCGCCCACACTATAAATTCTCTTCAAACTAAGTGAGGTCATGCCATCAAACTTTTCCACGTCCTCTTGCATGAGCATCCTAAGAGCTGTGGGGGCTGTGTACCAAACGGTAATTTGGTTCTCTTTTAAAATTCTTAGCCAATGCTCAGCGTTATAGGTGCCCCCATATTGGATCTGCGTGACACCTGTGCTCAATGGCGCAAAAACGCCATAGGATAGCCCTGTTATCCAGGCTGGGTCAGCGGTACACCAGTAAAGATCATCTTCTTCGATCCTCATCACTTCTTTAAACGATTCGATAATATCTTTGATAGCGCAGTGGACATGCAGCGCGCCTTTTGGTTTTCCAGTCGAACCGGATGTATATTGCAGAAATGCTGGGGTTTCCGAGTCCAACTGATGTGGGTAATCGAATGTTCCTTCAGCTTCTTCCAACAATTTGGGGAGACTCAAGACCAGGTCATTCTTGTGTTGATCCAGATCAACAACCAGGATAAACTGCAAGTTTGGTAATTTGTCCCTAATCGTCAGAAGCTTCCTCACCAAGCTGTTCTTGGTAATGACGATTTTGGCTTCGCTGTTTTCAAGGCGATCCAGAAGTGCTTCTTCACCCAAGGTGGAAAACAGAATACACGATAAGGCTTGAAGTTTTAGAATCCCAAAAACACTGCTGATCAGGATCGGACTGCGCGGCAGGAAAACACTAACCACATCTCCATGTTCGGCACCAAGGTTTTGAAGGAGGTTGGCAATCCTGTTCGATTCAATTTCAAAATACGCGTACGAATAGCCGATCTCTGTCAGGTCAGCATTTATCCAATGGATGATTTCCTTATTCGCGTTCCCATTTTCGCACCACTTTGTGGTGCAAGCATAGGCGATATTATCAACTAACATTATTTCTTCCTTTTACGGATTAATCTTCCAGAACTCAACATCCTGGAAGGCTACGTCATTATCACCAATAATCAGTATATCATCGACCTTATGGTCAGCTAAAAAGGCGGATAATGAGAAATCCGTGTAGTATCTAAGATCCACGCAGTAGGTCTTCCTGTAATGGGAAGCTAATAAAGGATCTAATGAGTTTCGAAATGACGAGCCGATAATTAGCAGATTTCGTTCTTCTGAATTTTCATAGGTGTACTCAATAAGGTCAGCGACCTGCCCATAAAATTCATTAAAGTGATTTATGTAAGGCACCGTGGAATAGTTACCATCGAAATATGCTAATCGTCCCGTATCCTCAATTGGCTTTCCATTCCAGATTATTTCATGATCTGGCAGGTCGACAACTTCAACAACAAAATCATCTCCCTGAAGAGGATAAAGGGTGTTTCGAGCCATGTGACCTGAGAATTTAAAGTCGGAAAAGGTTTTTAGTCCGCCAAATTTCAAAGCAGGTGAGATTTTAGGGTAATTCAAGGATAACAATTCGTGAATCTCCTGATAAGCCCGGATAACGCCGCTCACTCTCCAGTGATGGTCAGTGCGATAATAGTAGTCAAGATGATCCTGGTGGCTGTTCAGCACGAATTTCCTATAGATCAGGTCGTCGGGAAGGTTTTGTTCAAAATATTCAAGGGCCTGACCGCCGTCAGCCTCGTTGAAAAATTCAACTAAGGGATGATAAGGCGAGTTTTTCAGGGTCTGTTGATGATATAGATAAAAATTCAGATTGGGATAAGTTTGAATCAGCTCTTCATAATTATTGATTCGTTCATCAATGTTTTGTTTGGCTTCAGAATTGAAGAATGAAGGTGTATAGATCAGTTGGTTAAACTTGGAATCGTAGTAAATTCCGGATTTCATATCCGCGGGAATTATCGAATCACCGGTAAACGCATACGCGAGCTTGATAATTGCGCGATCAACGGTCCTGGAAAATTGAATTGCCGGGAATCTGAAGGGCATTTTCTCGATAATTAAATTCTCAAATTTTTGCACAAACGCGCTGCTTGTAAAGAGGTTCACAACAACATCCAACCCCTCCCCAACTTCACCTTCCCGAAAAAGTTGTAAGGCACGGGTGAGGTTTGGCCCGCTTTGCGCAGCAGTCCGCTCTAATGTTCCTTGCTTAATGACTGCAGTCTGCTGGGCAATTTCAGCTTGAAAAGGTAATGAAAGCGGAATTGCCAATAAGATGACAAAGAATAAGATTAATAAATAAGAGAGCTTCTTTCTCATTTTAAGTATCCTGGTTACTCACGCTAATTTCGGATAAAACCATAATCATTTCTACCCATCTCGTCTCAGACCCATATTACCATTCTGCACCCTTTGCTTACGGAGTGATTGACCATTGATCAGGATCCAGAAAAGCAACTTGATTGTCGCCAATTACAAGCAGATCTTCAATTGGGTGATTGCTTATGAAGTTGGACAAGGAAAACTCCTTGTTCTGCCTGAGATCTACAAAATAGGTGTGAGAATAGTGGCTGGCAATTAACGCGACTAAAGGCCGAGCGTATGAATCGCCAATAATTAATATGTTTCGGTTTGTGGTGTTCTCGCAGTGATACTCCAACAGACCCATTTGAGTACCGAAAAATTCCCCATAATAGTCTGTGTAAGGATTTAATGAATAGTTACCCGCAAGATAATCATTGCGGAGGTCATAAACGCCTTCCACTCCATTGTCAGTGATCTTACACTCAGGAAGGTTCGCGTCAAAAATCTTGAATTCATCACCGCTGATTGGATAGAGCGACTTGCGCGCCAGAGTGCCCAAAAATTCGACACCAGGCAAGCTTACTGGGTCTGAGATAACCAGTTTCTCTGAAATATCCGCAAAGTTGGTTGATAACAAGTTGTAGGCTATGTCATATGCCTTTAAGATACCCTCAGTTTTCCAGTGATGGTCCGTCCGATAATAATCCTCAAGGTGCATATCCATAGATGGTAAAAGCATCTCGCCGATGCTTATTTGATACCCCAGGCTCTCTTTGAAGTAGGCATAGGATTGTCCCCGATCACTATTTGGGAAGTACTCATTCAAGGGGTTTGCCTGGGAATATGACAGCGTTTCATGGAAAAGCAAATAAAGGTTAATATGGGGATAAAGCCTTGCAATCTCCGCGTAATTCGCAATTCTTTGATCAATTTTTTCAAAGCTTGCTGTGTCTATAACCTCCGGCGCAAAAAACAATGCTTCGCGATCCCGATCGAAAAAGATATCGGAAGTCATATCGGCAGGGATTACATTTTCTCTTGAAAAGCTGTAAGAAAAGTCAATAATTTTCCTGTCAATGGCTTTTGAAAATTGAATTAATGGCATCCTGACAGGAAACTGATCTGTCGCAGCGCTATCAAATTTCCTTTGCAAAGACCCTTCCGTAAACAATCCCCACACCAGTTTTGCCGCCTTGTCAGGACGCCCTTGTTTTAGATAATCAAGCGCGACCTTAAGCGTGGGGTATGATTTTCCCGGGGCTTCTAAAACTCTGCCTTCAATAACCGAAACTTCAGAGGCGGCCTTTTTTCCACTTACCCAATAGACCGGAACCATGAGAATAATCAGGAAAAACACGCCCAAGAAAAACTTTGAAATTCTACTCATTGCGCTGCTTCATTAAAACTGGGCATACATGAAAGAGGTGAAACCCTTTGAAAGTATGTAGGTGAGGGTGAATATGAATAAACCCAAGTAGATGATGTCTAACACCAGTGATTTAAACCCCCCGTTTTTGCTGGTTTTCTCAGCAATTTTATGGAAAATCGGCAGCGAAAACAGAACCGCAGGCAAAATAAAGGGAATATAAAAAAGGATGTTAAGAGAGCGAAAAGTAATTAAGTTAGTCCAGCCATTCACGCCGGATAATGCAGTAAAGAATGGCCCCCAATTCTGAATATTTGTAATTCTAAAGAAGATCCAACCGAGCATGATCAAAGCAATCGAATAAAAGTGCTGCAAAAATGCAGGGGCTTTCTTGAGTCTTTTTCCAAGAAAGTTGGCTTCAAGCGCAAGTATCACACCAAAGAACAACCCCCAGATGACAAAGTTCCAGTTAGCGCCGTGCCAGAGCCCGGTCAGGAGAAACACAATGATCAGGTTTGATTCCTGGCGAAAGGTTTTCTGTTTTTTGCGAGCAAATTCCAGCGGAATGAACAAATACGTCCGAAACCAGGCGCCCAAGGTAATATGCCATCTACGCCAAAAATCCGAGATGCTTTTACTGATGTAAGGAAAATTGAAGTTTTCCGGCAATTTGAATCCAAGCATGTTGCCAATTCCAATAGCCATATCGGTGTATCCGGAAAAATCAAGGTAAATTTGCAGTGTATAGGCTATCAGCCCAAACCACGCAAGGCTGGCTCCCATTTCGCTAAAATTCGCTTCGAAAATCTTGCTGGTTGCCATGTTCAAGCTGTCAGCCAGTAATACCTTTTTTGCCAGACCGCCAATGAAGCGCCGCACACCCTCCATCATCAAGACGGAATCAAATTTTGGATTAACCAAACTATCTTTGATCTGGATAAATCGCGTGATTGGTCCCTGGAGCAGCTTGGGAAACATAACAATGTAAGCGCTAAAACGAATAAAATTCTTCTCGGGGGGATTTACCTCGTTATAGATGTCAAGTATGTATGAGATGCCCGAAAATGTAAAAAATGATATTCCAAGAGGCAAAGCCTGGCTTTGATAAGTCAAATTGATTGGGAAAACTGCTTGTAAGCTTGTAAGGAAGAAACCTGTGTACTTATAAAACGCCAGGAGCAGTAAATTTATCCCAACGGCAACCCACATATAGACCCTGGCTGACTTTGACGAATGTTTATCAATCGCGTTACCTACCGCAAGCCCAAGCAGGTAATTTGCAACGACCGACAGAAGCAAAATGTGCAGGTGGGTAGGGTCAGACCATCCAAAGAATGCCAAGGAAGCAAGAACGATTACGATATTCTTCCATCCCCGTTTGGGAATGATATAGAACAAAACCAGAAGTACTGGCAAAAAGACAAAAATAAAACTGATGCTGGAAAATGGCATTTACATCCTCTCAGGTCAAGTGTTTTTTCGTAAAGCCTGAAAAGTTATTATAGCTGAATTATCTGACCCGTCTTAAATGAAACAAGCTTGGTTTCAGATCCAGCAAAACGCAGCAACACCTTATGAGCCCAATTCTTAATAGCCAAACCAATCCATTGCCTGAATGATATAAGTGCTCCAAACACTGCCATGGTGCGTCCCAACTGGATTGACAATTCCCTTGATATTACTCGCAGGAACACCATCGGCGGTCAATGAGCCCATAACCCTGATGTAACCGGAAAAATATGCGTATTCAATTGGGATTTGAACACCTGGTTCTTCTGCTTTTTGGACAAAAGGATAGAGAATACCGCTCTGTTCCTGTTGACCAATGTACAAAAAATATTTCACATTTGTCGGAGATTGATGACCATTAAACCACGCCTGAAGTCCGTTATTGGAAAACCAGGTTGTAAGATTTGGTAAAGCAACCCGAATTCCTCCTTCAGCAATCCATACTGCTGGCGACATTGCCATTACCCTTGAGAATGTCTCTGGAGCATGCAAAACTGCGTTCAGCGCCAAAAGCGCGCAACGGCTGCCTCCGCCAATGGCAGTATTGTTTCTGTCTGGCAATGTGTTGAATAAAGAGTCTACTTCTGGCTTCAGGCTATACCTGATGAAGTTAATCATTCCCGCGCCTTCCGGATTTGTTAGTTGGGGAGCGTTGTTCACCCAGTGATCCATATTGAGGTTGGCGGAAAGCGTATACTCGCTCCAAGGGCGATTGGCATCAAACCAAATCCCGACTGCTATCACCCCCCTGCCTGTCGAATTGTAGTAATTATCCAATCGCTCATCCATTTTCCAATCGTCAATAGCCAGTGGATAGGCAATCGGAGCGCCAAACATATGTTGAGCATCCATCAGATATATAACCGGGTAATGCTCGCCGGAATTATAGTTTGGTGGAAGATAGACAGATATGTTTCTGGTTCTATTTAAGTATGGACTCATGCTCATCGAAAAATTAATCAGGCAACTACCAGAATCCGGGCAACCTTGCACTACTCTCAGTATGAAATTTTGAGTCGCATTTGGCTCAACACCATTCTGCGCGGTAATCGTCAGGTAATATATACCGACCACAGCCGTCGTGCCAGTTATTGTTGCCGTGCCGTTTCCATTGTCTGTAAAGCTGAGTCCAGGCGGTAGTGTGCCGGTGTAACTAATTGTAGGTGTCGGTAAACCCGTTGTTGTGACGGTAAATGTACCTTGCATGGATTGTGTAAAAGCTGTGGTCGCAGGGCTTGTGATCTCAGGCGGAAATGCTGGCTTCGAGATTAACGGCAGATACGTGGAAAAGTTCCAAATATCCAAAAATGTGCCGGGAGTTTCTTTCAGCGTTTCTGTCCATTCTCTTGGATTTTCTGCTCCCCCAATAATATTTGAAATGGGTAAGCCTTGTTCCACCATCTTATCTACTAATGACTGCACTCCCTCCAGATAAGCTTGGGGAAAAGATATCTGGTTGCCATCAGCGCGAGAAACTGCCGGTCTTACAACCAGATCCGTGATTCTGTCTTCTATTGAAACATCCAGAAAAAAATTGACGTCGGCTGGAACATCGGTTTGCTCGATGAAATTGATCAATTGATTGTTGGATAACCACGTTCCACCCGATTCCGCAAACCATATCGCAGGTGACATTGCCAACACGGTTGAAAAAACATCCGGTCTGGATAAACCCGCATACACTGATAACAGTCCCCCTATCTCACTTCCGCCAATCGCGGTGTTCTCGCGATCGGTTAAGGTTCTGTAGCGTCTGTCAATTTCAGGCTTCAGTGTTTCAACTAAAAAGTTAAGGTATGCATCTCCTTCGCCGCCCTCGACCTGGTTGGCATCATAAGGATCCATCCACAGGTACATGTTTTGGTTCACCCATGGGCTATATTCGTCCCACATGTGAATCTGGTCATATTCAATACCGACCATTATTGTTTTGCCAGTGAAGCCGCTTGAATAGAATTTGTTCAGGTCCTCATTGAGCGATCGCTCATCAGGAGAAAACCCGGATTGGATGAAGATATTTTGAGCATCCTGAAGATAGATAACCGGATACGATTCTCCGCCAGTTTCATACCCCTCGGGCAAATAAACCAAAACATTCCGCACTCGGTTGTCCAGCTGCGGCATCGCGAGTGAAAAGTAATTAAGCCGGCTCTTGTCAATATTTTCGGCATCGAGGGTCAAGGGGGCTTGAGGTCCTAAATCATCCAGGATACTGGCTGACCCCGGAATCGCGGGAAGCTCAAATGGGAATTCCAAAGAAACAGGATTGCTGGCGTTCCAGGGAATTTCCTGCTCATCTGGACTTGCCAACACTTGATTACCCGTTCCAAGAAGTAAGGTCAACATCACAACTATTGTTGTTGCAAGGTTAACAATTTTGATGTGAAGGTGTCTTTGTGAAATCCCCATATTTCTCCTTGGTTTTTGATCTCCTTAGCTTGATTATAATGTGATTGTTCGAATAAGTAGACCCTGCCCGTACTGACGCAAGAGGCTGACCTGATGGGTCAGCCTCTGTGTCTAACTAAGGACTTGAGACTTCCGGTTATCTCCTAATCGATGGTAGGAAAACCTTGATGGCTGCCATAATCTGGGCTGAATCTGTGTTGTTCCCCGGTTCAACATCCGTGCCGTCTGAACTGATTGACAGTTCAAGGTCATATAATGTGCCGATGACCGCTTCTGCAGGAACTGACACAAAGACCGTAAATTCACCAGTATCCGCAAAAGCCAAATCGGGCAGATCCCAGGTGACTGTATTCCCAACCACTGTCGGTGTGATACCCGAAGTGTCGTGGCTATAAGTCAGACCATCGGCTAACGTGAGCGTTAGCAAAGGATTGGCGGCTGTGGTCAAGCCCTGATTCGCGAATGAAAGTTGAACGCCCGCCTGGCTGCCAGGCACCCCGCCATAAAGAGGGCTCAAGAATTCAGCCATAACATCCAAACCCGCGTCTGGTTGCCAGGTGTTGGTGGTGATAGACTGACCATAGTAATTCACACTCGCCCCATCCTTAAAGTAATCGGAAATCACCGGACCGCTCAATAAGGTTCCGCCGCTATGGAAAAGCGCATAGTATAGATACTTTTGATTCGTATCCATCCAGGTCATGATGGCTTTTCCATCCGGTGTTTTGGTCACTGATACGGAGGAAGGAGAAATTTCCAGAGTACTCGGGTGAGACAAACTCCCTGAGGTTATGGTTTGGTAAGTGGTGCCATTCAATATGGTATACCCGGCCAAACTATTGCCAGTCTGATTATCCCATTCGCGCGTGCCAAGGAAAATATTACCGTTTGGCAATTGAATTGAATCAGAAATTTGATTGTGGGAAGCATTACCTTCACCAACCACGAGACTTCCACTGCTGTTGATCACACGATATTTGCTATATCCCCAACAAGTAGTGTCATCACAAATCACTCTAACATAATCTACGTAGAACTTATTGCCGGTTAGGGCTGTCAAGGATAAGCTATAGTAATAATCCGCGTCGTCGACGTCAGCAGTCATATTGATCAGACCGGTAACCGCGCTGCCGCTGCTGTTTCGAATCATGTAATAGATATCGGAATCCTCCGTGTCCGTAGGTTCGTGATAGTAACGAATCTCCCATGTCAGCATAAAGCGGTTATCCGCGCTGGCTTCGACTTTTGTATAGTTATAGCTTATGTAGCCCCCCTGGGGGTCATAACCCCACTGGTTGTTATTGATCAGGTTGACGGGACCATAAGCCAGACCGCCCGTTGGATTGAGTACCGCAAACCAGACGTTTCGATTCCATAAATCGTTGGTGTTGTTCCGTAAATATCTGGTCCAGAGCACGCCAATTTTGCCGTCCGGCGTTACTGCCACTGAGAGATTCCAATCTTCTGTGTAAAAATCCGACGTCCCATACAAGGCTGTCAGCGGTGTGGCAGGTTGGATCACCTGCCCAAGTCGATCAACGACAGCTGAATTTAAAACGACACCATATAGATTGTTTTCTCCCCAAACCCACTCGCCCCAAACATGCACAAAATTGTGATCGGGAGTCTCTACAATGGCTGGGTGATAGATATCCCATTGATCTTGCGCGCTGTCCACGTTCAGTTGTGTGCTCGGCCAGTTCAAGTCAGTATCGAGGCTGCTTTGCGAATAATCTTTGTAGGTTTGGGCAAAGGCAGCAGGCACAGTGGATTCCAGGGTAACTGTCTTGTTTTTGCTCAAATTCAATGAAGAAGTCACATCAATCAGCGTTTTGATGCCCGCCCCCACTGTTTGCCCTGCTGGCGCGGTTACCTTTGCGAGTACCTCAAAAAAGGCACCCTGAGGGATAGCCCCTGTGTCGACTTTAATATCCCCATCCGTATCCGTGAGAGGATCCCCCGTTGCAGCGTCAAACAGAGCGGCCGTCCAGAGGGTTCCGCCGGGGGCAAGAGTGATCTCCATGTCGTAGGTATCTGCGCCAAGGTCCCCGGTATTTAAAACGGTGAAAATGAATTCATCCACTTCCCCTGAGTAAGAAAAATCGCCTTGATAAAGTGGGGAGATCTTTACACGTGCAGTTGGATCAGGTCGGGTAAATAGAACTGCAGAATGTGAATCGGGGACGCCTCCACAATAAAGTGAGAGCGTGACCCCGTCTTCACCCACAGAATTCTCTATGCCAGCTTCAGCACACCATCCAGAATCACCCAATACGATTTCGTTGTATTGGAATTTGATGTCTCCACTTTCAAATAACTGAACTTCATATGTGAAGACTCCTCCCCAGGGGTCTGATCTTTGATAGTACTCCACTAACAAATAGCGGTTGGGTGCGGTTCCACCAAATTCATAAAACGCCTGTCCCGTGCCACCTTCGCCTATGTACTCTAAAGGAGCCCAGTAAGGAGCGATTACATTATTTGGCTCGTTTGGAACAGGCATCTGGCTTTGAGTGTCTATGTTTTGATCAGAAAAGGTTAAGTAACCCGGTCCGACGATACATACTTCGGAATATGAATTCTCATAAAAAGGGAAGTCCCAAGGCAAGGAAACAACCGTTTGATCCCATCTACTATTAAACCCAGTATTGGTTCCGTCGGTGGCGTCCAACCATGAATAAGCAGTAGAAGTTAAGGTATAGCCGTATTCGTCTGAGTCACCAATGGCAAGCAATTCATTGGGATTTTTTTGATCCAGGGCTGAGCCGGCTGGCAAATACCAATTGCCATCTTCGTCCATACAAGGTTCGCCCTCGACACACGCTTCCCGATTCGGGATTTCTTCGGGCGGTTCGGGTGGTTGCGGGGCTTGGGCGCTGACTGCCTGAAGCCCGAGTGGAAATGTAGCACCAATAAGAAAAATTACCATGAAAATCCAATAGACCCACTTATTTTTCATACACTTCTCCCTATTCAATTGTAGATATGGAATTCGAAAAAAATGACCCAGCCTTACGCGTTAAATTCTACTACCTTGGCTGATTTTTAGAGGTGGAAAGAAGTTGCGGTTAATTTGCAATTTGGTGCAATTCGTAAACATTTGTAGGGAAAACTTTATCCTGGAACCGGATGTATAATTTTAAAGGCTGACCCAAAGGACATTACCTTGCATGTTTGATCAAAGGAGTAGATATTAACATAATTGGCGGCAAGTTTGGTCTTCCAGAGAAGATAATTTCGAATCCCGATTATCCTCATTTTCTCCTGGGTAATCCGGTCCTGTTGTTTAATGGACGCTCAGGAATCAAGCTGGCGTTGGATTCGCTTAAGCCTGAGAATATTTGGCTGCCGTCTTATCTATGCCAGACCATAATATCCGCTGTAAATCCAGAAGCCAGTCACATCCGATTTTATCCAATAGATGATCACCTGAGGTTGGAAAATCTTGACTTTATAGACGAAATTAGGAACGGGGATTTCTTTCTTTTCATTGACTATTTTGGGTTCCCCTTTGACAGGAGCTTGCTACAAGAATTGAAAGGGAAACGGGCCATCCTGTTTCAGGATTGCAGCCAGGCACTATTTAGTGAATGGGATGAAGAGATATCCGACTTCTGTTTGTACAGTCCCAGGAAATTTCTTGGCGTTCCCGATGGCGGCATTCTCAAGATCGGATCGAATTATCACCCTGCCCGCCCAGGTTTGGAAGAACCACCCGAAGAAGTGTTTATGCAATTATTCTGGGCGGTGGTCAAGAGACGGGAATTTGATGTTTACGGGGATGAAAACCATTGGAATCGGTTTTTCATTGAGGGCGAAGAAGGATTTACCCCAGGTTACTCCAGGATGAGCGACCTTTCTTATTATTTGCTAAGAAATTCCTTTGACTTTGAAGCGATTTCACGCATCAGAAGGAAAAATTATCAAACCTTATTAGATAGCCTTGGTGAATTTGCGATATTTCAGGATCTTCCGGACAGTGTTGTTCCCTTGGGCTTTCCAATTAAAGTAGAAAACCGCGATCACCTGCAGAGAGAACTTTTCAGGGAGAAAATTTTTCCACCGATCCATTGGGTCATCGAGGGGGTAGTACCAACTGATTTTTATAAAAGCCACCTGTTAAGCCAAAGAATTATGACTTTACCCTGTGATCAACGATATGGGGAGGAAGAGATGGAGCACATTGCAAAATCTCTTCTCAAGATCAAACTGGTCTAAATTCCTTCTATTCCCCCGCTGCTTTCAATTGGATTACTGAATCAGACAATCCACCGCATCGACGTCAAACACTGGTATGCCGTGCGCTTCGTATACCGACTTTCTTTCGGCAAAGCTGTTATCAATCAGAATTGACCTGGTTTGCGTTATGCATGCAGCCTTGCTTTCATCAATTGATAAATGGATGATCTGATCAAACAGTTCGGGATTTATCTTAAACTTTTTCAAGGTATCTTTAGGCAAGGCGTCATGCTTGGTTAGTAGCACTAACTTTTTATTCTTGTTGACAAATTGGTATAGGAATTGAATGAGTACGGCGTTGACCATTCCTTTTACAATAAGCGTGTCGTCAAGATCCACATATACCGTATCAAAATCAATTGGCAGCTTGAATCGGGCTCTCAAACATCGATCAAGGGACCAGGATCCCGGCATCTCCAGGGGTGCAACGTCGATTCCGTTTAGTTCGTAAATTCCCATCAAGGCAAAATTCACGCCCTTATGTCTAAAAAGGGTCATGGTGCCGGCATGACGGCAAGATACTTCAAGTAGTTTCAGCTTTCCGTTGCGATCTTCTTTCAATTGGAAAAACCAAGCACCGAACATCTTTATTCTGCTGTTAATTTCCTGGGCGATGCGTAATACATCTTCGGATGTATCAAGGGTGTGAGAACGCATGGCGATGCCCATGTGAATTCGATCGCGCTGCCTTAATCCACAGAACAATAAATCGCCGTTACGATTTGTGTAACAGTCAACCGTGTATTCTTCACCAGGAAGGTATTCACAAATGATTAGATCTTCTTCCTGGGAAAGATAGAGGGCTTCCGCCTGGGTTAATAAGAGCTTGGTGCGCTTTCCGCCCTCCCCTATATTGGGTTTCAGGAAGAGAGGATAATCTTCGCTTGATACTGAGTCTGTGTTTGGAAATGTCTTGGGGCAAAAATCACAATCACTAAACAGGTCGAAAGTTTTTCTTTTTTGTCTGCAAATGTCCGCGGTTTTCGCGTCTGCGGTTAATATTTTTGCGTTGATCTTTTCGCGGTTGTTCGCCAGGAATTGAGCAATTGTGTCGTGTGTGGGAATGACGATGTCAATTTTCCATCTGTCAATGAGTTGGTTAAAGCGCTGAATGAACCCGGGGTCTTCGATGTAGTAATTATCTTCCGAATAGCGATCTTTTGGATAAAGATACGCCGCATGGTCCGACTTGCCCGATGCGCCAAACACTTCGATATCGATATGCTGATAAAGCGATTCGTATACTTCAATCGCGTTTTCCGAACCAGCAGGGAAGATTAAAACATTTGTTTTTTCCAATTTGATGTCGCCTGTCAAAGCAGAGTATAGCAACTAGTGTTATTGAATATATCACAGCACATGATTATTTCCGTTAGATGAGAGAGAATAGATCCAACATTCCAATAACGTCGTCTCGTGAGTTGAACATCAGTACGTCAATAATAGATAAATTTGGAATGAATTCGTTCTTAAATTGCTTGTAGCAAATGTCGTGGGTTTTTAAAAAGCGTAACTCCAAGCCTCTCGCGTTGAATTCCGATTTGTCATATAAGGATTGACCTCCAATGGCGTTGTAATAAGTATCCGCATGTAAAATTTCACAGATTTTAAGTAATCTTTCTGTGCCTCGCAGCGTGTTATCCTTCGCCAGCGCCGAGGATACTAAAATGTCCGTGTTGATGCTTAGATGGTTGCAGATACTTCTTATGGAATGTTCAAGGAATTTTGCCAGGTTGCTTTCTTCAAAAAGTACAATCTCTTGAAGGAGTGAAATCGTATCATCGAAAAACGGAGCTCGCGAATAGCTCATTTTTATTGTGGATAGAATTTTTTCCCTCTTACTGAGCTCGCCAGATAAATCTATGTCACATATCAGCTTGTTGGGGCTGGCATGATTTGTTGGCAGATTAATATAATGAGCGTTACCATCAATAAGAATTCTATTTCTGTTTATCCATCCACCCTTGATGTAGTTCACATCGTCATAAATTAAATATTTGTCTACCGCCTTGATCATTTGCCAATATCCGATATACGGAAAAAAGTAAGGCTGCATGACTCCTAATATCATGATAAATCAATTCTTCCTTAGTTCTCTAACCAGAATATTTATAATTCTTTCCTGATCGCCCTGCTCAAGCGCCGCGTAAAGAGGAAGGCATAGAATTCGACTGGCAATCGACTCGGATACGGGACAGCTTGTTTTCTCAACATAAGGCAGAAGATTCAGGGACGGATAAAAGTAACGGCGAGGGAAGATGTTCTCTTCATTCAATGCGGCTTGCAATCTTAATAACTCAGACTCGTCCCTGAGGATGATCGGATAATAGCCATAATTTCTCGTGCACTCAAAAGTGGGCTTGGGGATAACCACATAATCCATTAAGGCGTCATCATAGATTTCTGTCACTGCCTTCCTGGATGAGATTAAATCATCAACATAATTCAGGTTTACCAATCCCATGGCTGCATGAAACTCGGAATTTTTTGCGTTGATACCCAAGCGAATATGATCATCTCCATTGTGACCAAATCGCATGGAAAGCTGCATTCTCTCATCAGTTTCCTTGTCTTTTGCAATTACCGCTCCTCCCTCAATCGTATGGAACAGTTTTGTTGCATGAAAGGAACAGGTGGAAACATCGCCAAAATCCAATAACGATCGCCCCTGGATTTTAACGCCGAACGCGTGCGCGGCATCGTAAATTACTTTTAAGTTGTGTTTTTGTGCGATTCTGTCGATTGCCTCAACATCGCAGGGGAAACCAAAGACATGAACCGGCATAATGGCTTTTGTTTTATCGGTGATGCTTCTTTCTATCAGGTTGGGATCGATGCACAGAGAATTGGGGTCTATGTCGACATATACCGGGGTGCATCTCTGCCAGAGGATCGTCGATGTAGTTGCAACGTAGGTAAATGGCGTTGTAATCACTTCGCAATCGTACAGGTCAAACGCTTCAAGCGCTAATTGAAGCGCGATAGTGCCATTAGACAGAAATTGAAAATTCTCGACTCCAAGATAGTTCCGCAACCTTTCATTTAGTTTTTTGACCATCGGTCCCTGGTTGGTTAGTTGGACCGCAGTAAAAATCTCGTGGATGTAGTTCTCATATTCCTGGAGAGGGGGTAAAAATGATTCGGTAACATTTATTCTTTTCATAATTTTTTTCCAGTGCCCGATGGGGGGAATTCACTTACTTTTTTCGACAAAATGTTTATAAAACGATCCGTAAATGATTGTTGATTTTTCTTCAGGAAGTTTGCAGCCTGAACGGGCGTGTATTGCCTGAATATTTCTTCCAGGGCAAATCGATTTTTTACACACATGAGATTAAAGTAATCGTGCTTATCCAGGATATCCGCAAACTCATCTTCCAGGACATCATAGAATCTAAGCAACTTTCTGTAGAAATTGTGATCATTAAATGTCATGAAGGCAGTGTTTTCCCCGTGCTGGCGATAATTTAGTACCACTTTATCGGTGTAGCCTACTCCGTTTCCGCGTAATACGGCATTGATCATAATCCACCAATCGTGATATAGAACCCCTTCCGGAATGGGCAGGCATCTGTCAATCAATTGTTTTCGAATTAATGATGCACACCCAAGAATTGGATTTTCGTCCAGGAAATCGGATAACTGATAAATGTCATGATGGGAATCCTCATAAACATCATGCATAACTGCTTCAACATGGTAATAATTTTTTTCATCAATTACCATACAGGAACCGCTGATCACATCAAAATCATCCACATGCTCCAGGAGTGTTTCAATCTTATCCGGCAGCCAAACATCATCCTGGTCACACAGAGCGACAAACTCGCCCTGTGCAACCCGAATTGCTTTTGTGAAGTTTTCGACCAAACCGGTGTGATTTTCATTTTCGATTAATTTGTAGGGGAAATTCACGTGGAAATCTCGTAATATTTCGAGAGTCCTATCAGTGGAGGCGTCGTCACAAATGATCAATTCGAGGTTTAGATAAGTCAAGGCAGATAAACTCTCGAGTTGGCTTTTCAAAAAGCGGTCCCCGTTGTAAGTTGCCAGTACGATTGAAACCAGCGGTTTTCGATCTAAGAGTGCCTGCCTTTTCTGTAAAACCTCACCAAACCCGTAGGTGTACTTTCCTTCGTAATACAATTGCACATTCTTCTTATAAACTTCGTCGTCATATTCACGTCGATCTATGGCGCGTAATTTGTCGTTGAATATTGAGAAGTCGTTGGGATTATCCCAGCTTTGAATATCCCTGACAATATTCTCCAACATGTCATGATAGCTATCGTAGATGTTTGGAAGCCCCTCATAAGCCTCATCAAAAAAGGTAGGGTTGTAAGCAGCAAATGGTATTGCGCCGCAGCGGATTGCTTCTGTGAAATACCCATCAATCCCCTCTCCAAAGGAAATTGTCCATTTGGCTTGCGAGATCAATTCGCGATACTGGTCATAACTCAACTTTTCAATTTTTTGGGTCTTCAGCCCGGGGATGTTCTCCTGGATTCGATTAATTATCGCCGAGGCGAATTCATTTTTATCTGAGGAATAAGCCAAGAGATTCTCTTTTTGTTCATAGCTACGGTGGTGGTATTTTACTAAATTGCTGGCAGACAACCAGTGAACAGGCATGTCGTAAGCGGTTCTCAGCTGGGGCACGCAATATTTCTTGTGAGCACACGTCATTGTGAGATCGTTCGTCAGGTATCGCAGAAGGTCTACCATCTGAGGGCGGGGCAGATAGGTGTTGTTTTGATTTAATATATTGATTCTCAGCTGATCGATGTTCTGTAACCAACTAATCTGCTCAGGCTCTAATTGTTCTATAAAGTTTTTCAGATGTACTTCTGGCACATGAATGACCAAGTTTGTCAATTTAGCAAAATATTCGGGCACTTGACTGAAACGGAAAATATCGTGTTCGGTGTCAAAACTCGAATAATTGCCAAATGTTTTGAGGTGTGGAATTGTGGCAATCATGACATCGCTGTTGTGAATCGTTTTTAATGATTTCGTAACAGTGGCAATTGAACAGACAGACATGAGTCCACCGGTAACAGCATCTCTTTCAGGAACAAGAAACAGGATTAGGTGCGAGCTGCCTTTATTAAATTGGTCTATGATTCGATTATCTTGTAATTGTCGAATTCTCGCTTGTTCATCTTGCGTCACTTCATCAAATGGATGATAGTTAAATCGGTATTTGCGCTCCTCAATTCTTCCAAATTTTTCGTAATGAATGAGCGCATCCAATTTATTTTGGCGTACTAACGGATGTCGAAGATAGTATCTTATACTGGAAAACTCTTTCGAAGGACAAAAACCCCTTTTACTCCCAATTGCCAGATAATGACTATAGGGGGAGCCTTTTTCATTGCGCATATATTGTTGGTGATACCATTCAGCGTCAAAGAGGGGGGAGTTTGTAAGTATATCCATCGCCGCCGACTCTCCGAGCCTGCCCTCTTTCCTTCCATATCTCTCATAATGAAGCAAGGGGTTCATGCCTGAAGCCAATACATCCGGATTTTCATGATAGTAAGTCCCTGTTGAAAAAAGTGGGGAGGGGTCGTAATTCATTTTAAACCCTGTGTGAAGGTAATGCCGCTCCGGGTTCTCATTGGTATTTTCAAGGTACTTTTTTTTATACCATTTTGAATCGAAATATTTAGACTCTCGGATTACCTTCAAGTCCAGTTTCTCGGCAGGCAACATGTTACGCGCTCGAAGAAAGTTGACCGCCTTTTGAGCAATTCTTTTGACAAGGCTATTTCTCTGGTATTGATTTGGTCGATCCATTACAAAATACCGGTTCCTTTCATGCGCGCCACGGCAACTCTGCCAAATCAAGTTGAGGCTTATGAAGTTAATGTCTCTCTTGATTAACTTGTTTATTATAAATCACTTGACCATCCTCCAAAATTATTGAATGGACAGGTGGTTAGCCTCACACACGTGAGTTGTCGCGGCTGCTGGTTGTTAAAATGCGGGTGGGTGAAACGCCTCCTCAACAGGGACCGGCGAACAACCCACCTACTAACACCCAAAAACATTCGGGGGGCAATATTAGGCTGAAAATGTTCAATAGATAGTCAATCTTAAAATCTGATTTTTTAGCAAGAATGTTATCTGGAAGCCGCACAGATGAATTTTAGGAATCTTATTTTGGAGCCACAATATGAAGTCGGAATAAAGTAAGCATAAATTGAGTAATAATGTTTTCCTTGTTCAATTACCTTGTTTCAACGATTTTTAAGTGAGGCAATCGAAGCTGGACGTGTTTGGAAGTGCTATTAGTTTTATTACCCGTCTTTACTGGATCAACCAGAGTAACGCCTCGTCAAATCGTTTTGCCCACTCGTCGCGAATGCCCTTTGCGCCTGTAATGATTTCAAAACGAAGATTCTCTTCAGGGAACCCCTGCGATAACAATGTCAAATAGACCTGTTCGGCACCTTCAACATAAGCTTGAGGGTAGGTTATTTGTTTTCCGTCCCGGTCGAATACATTTGGTTGGGGTCCACTTTCCTCTGCAGTTCCGATATCAATGTAAACCCTGACATCAGAAGGCACTTCAGTGTTCCTGATGAAATCTATCAGCTGATTATCTGAGAGCCAGACGCCGCCATTTTCAGCCAACCAGACCGCGGGAGACATCACCATGACTTTCGAAAAAACATCGGACCTGGTAAGACCAGCATATAGAGGAATCAAAGCATTTCTACAGGACCCTCCTATCATAGTGTGCTCTCTGCCCGGAAGTGTCCGATAACGAGCATCCACTGCTGGTTTCAATGTATCGATAATAAAACTCAGGAATGCGTCCCCATCGCCACCTTCAACCGACTTGGAATCCTTCGTCTTTACCCAATCGTGCATATTTTCGTTGACCCAGGGAGAATATTCGCTCCAAAGATTTTCCCGGTCAAATTCAATACCAACCGCTATAACACCTTGTGTAAGCCCTTTGTCATAGAGGGCATCCAATGTTTCATCAATTCGCCAATCTCCAACAGTCTTTGGGGGAGGGTCAAACAGCGCGCCGCCGTCGTGAAGATAAATGACCGGATAATTTATGAGAGAAGACTCGTAATTTGGAGGCAGATAAACCTGAATTTTCCTTTCCCGGTTTCCAAGCTGCGGCGCGGTAATCGTAAATGTTTGGATGCGGTTCTCTTGCAACGATCGACTGTTAGTGGCTTGATGTTCTTGCGTTTCGCTGCTGTGTGGGGGAGAGAGTAAATAGTGGTTCTTTTGTTCTTCAGAAAAATTGCATCCTGAAATTAAAAGGAGGCTCACGATTCCCTGCAGGAGGATTTTTTGGAGTTTAATTTTTGTTTTCATAATAAATTTTGACAGCAGCGAGCTCACTTTTTGGCCTGATTTCTGAAACTCATTGTGTGAAGAGTATACAATAATTTGATCCATGGCATTTCTTAAGACTTTACAATCATAAAAAAACATTCCTGGCTAAATTATTTCTTGAAGAAAAATCGTTATTGAGAACTGAAAGAACGCAACCGCGAAAATGCTAAACATTCATGAAAAACAACCGCATTTTTTGAAATTAACTGCCTGCCATGTGTAGCGGCGTGCGATCAGATAAGTAAGATATAATTTAAATCACAACAAGTACTCGTTGTAATATGCAAAAAAAACAGGCAAGCATGAAAATTGACTCCGTTGCGTTTTTCACGCATTATACTCACACATCTGCAATAGAAGTTTACAGGGTCCTTTCCCCATTAAAGGAAGCGGGCATAGAAATAAATTACGGCATCAAGGATAATCAAGTCAAGTTTGATTCTATAGATCAATCAGATTTTGTACTTCTACAAAGAGATTTTGCACAAAACTTAGACAGGTATGAAACCGTCGTCAATTATGCTCGTTCCAGAAACAAACCAATTGTTTTGGATATCGATGATTTACTGATAGATCTCCCGGAAAACCACCCCGATAATATATATCGCACTTTTACCCATGCCCTATTGCCAATCATCCGTTCAATTACAGAAGCCGATTTGGTGACAGTTTCTACTACAAAACTTAGGGAGGTTTTGTCACCTTATAATCCCAACATAAGCGTTTTGCCTAATTATTTGGATACGGCTTATTGGCAATTTAAGGAACCCAAGTTAAAAGCCATTGATGATACGCCAATTACCATCGGATACATGGGTGGGGGAAGCCACACACCGGATTTGGGGTATATAGAGCCAGTAATTTCAAATTTGCTTGCGAAGTTTGGTGACAGAATCAAATTCTGTGTCTGGGGCTTAAAACCCCCAGCGTCATTATTGCAGCTGCCACAGACGAAGTGGATTAGAGTGTCCACCTATTCTTATGCAGATTTTGTCGATTTCTTCCAAAGGCAAGAAGCCGACATATTTATTGCGCCTCTTGTGGACAATCTATTTAACAGATGCAAAAGTGAAATCAAATTTCTGGAATATTCGACCCTGGGGTCCGCAATTGTAGCCAGCAATCTGGAACCTTATAACAGTGTCATAAAAAATGGGGTAAACGGTTTTCTAGCCAGCGATTACGTTGATTGGGAAACGTATTTAACCCGACTAATTGAAAACAATGAACTTCGCTACAAAATTTCATTAAATGCTCAACTAACAGTTAAAGACAGCTGGATAATTTCGCAGAATGCAAAAAAGTGGACTGAAGTTTATCAAAACGTGGAAAGTTTGTCTGAAGAACGCGAAAGCTCCGTCAACTTAGGGCAACCTTTGTTCAATTCAATAACGCGACAAATGTTTGAACTGGACCAGCATCAAAAGAGTGTAATTAGGGACACCCAAAAAGAGTTATCCGATTTAGCCAGCATTAATCAGGGAAAGGATCTCGTAATCCAAGATAAAGACTTGGTGATCCAAAACTTGAACACTCAGTTATCGGGTCATTTTGTGGTTATTGGACAGAAGCTGCAAAGAGGGTACGAGCGCCTGTTTCCACAGGGAAGCAAAGGTGACAAACTTGTCAAACAAGTAATCCGTACTAATAAAAATTTGAAAACCAAAATTCTCAAGCAAGACAGTCCGTCAAGTGAAGTAAACCTCATAAGATCTTCTCGATTGTTTGATGAGGATTGGTATCTAAAAACATATCCGGATGTCGCGAGGGCGGAAATAGATCCTGCCTTGCATTACTTAAAATTTGGTGGTTTTGAGAGCAGAAATCCCGGACCAAATTTTGACAGCAAGTCATATTTAGCTCTCAACCAGGATGCCAAAAAAGCCAATATTAATCCCCTTTTGCATTACATTCGTCGCGAGGCAATCAAAAATGAAATTAACGGTGATGAACAAGAGCACCAGG
Source organism: uncultured Anaerolineaceae bacterium (assembly GCA_964434665.1). Lineage (GTDB taxonomy): Bacteria > Chloroflexota > Anaerolineae > Anaerolineales > Anaerolineaceae > Mesolinea. The sequence goes on from CAYSVX010000003.1 coordinate 38,966, forward strand.
GTCGAACTGACACCCAGAAAACTGATCCCATTCATCCGCGACATGAAAAGGGGAAACTAAATATGGAACAAACAAAGAATATATCTTATTACACCAAAAAGTCTCTCCAGATTCTAAAAGATGCCGGGTTTGTGGGGCTGCTGCATAGCGGAAAAAGAAAAATAATGAGACAAATCAGCTATGATAGTCCCTTGGAAACAGATTATGACCCAAACTTGTATGTCGCCAGTGTCATAATTCCAGTCTACAATGCTGCTGACCATACAAAATCATGTATTGAAAAGTTATACGCATCGGCGAATCAAGCTTCATTCGAAATTATCGTTGTTGACAACAATTCAACTGACAACACAAAGAGATTATTACGGGAAGAGCAAAAAAATCGCGAACACTTCTCTTATTATTCCTTGGACCAAAATTACGGTTTCTCAGGTGGAGTAAATTATGGTTTTTCAAGGGCCAAGGGGAAATATTTCATCATCCTTAATAACGACACACTTGTAACCCCCGGTTGGATCGATCGCTTAATTGAAGCTTTTGAATCTGATGAACTAATTGGTATCGTAAGTCCAATCACTAATTACGTGGGTGAGGGTCCGCAAGTGGACCCGGGGGCTGTGGATATATCACCGGATGGGGTTGATCTGTACGCTCAGACCATTGTTGAAAGAGGGGTAGCCTACGAATCACATCGCCTGGTCTTTTTCTGTGTTGCTTTAAGGAGAGAACTAGTAGACCTGATTGGACTTATGGACACGGGTTATGTGAAGGGTAATTTTGAAGATGACGATTATTGTTTACGAGCAATACTTTCGGGCTTTAAATTAGCTATCGCTCAAAACGCTTTTGTTTATCATTTTGGCTCGATGACATTTAAAAAGAATCGCATCATTCATGACGATTACATGGATAAGAATCGCATGCGGTTTTTTCCAAAAGTGCAAAGACTTTCCACCTCACTCAGACCAGAAAACAAGTTGACCAACAGTGTCAAAATATCTACAGTAGTTCGAACAAAAAATCGACCGGACCTGCTTAAAAAAGCATTGACAAGCCTTTCAAACCAAACTTTCAAAGATTTTGAGGTCGTCCTGGTGAATGATGGTGGGGATGACATTCCTGAGATTATCAATCTATACTCAAAATACTTTCCTATCAGGTATATTCACAACGAGAATTCGCTTGGAAGAACTCCAGCCTTAAATATCGGAGTGGCTGAAAGCAGTGGAAACTGGATCGCGTTCCTGGATGATGATGATATTGTTTATCCCTGGCATCTGGACATGTTGTTTAAAAAAGCATCAAATGAAGAGAAAATTCGCTGCTTTTACTCAAACTATAATCGCAGCATCTTTAGAACCGCAAAAGATGATTACGCCTTCCTGACCCAATCTATAGAACCCTGGCCATACGATCGAAACGAACTCCTGGTCAGAAATAGAATGCCTATTCACACCTGGCTGGTCCATCGTAGTGCGTTTAACGAGGCTGGCTGGTTTGACGAGTCCATGTCTATGTTAGAAGATTTTGAGTTCCTGATCAGGTTAAGTCAAATTACAGATTTCTCCCATGTAAACCGGATTTCCTGCGAATACAGGTATTATTTGGAAGGCATCAACTCCATGATTAACCAAAGATCAAGAACCTTGGAGGCCCTCGCAACTATCTACAACAGTCATCCTGCCAGGGAAACTCAAACTCAAGAAAACCGCGCGTTGGAATTGGAAGCGCTCCGGAGACAAATAAAAGTTATTGAAAATATTGAAGGAAAGCTTGCGGAAGACCCCCAAAATGCGGAGCTTTATCAGAAGAATTTGTTAAGTCAGATTCTAGGATTATAAGGTTTTGAGTTTCTCAACCACCTGTAATCCTGTGAATATAACTGATTGATAACGAAATTAAATTTTGTAAAAAAAAATAGCTTACGGCTCCGATAATTCGTAGATTGAATTATCTGAAAAAATACAAACATTCTCTTCAGGAACTATTTCTTTGTCCAAGGAAATTAAGTAATCTTTCCCTTCTTCCATCAGGTTTTCGCAGTTTGCAAAAGAGTTATCATATGTAAGAAGCAAAATATAGTCAGCTTGAAATTGTTCCGCATACGGAATGAGATGGTCCACTGTCGTCCGATATTGACCACCTACCGAATTTTCCATCAGGAAATAACGCACAAAGATTGCGGCTTGATTTTGATTCATCGCAATGTTTTCCGGGAAATAATCATCCGTTATTAGAATTCTGGCGTCCTCTTCTGCAATAGACATTGTCTTTCTTGCTAATTTATATTGCTTGGACATTGTAGAAATAAATGAGCCGGTAACAAAATCAAAATCCACATTCTTAGGCGCGACTTTGATCAATTTATGGTTGAATAGAAAAACAACAACGAATGTAAGCACGCAAATCAAGATAATTCGAAGAGTACTGATGTCCTGATCTTTTTGTGTGTTCCCCTGTAACATTGCCGGTATTCTATAGATAGGATAGGCAAAAATTGCGGGAATAAGAAACATGACCAATGATGTGTATCGTATTAGACTTCCGCTGGTCAGTGAAACTTGTTTATTAATATAAGCCATTATAAAAATGAGAAATCCAAAAATTGTAAATAAATACGAGTAAATGAATTTTTTGTTCTTAAATGGCGCTCTAACAAAAATGATAGAGATCATGCTGATGGACCACAATACTGTCACATACCTGGAAAAGTTGAATAACTTAAACAGGAGCTGTTTTGTATAAGAAAGATATGAACCTAAAGAGAATTTGTTGGCATAAAAAAATGCGCTTACCCCTGTGGTAAAAGTGCGACTCTCCATTGTCGTCATCTGATATCGAATAAACATTCCCCCCAACACGAGTAATGATAACAAGCCCACAATAAACGATGGGGTTCGAACGATACTTGCCCATTTGTTTCGTATAAATCGAAAATCATAAATTAACACAACAAAAGGCAAGCCAATTGTTAGGAAGAGAAACCGACTCTTTACCAAATAAAATGCCAATGGAATTAATAAGAGCAATAAAAATCGTGTGCCGTAATTCTTTGGGTCATATTCGTAATCGGCTGTGAGCAGCAAAACAAATACGACAAACAAGAAAGCCGATGCAACATCCCCATATAAGGAGTACATAAAAGCAGTGTCATCAGCGGTAAAACCGACGACAATTATTGCGGTAAGGATGAGCAATTTCTGAAAAACACTTTTATTAATCGATAGATTGTAGGCCAAAAACGAAGCTACGAGCCACAAAAAAACGTTGATCCAGCTGGCAAATTGCTCAACAATGGATCCATAAAGATCGTAGACCAATGAAAAGAGAATGGTTAAGAAAGAAGACTCCTTCTTAAAAAACCAAAATACATCCAGATCCATCCCGTGGAGTTGATTAAAATTGAATATATATTTTGCGTCGAGCCCCCAGTAAGTAAACACATCCCACCGAGGATAGTAATTGGTCATGTTTTGAAGAGTTAGGATAGCTGTAAATATGAAAATTACCAAGTAAAAGAAATAATCCACAATATTGACGCCATCAAAGCTAATCAATTTGCTAATCAACTCTTTTTTCATCACAACAAACAATCCGAGCACACTAATCACTGCGAAAATTCGCAGGAGATTGACGCTATGAACAAACACAAAATTTAAGTGCAACCAACCAAACAGCAGAAAAAAGAGGGGAACAAACAATATCCCAAACACACTGGCATTGGTAATCCAACCTACAATATTTCTGAAGGGGAAAATATTCCGTAAGAAGTAAGCCGGCGCCATGCCAACCAGGAGAAGAATAAAAGCCAACTCAAACACAAGGAAAGCTGGTGATAATTTTGCCAATCCTTTCACCACCAAATAAGTGACAAGGAAAAATATAACCAGGATAAAAAGACGCTTCCTCTGTTTGAGAAAATTTGCGCCTTTACTATTATCACTTGTCGGGCTTTGATGACTGAAACTATCCACCTAATATTCTCCAGCTAACTTAATAACTTAATGGGATCTAATTATATTACCAATAATGGAAAGTATCACTCTCTGGGGAGGAGCAATAAAGCTTTGAAAAATTTTTGCTGGAATTCAACCTGCTGCCACTGGGATCAAATGGCTAAATGATCAATAATGGTTGAAAAATTCGGACACTCCCTTCTCTGTAAGCCTTCACAAGAATTGACAGTTGAAAACCATATTTTATGTTATCTTAGTATCAGTTTTTTATTCTGCGTTTAGATGTTAGTAAAGGAATGCTGATTGTTATAAGCTCAGGTATCAATAAACCGACTTATGGCAGATAATTCTTCTTATCGGACAAAATGATCAACTCCAAAAGCAACTCTCAAACCAAAGATTTCCTTACATATTTTTCTTTCGTAGTATTTTGCATTTTCTTCATTCTATTAGCAGTCAAGTGCGTTTCAATTGTTATGACAACCACCTTCTCGTTTGACGGTGCAATGAATGCTTTGGCTGTACACAGCCTCTTTGGTTCAGAAAACAATCTTTACAACGGATACCCATTTTTTGACCATCGCGTTCAAACTGGAATACCAGTCACAGGATTAGTCGCATTTTCCTTCTCAGTACTTGGAGAGTCTTTCGAAGCCGGTCTACTGGTGAACCTAATTTACACGCTGTTGTTTGTTCTTGTGATGGTTTATTACCTTCATAAGTGTCTGAAACTGAACTTTTTCTATGTTAGCGTCGCGTTTTTACTGTTCATAAGCACGCGACAGCTTTTCTATCATGCCTTTGGTCTATACGGAGAACTTCCTGCGCTTACATTTTTTATGATGTCACTGGTTGTATTTCACAAGTTCTTAGAGACACGAAAAAACCGACTTCTAACTCTCTTTGGTATCCTGTTAGGATTGAGCGTTCTTACCAAAACCGTAATGCTTATTACTGTTCCTGCCTATTTGGTAACCGTAATTACGCTTTTTATTATTGAGTCCTGGAAGTTAAAGGATGTAACGAAATTTTTCTGGCGTTCTCTTTCCGGCTTTTTTGCCCCCCTTTTCATTCTTGAACTTATCAGGTTCTTCTCGTTAGGTAGGCTCTCGTATATTCGATGGTGGCAAACCGCGTCAATTGATATTGGCGCTCAGGCTGGTCTCTCTGATATTTACCAGGATACGCCCGGAATATTCGATAAACTCTTAAGCCATCTTAATAATCTATCTATCAATGTAGATCTGCCAGTTTGGGCGATCTTATTAACGCTTTCTTTTCTTTTTTTCGGTCTAATATGGTTTGTCCTGAACATCGTTTTGAACAAACTTGATTTGAGCTCTCGAAAAAAGCACGACCCGCTCTTTCCCCTTGATGTTTTAACCTTATTGCTGGTTACCCTCTCCTACTTTGGCTGGTGGTTGATAATTACACCCACACAAAAAGCCATGTTTCGAAGGATAATCAATGGTGTTTATCTAATTAGTATTTGCCTGCCTACTTTATTGTTCTATTTTCGAGCACAAATCATTAAGAGTTTGGCTCATCATAATCATCACTTTAAGACAGTATTCTCTGGCTTATCGATTATTCTTTCACTTTTCCTGGTCGTTTTTGGGGTTTATCGGTCCATTAAATACAAGCATTTTGAAATCACATTTACAAACTCAGATCTAAAAACTGCCTATCTCAATGCAGGCGAGATCATCCATAATCTTCCAGAAAACTCAAAAATTTATGGAACAGGTTGGTGGCAGGCACCTATTTTGTCATTTTCAGCCAAAAGAGATTTTTATAATATTGACCCATTAATGGATCAGATTGGGAATTCACCATTGTTAGAGTCGTACTTGGTATCTGACCACTATGAATTCTTAATCGATGCGGAAGCACCTTATCGAATTCTTGAGTCTTTTGAGTATGAGGTATTATTCAGCCTTAATAAGGTTGAAATATTCGAGTTAATTCAAAAAAAGCCGTAGCTTCAATTGCTTTAATTCTTGTGACGATTAAAACTTATATTCCGAACAGTTAATTATCAGCCATAAGCATTTCTAATGCTTTATTCCACAATGGTAATTGCAGGTTAAAAGTCTTTACTAACTTCTCGCAACTTAAAATCGATATCTCAGGTCTCCTCGCGGTAACGGGAAATTCCTGGCTACGCGCTCTTTGAACTTCCTTTACTTTTAATTCTCCCTGTTCCACACCTATCGCAATAATTGCTTTTGCCCATTCATACCTGCTGCAGGAACCGCTGCCGGCGCAGTGATACAAGCCGCCTTTTTCGCCCAGGTAACCAAAGACATCATTACGCCCCTGGGCTAGGATCAGCGCCGTGATCTCTGCCAGCATGCGGGCTGAGGTTGGCCCGCTGATCTGGTCATCCACCACGCGCATAACTTCCTGCTCCCGAGCCCACTGCAGCACCTTGGTTACAAAACCGCCCTGCCTCATTGAATACACCCAGCTGGTGCGCAGCACCAAATTCACGCAACCAGAAGCCGCAATAGCTTGCTCGCCCTCCAACTTGGTGTGACCATACACACTCAATGGGTTTGGAATATCCATCTCACCATAAGGGCTGCCTTTTGTGCCGTCGAAGATATAATCTGTCGAGTAGTGCACCAATACTGCATCAATCTTTTTTGCTTCTTCGGCTAACACACCTGGACCAACAGCATTGATCGCCCTTGCTTTTTCAGGTTCGTTCTCAGCCTTATCCACATTGGTATAAGCGGCAGCATTGATAATGATGTCGGGCTTGATGCTCCGAACAAGTTCTCGCAAACTGTTGGAGTCGGAAAGGTCTACGTCAGGATAATCCAGGGCGACCACTTTGCCGAGGGGCGCGCTTGTGCGCAGCAATTCCCACCCCACCTGTCCGTTGGTTCCGATTTGCAGAAGCTTCATCATTTGTGCAAGCCATCCAAAAACCGCAACAGGTATTGCCCGTATTCATTACTGGCCAAAGGCTGAGCGCATTTACGCAGTCCCTCTTCATCAATGTGTCCCATGCGGAAAGCAATCTCTTCAACGCAGGAAATCATCATACCTTGCCGATCTTCCACCGCCTGCACAAACATCGAGGCTTGCAGCAAGCTTTCATGCGTGCCGGCATCCAGCCAGGCAACACCGCGCCCAAGCACCTTCACGGAAAGCTCACCATCCCCCAAATAGCGTTTGTTGATATCCGTAATCTCGATCTCTCCTCTGGGGGAAGGCTCGAGTTCCTCCGCGTAGCGCACCACGCGGTTATCGTAGAAGTAAATTCCAGGTACAGCAAAATTGGAACGAGGCTTGAGGGGTTTCTCTTCCAGGCTGACGGCTTTGCCGCTTTCATCAAACTCCACCACGCCGTAGCGCTCAGGGTCTCTGACCGGGTAGGCAAATACGACCGCACCCGACTCCTGTTCGGCAGCACTGCGCAGAACCTGCGGCAGCCCCTGCCCAAAGAAGATGTTGTCTCCAAGAATCAGGCAGACCTTGTCATCTCCAATGAATTCTTTGCCAACCAGGAAGGCGTCAGCCAGCCCGCGTGGAACCGCCTGGACGGCGTATTGGAAGTCCATTCCCAGCCTGCTTCCATCGCCCAACAAACGTTGGTACTGGTCGCTGTCTTCAGGTGTCGTGATGATCAAAACATCCCGAATGCCCGCCAGCATCAGCATGGAGAGCGGATAGTAGATCATGGGCTTGTCATAAACCGGCAGCAATTGCTTGCTGATAGCCAGTGTCAAAGGATAAAGCCTGGTGCCTTTGCCGCCTGCGAGGATGATACCTTTCATGTCTACGCCTTTCTGCCCGAATAGTTTTTGTGAAGCCAGTTGTCGTAATCTGATTGCTTAGTGATTGCATCGACCCATGCCGGGTTATCCAGATACCATTTTACTGTGTCCACCAAGCCCTGGCGCAAGTCGTGGCTGGGCTTCCAGCCCAATTCCTGCTCAATTTTGGCAATGTTAATGTCGTAACGGCGGTCGTGACCGGGCCTGTCTGCAACATAAGCGATCAGCTGATTATGAGGAGTATAGGCTGAATCCGGCTGTAATTCGTCGAGGATGTCGCAGATGGTGTTGACGATTTCGATATTGGGGGGTTGATTATCGCCGCCCACGCAATAGGTTTCGCCGTCACGCCCATTATTTACAATTCGAAGGATTGCTTCGCAGTGGTCATCCACATAGAGCCAGTCGCGAATTTGCATGCCGTCGCCATAAACTGGTAAAGGTTTGCCGGTTAGCGCGTTCAAAATCATCAGCGGGATCAGTTTCTCGGGGAACTGGCGCGGACCGTAATTGTTCGAACAGTTGCTGATGCTGACTGGCAGACCAAATGTCGTGTGATAAGCGCGCACAAAGTGGTCGCTGGAGGCTTTTGCCGCGGCGTAGGGCGAACGCGGCGCATAGGGAGTTTCTTCCTCAAAGGGCGGATCCTCGCGCGTAAGCGTGCCAAAGACCTCATCCGTGGAAACGTGATGGAAGCGGGTTTCCTCAAGCGGCACAATTTTGTCCACCAGCCAGGCACGTCGCGCCGCTTCGAGCAGCGTGTATGTGCCGACCACGTTGGTGTCCACGAAGACACCCGGGTTGAGGATGGAGCGGTCCACATGCGATTCAGCCGCAAAATTGATAACCGTATCAATTTTATGGTCACTGAAAAGCTGGTCCAGCAAGGCGCGGTCAGTGATACTACCATGCACAAACAGGTGCCGCTCGGGGTGAGGGAGATCCTTCAGGTTCTCAAGGCTGCCAGCGTAAGTCAGCGCGTCGAGGTTGACAATTTTTAGGTCCAGATCCTTTTGCAGCAGGTAGTGGATGAAGTTTGAGCCGATAAAGCCCGCCCCTCCGGTGACCAGCACGTTTTTCATATTCACTCCTTGAGATAATTGTCTACAGACCAGCCAGCGGGGAAGACCTCCGCCTCTGCCAGTGTTGGCGCCGAGGCGTCTTTCTTTGAAAGGATGGGAGCTATGCCGTCCACCAAAGGCCAATCAATCCCGATCGCGGGATCATTCCAAAGCATTCCACGTTCCCATTCGGGTGTGTAGTAATCTGTTGCCTTATAAATCACTTCTGCCCATTCGCTGATCACATAAAACCCATGCGCGAACCCCTCAGGAATCCACATCTGGTGGCGATTGTCAGCAGATAAGAATTCTCCGACCCATTTGCCAAAAGTAGGTGATCCCTGCCGAAGATCAATAGCCACATCAAAAATTTCCCCAATGGCCGCACGAACCAGCTTGCCCTGGGTGTTCTTTAGCTGATAATGCATTCCCCGCAAAATCCCTTGTTGAGAACCAGAATGGTTATCCTGAACAAAATAAGTCGTTCCACAATTTTGGTTAAATTCTTCTTCCCGATAAGTTTCCAGGAAAAAGCCGCGATGATCCCCAAACACTTTAGGCTTAATTAATACGACATCAGGAATGGCTGTTCGAATATATTCCATTATTCATTTTCTCCACGATAAGCAGCAATCACTTCGTGTGGCTGACCAATTTTCATAAGCTTGCCGTGGTCTATCCAGGCAATGCGGTTGCACATGCCTTCCAACATGTCCAAACCGTGTGAAACCATCAACACTGTAGCCCCTGAGTTTTGGAATGTTCTTAATCGAACATTACATTTCCTTTGAAAAGCTTCGTCTCCAACACTCAGAATTTCATCCAAAATAAGAATTTCAGGGATATGTGCAGTCGCAACCGCGAATCCCAGGCGAGCGTACATTCCAGAGGAATAGGTTCTAATGGGCGATTCAATAAATTGACCTAACTCCGAAAACTCAACAATCTCATCAAATACTGCTTGCATCTCTTCACGGCTGTAGCCTAACAAGGCTCCATTCAAAAAAATGTTTTCTCTGCCGGAAAGCTCAGGATGAAAGCCTGCTCCAAGTTCAAGCAAGGGGGCGATTTTTCCAAAAACGACAACGCGGCCTTTGCTGGGTTTCAACACCTTTGAAATTACCTTCAACATGGTGCTTTTTCCAGCGCCATTGTTTCCAATCAGGCCAAAAACTTCTCCCTGATTGACAGAGAGGTTGATATCATTGAGAGCCCAAAAATTTAAAATTTTAACTTTTCGCTGAAGAGTTCGGATAGCGTACTCTTTAAAAGTCCCAATTCGTTCCGATGGAAGCCTATACCTGACGGAAACATTTTGTAATTCGATAATCGGGTTTGAGTTATTCGCTTCAATAATTGGATCATCTAAATCAGACACGGTAAGCATACTCCTCTGATTTTGATGTAAAGTAAACCCAGCCTATTATCAGCATCCCAACACCCCACGCCAGGGCTGGCAAAAATTCCTGCAAGTGAGGCAGTCTTCCTTCAAAAATTGGTAAGCGGAACATTTTTATCATCCAATACATCGGATTGATTTTGTAAAAAGGCAAAAACCTTGCGGGGATCAGACTCTCCGGGTAAATAATGGGGGTCAAGTACATCCAGGCAGTTAATAACACCTGGAACATTTCACCAACATCGGGGAAGAAAACTGCTAACGATGAAATGAAAAGCCCAAATCCAAGTGTGAAACTGGTAAGGAGCAAAATTGAAACTGGAAGAAACAACATTGACGAATAAAATGGAGCCCGATCGACCAGCATCACAATTATTAACGGGACCAACGAAATTACCAAGTTTATCAAAGCGGTTCCAATAGCCGACACACCAAACACAGTGCTGGGGATGTATATCCGCTTTAAGAGACCCCCTCCCCATACTAATCCGCTGATAGCAGCATTTGCTCCCTGGGAAAAGAAGTTCCAGACCAATAAACCACTTAAAATAAAGACGGGGAAATGCTTTACATCCGACCGAAAAAAATTGGAGAAAACAAACGTCAGGATCAACATGGTGCCCAAGGGGTTGAGCATCGTCCATGCCACGCCCAAAACTGATCGCTTGTAGCGCGTTAGAATGTCCCGGCGAATTAATTGCCCGAGCAGGTAGCGATACTTCCCTAACTCTTTCAATTCGGAGGTCGCCGACACCCGATAGCTGGCGGAGTCATAAACAGGTTTAGGAGTACTGGCCAATTTTGTCACCATATTTCCATCAGATAGCTTCTAATCTTACCATAGGAAAGGACAGGGCTTGCCGACCGATCGGCTAAGAAAGGCAATGAGAGGCAGCCTTTCGGATTTCGCGGACTTGGGAATACCTGCAAAATGAACACTAACTTGTCATAGTGCCGCAGATGATGGAAGCTGCTACGACAGGCTTCATCGCCTGTAATGTTAAGCGATTATCAAAAAAATTCGATTACGGTCCGGTGACAACCGGGTGCCCCTGGGCTTGCCAGGTGTTCATGCCGCCAGCCATGCTGGTGACATTGGCAAAACCAGAATCCAAGAGCAAGTCGCGCCCCACCGCGCTGCGATTTCCGGATCGACATACCACGATTATGTTTTTATCTTTTGGAATCTCCGACAGCCTGGCTGTCAGATCCCCCAGTGGGATCAAAGTGGCGTAGGGGATATGCACTTCTGCCCATTCGCTTGGCTCTCGAACATCCAGGAAGAACCACTCATCCTGGTCAAGCTTCGCGGCATCGGCGACGCTGACCTCTGATGGCAAATTATTGACGACAGTCTCTTCTTGATCCATGCTTCTAATTATCAGATAGCTTGCGACAAACACACCTATAACGATAAGTGCCAGGACCCACAGAGGCATAGTCTGCTTCTTTTGTTCTCCAACTTTACTCTTTGTCTTGTTTACCGAGCTTTTATGCTTTTTTTGCTTAGAATTGGTCGATTTTGCCATTTTTTATGTGTCCCGTTGGTTAATTGATCAGAATTATACAGGCCAAGTATGCCCGTTTTCAAACCCTTGCACATTGCTTACCTAAACTATAATAGGCATAATCAGGGATAGTGAACATGAGCCAACCTTTCTTCTCGATCGTGATCCTGTTCTGGCAGAGCGAACAGTATCTGCAGCGCTGTTTGCAATCCCTTCAGGCAGAAACCTATCAAGATTTTGAAGTCGTCTTGCTCAACAACGGCGCCAGCCAACCGCCTGACACTGCGATGTTGGCAACTTTTCGGAGCCTTTCATTAAAGCAAGTTCATTCCGATACCAACCTGGGCTTTGCCGGCGGCAACAACCTGGCTGCCAGGTCTGCCACAGGAGAGTACCTGGTGCTTTTGAATGGCGATGCTTTCCCCGAGCCCAACTGGCTTGCGTCCCTCCACCAGGCTGCGCTTACCCATCCCGGGCATTGCTTCGCGTCTCGCCTCGTGCAGGCAGACAATCCCAAGATGCTGGATGGAGAGTGGAATGTTTACCATGCCAGCGGGCTGGCATGGCGCAAAAATCACAATCAGCCCACAACTAAAAGCGCAACCAGGCCGCGCCTGGTGATGAGCGCCTGCGCGGCAGCCTCAGCTTACCCCCGCGCCGCCTTCGAACAGGTGGGGGGGTTCGACGAGGAATTCTTCGCTTACATGGAGGACCTCGACCTCGATATGCGCCTTCAGCTGGCTGGTTACCCTTTCCTTTATCTTCCAGAAGCCACAGTGCAGCATATCGGCTCTGGAAGCACTGGCTACCGCAGTGATTTTGCTACCTATTATGGACACCGCAATCTGATTTGGGCGTTCGTAAAAAACATGCCCGGTTTTCTCTTCTACCTTTTACTGCCCGTCCATATTTTCTTTAACCTGCTATATCTACTTGCGGGGCTCTTCATTCCAACCGGCAAATCTCTCCTCAGGGGTAAGCGGGACGCACTGCGTGGGCTTGCGGCTATGCTCAAAAAGCGCCAGATCATTCAATCGCAGCGAAAGATCACCCCTTTCGAGTTTGCCAAATTGCTTGATTGGAACCCATTCTCGCCCCTGGTCAAAATCCTTCCACGCAACCCTTCAACAAAGGATCAAAATGACTGAACGCATCCATCAACCAATGCCCACCAAAGAACCATATTCGCGCTTCTTCTTTATCAACCCGGTTGGAGAGCTTTCGCACGTTTCGTCCATCAATGATGCCATGAAGGCGGTGCAGGATGGGGGCTATGTGTGGCTTGACTATTGTGACCCTACAAAGGAGGATCTTGAGCCACTGATCACCGAGCTCAACCTCCATCCTCTGAGCATCGAGGACAGCCTCAACGAAGAACAGCTGCCCAAGCTGGACTTGTTCCCTAATTATTCCTTCATGGTCTTTAACATTTTTGAGATCTCTTCCGAGGAAGTGCTGGCACACGAACTTGATCTGGCTGTGGGTCAGAATTTCGTCATCAGCGTAACCCACCGCGACAGTCAAAACCGCCCATTGATGCAAGGCATGGAGCGGATGGTTGAGCGGGAGAGTCAGAAAGTCCGCAATGGACCTTCTTTCCTGGTACATATGTTAATTGACACGGTGGTAGACCGTAAATTTCTGGCGATTGATCGGATTGAGACCAAGCTAGACAGTGATGAGGATGAGATCTTGAAAGGTTCTCCAGACTATGACTTATCTCGTTTGCTGGACTCCCGGCGCGATTTGATGACCATCCGTAAATCAGTTTTCTATGAACGGGAAGTGCTCAGCAAGCTGATCCGGCAGGATAGCCCCTTCGTGGCAGATAAATCCCTGGTTTTCTTCCGGGATGTGTACGACCATCTTTCGCGCTATTATGAAATCTCAGAAACTGCAAGGGACCAGGTCACGAGCCTGATGGAGATCCATCTCTCACTGATCAGCAACCGCATGGCTGCAACCTCGAACCACACAAATGCCATTATGCGGCGCCTGACCCTGATCAGCAGCATTTTCATGCCGCTCACGCTTATTTCGGGCATTGGGGGTATGTCGGAGTACACCATGATGGTGGGTCAGGACAATTGGAAAATCGGCTACCTTGTTCTGCTTGTACTGATGATTGTTGTGGCAATGGTCAATTTTGCCCTCTTGAAGCGCATGGAACGTAATTTGACAAAAGATGAGTTATCCAGCGGTTTGGGCTAATCTTCCAGGGAGATGTCCTCAGTAGGCTCCTCCTGCGGTGTCTGTGGATTCTCAAGTTGCTGCAGGGTACGCATAACAACTTCGAGATCCAGTGGCGCGTTGATCAGTTTGAGCAGTTCATCCCATAGCTGGATTTCTTCCGCCTTAGCCCACAAAGAGAGGAATTGCTGGTAATCCGCTTTGCGCTTATCAATGCGATTTACCCGGAAAGCTTCCAATCCAGGTAAAAGCCGTTTTAGAGGACGGTCGTTCCCAAAGTAGATGGATATTCGTTCCTTTTCCTCTTGGATGAAGTGTGGGATCATTTCGCCCCAGACATCCGCGTCGTGGATATCCCCCAAAATATCCTGAAATTTCCGCGTTTGATTGATAAAGGGTTTTAGGTTTGCACCATATAGGTCAGCAAAAGCCTCCATCGTGTAGCGGAGGCGTTTGGCACTGATGCGCATATTGTGCAGTTCAGTGACATTGCGCTCGTCCAGCACATAATCGGCATGATCAAGAAATTCTTTTAAGCGGGCATTGATGCCGCTAAACGCGAGCTCATAGAGAGCGGGAGAGAACAGGTAGACACCTTCGGACATCTCTCTGAAAGACGCAGCCCATTTGGCGAGGTTCACAAGCGTATCATCCGCCTGGAGCGTCTTAATGGCCGTGAGAACGTCTTTTTGAGCGTCAGCCCGCTGCTGTTTGAGGCGCAATTCGAGCCGGCGCATACCCGGAGCCAATTTGGGATCAGAAAAAATGGGAAAAATGTTCTCAAGCACAGCAAGCTGCACATCCAAATCGCGAGCGGTGCCAAGAGAACGGGTCACATCCCGCACATCGCGGGAGTAACTCTTGAAATCCTTCCGTGAAAAACAACCTTCAAAGATTGCCAGCGCGCTGCGCAGCCGGCGAGAGGCGACACGCATGCGATGAATGTATTCGATGTCTTTGGCTTCCATCACGCCTGCGATCTCGGCATGCATTGCCAGAACGTGCATGTTTATGATCTTTGACCCGTAGACGCAGACAGCTTCAGATCGGATCTTGCTCATCGTTTCTCCTTAAAAAACTTACCCCGGGCATGTTGGGGTAAGTAACTCGCTCTATTTCGGTTTGTGACCTTTTGTCAGCCGGTTATGCAGCAGTTCAAGAATGGGCTTCTTCAGTTCCTCAAAGATCTCGCTGGGGTTTTGGTCGGCATCAATGGTCAAAAAGTTGTATTCTTCCGCCAGGATGTCGAACTGTTCCAGTATCAGGCTTTGGTACTGCACAAAGCTGTCGTAGAAGTTGTCAGCCATGTGCAGGTCCATTCCGGCTTCCCAATAGTTCAAGCCGCGCCCATGGATCAGCCGCGTCACCAGTGAAGGGACGCTGGCTTTCATATAGAGGATCAGGTCCGGCTTAAGCGCGATGCCGTACAACTGTTTGGACCAAACACGGTTCACGCCTCGGATGCTGTCCCGGGCGACGACAGAGTAGAAATACCGGTCCGAAAGCACCACAAAGCCTGCCTGCAATGCAGGGATGATCTGATTTTCAAGGCGATCGGCAAAGTCGGCGGCATAGAAGAGACTCATGGTGAGCGGACCAAGCGTATGCCCGCTCTTGGCAGCCTCAAGCCCTGAAGCTGTCAGTTCGGATCGCGTGAGCCCGGTATCTGAGACGGCGTAGCCTTCTTCCTCAAGCCAATTGCGCAGTTTTTTGATTTGGGTGGATCGCCCAACACCATCTGTTCCTTCCAACACAATCAGCTTGCCGGAGAGTTTGCCAAAATCGCGATAGGGAAAGCCAGCTCCATAGAAGGTTGCTTTGTTCATTTTGAGCCTCCTTTTTTCGGCTTGCCCGCCTGGATATTGGTCACAGAAATGGGTATTTTATTGGGATTAGGCAACCCCTCGAAACCCGTTAGTATTTTTTTGATAATCCCACGTACTTTTTTCTGCTGGTCTTTGACAGGTTTGGTGCCATCAATCATGGTTAGGCCAAATTCATCCACCATTTTGTCATACTCACCCAGGATTCTGCCTTGGAAAAGTTCAAAACTCTCGTTGATATTTTCGGACAGACCCAGGTCCATGCCAGCTTCATAATACTTCAGGCTGGCTCTCGCTCCGGTGATGCGCCCCACTGCCACATCCAGCGGCACCCTGAAATACAATGCCGCGTCAGGCATGATGGCAAAGGAATACATGTTGCGCACCCATTCAGGGTCGACTCCACGGGCAACATCACGCGCGAAAGCCGTAAAGGCATAGCGATCTGCCAACACGATCACGCCAGCTTTAAGCAGGGGATAGATGCTGTTTTCCCATCGATCGGCAAAATCGGTACAGTGCAGAATGCTGAAAGTGGTGGGGGTGAAGGACTGCGCCTTTTTTGCAGCTTTGGTTGTGCTCTTCACCAACACGGAGCTATTCCATTCGCTGAAATAAACAGAGTATCCAGCCCCCAAGAGCCACTTGTATAGCAGGTCAATTTGAGTGGATTTACCGGAACCGTCGATTCCCTCCACAACAATAAGCTTCCCTTTGGTATCGTTTTTTCTTAACACAAGCAACGCCTCCTTATAGCCATATGCGTGGCATGCATAAAACTCATTAAGTGTGAATTAATAGGATTATAGTTTACTCCACTGATTTTTGCGATATTGCGTATATAAAAAAACGCGCTTTTGGGCGCGTTTTGATCTTCAAGAAAAGAGTTTTAGTCGTCCCTGTCCTCATCGTCCGATGAATCCAACTCGAGCAGCTCACCAGACACAATAAATACGATTCGTTCGCAGATGTTTGTCACCCGGTCAGCGGTGCGCTCAAGGTTATGGATGACCCAGAGTATCTGGTTGGCGTGGTCAATCGACTCAGGATTCTTGATCATGTTCTGAACAAGCTTGCGATAGACGGTGATGTACAACTCATCCACCTCATCATCTTCTTTGGGGATGGCATAAGCAGCCGAGAGGTCTTCGGAAACAAAAGCGCCCAGGGCACGGTGGAGCATGGATGTGGCTTTATCTGCCATGGCTGAGATTTCCCGTATAGGCAGCGGAGTTTCATCATCTGCCAGCCGAGCCGCAACCTTGGCGATGCCTTTGGCATAATCGCCAATACGCTCCAGTTCAGTAATAATCTCAAGCATTGCAGCCAGTCTGCGGAGGTCACGCGCCAACGGAGATTGAGTAGCAAAAATGATCAGTATGTGGTTTTCAATGGCGAAATGCTTGTCATTGATTTTCTTATCTTCAGCGGCAATGGCTTTTGCCGCGGCGACATCCCTTCGACGCAAAGCGTCAACTGAGTTCAAGATAGCCTGTTCTGCCAGGCTGCCCAACAAGAGCATTTCGTCCTGAACGAGCTTTATTTCTTGATCCAAGGTAAAACGAGACATGACGCCTCCAAAAATGCTAAAGATGTTTTTTTATTATTGTACATCCTGACTTAAAAACTTTCCCAAGGGATGTTAAACGCAAAGGGTTGCCAGCATGCTTGACTATAACATACGCCGCAACGGCTTCGCAGAAAAGTTGGTTAAGGTCTCTTTTGCGGGCTGTAAAAGAAGTGTTAACTCCACTATTCAGCAAATACCGTGGGTACTGAAAAGAAAAAATCAGCGCCTTCATTTTCAACGCTCTCAGCCCAAATTTTCCCGCCGTGGGCTTCGACGATATGCCGGCAAATCGACAGTCCCAAACCGGTTCCGCTGCCCGCTCTTGCGCGGTCAGCCTTGTAAAATCGTTCGAAGATGCGCGTGATGTCTTTTTGCGCAATCCCAACACCGTTGTCGCTAATTTTAAAGACCACCATTTGACCGTCCTGATAGGCATTCACATGAATCAGCCCGCCGTTAGGGGTAAATTTGATGGCATTGTGGATCAGATTGATGAAAACCTGTGAAATGCGGTCCGAGTCAGCAAATACCAAAGGCAGGTTATCGGGACAATCATGGCTGAGTTTCACACCGACTCTTTCCGCCTGCAGGATCATGCGGTCGACAGGTTTTTGAATCAACCGGTAAGGTTCTATGCGCTGAAAATCAAAATTGGATCGCCCAGATTCGATGCGTGAAAGTTCAAGCAATTCGTTGACCATTTGCGTGAGATTGTCCACCTCACTGTCCATCCGCAACACAAAGTTGCGGGCAACCGTTGGATCTTCCAGGGCTCCGTCCAGCAAAGTTTCGCTAATAGCCTTCAACCCTGCCAACGGAGTGCGCAGCTCGTGCGAAATGTTCGAGACAAAGTCCCGCCGGACGATCTCGAGACGGTGTGTCTGGGTTAGGTCCTGGAAAAGCAGCATGGAACGCCCGGGCAATTCTTCCCCCAGGGGGATACCAACCACCTGCAGGTACTTATGCATGGCACCCATTTCCATGGTAATGGTTTTTGCGGGACCATTGCGGGTTTCCTCCCAAAGCTCCACCAATTTGTGATGACGCACTACTTCCACTATCGATCGCTCTAATGCTTCTTCCTCTTTGAGCATGAATAGCTTTTCTGCGGCGTTATTGAGCAGCTGCACACTTCCGCTGTTATCCGCAATCAAGACTCCGTCGGTCATTTGTCCCAAAACCGCTGAGAGCATGGCGCGCTCCTTGGAGAGTGCGGTGATCTGGTCTTCGATTTGGTGGGCAGTTTTTTGCAAAGCTTCACGCAATTCACTCATCTCCCGAAGTGAGTTTTGCATCAGAGGCGGTTCAATTTCCTGGTAATATCCCTCACCGAGCTGTTTGGCTGTCTCTGTGAGAGTCTTAAGGTCTTCCACATAGCGATTGGTGTAAATGAGGCTGATGCTTAAACCGGCAATTAATCCTCCCAGCAAAATCAGAATTGCCACATTTTGTACCAACGAAAGATCGACTGGCACGCCACTTATAAGCGCTTTCTGGGCGGCGTTTTGTTCAAGGATCGGCAAGGCAATCAGCCAGACTGCCAGTGTTAGCGCCAGCGTTAAAATAAATGGCCAGGCAATGCGCGAATGAATGCGCATCTTCATGATAGTTTTACCCTTCGAAGCGGTAACCAGCCCCACGGACTGTAATAATTCTTTGTGGAGAACCGGGGTCAAGCTCAATTTTTTCACGTATCCAGCGAATGTGAACATCTACGGTACGCGAATCACCCACGAATCCCCAACCCCAGACTCGCTCGAGGATCAGTTCCCGCGTGAGTACACGCCCTTTGTGTTGCGCCATAAAAGTAAGCAGTTCGAATTCTTTGGGTTTGAATGGCAAAACTTTACCGTCCAGGCGGATTTCCCGCCGGTTGATGTCAATTTCCAGTTTGCCGAAGACGAGAGTCTTGTTTTGAGTGGCTTCCTGTGCGGCTGCGCCTACTTCCTCTCGAATTAGACGAACGCGGCGTAATAACGCTTTAACGCGCGCGATCAACTCGCGCATGCTGAAGGGCTTGGGCAAGTAATCATCAGCGCCAACCTCCAACCCGACCACGCGGTCAATTTCATCGTCGCGGGCGGTCAGCATTAGAACAGGCGTGTTGGATTCATGGCGCATCGTGCGGCAAATCTCGAAGCCGTCCATCCCGGGCAGCATCACATCCAGAATGACAAGGTCTGGCTTGGAAGCACGAAAAAGTTCAAGCCCGACAATACCATCCCCCGCAACTTCAACGATATAACCTTCTTTTTTAAGGTTATATGTCAAGGTTTCCTGCAAGGAAATTTCGTCGTCTACAACCAATATTTTTTCAGGCATAAACCCTCCGCTGCGTTAAAACAACAAGTAAACGATGTTTAACTCGTTAACAATTGTATCCCAAAGCTGTGGACGTCAACGCGCCAGGTGAATTAATAACAAAATCTTTACCGCTTTTTAATAATCCACTGGAAACAAAATTCTGGTGCTTCAGCCCTTACAAGCTGCGGCCTTACTCTGTGGCAATGGTAAAATCAAACTATCTAAGGATCAAATATGAGTAAAGACATCCTCACCGCAAAAGCTGATTTCCCTATTTTGATGCAAACCATCAATGACCGCCCGCTGGTTTACCTTGATAATGCCGCCACCACGCAAAAGCCGCAGGTGGTAATTGACGCATTAGTTGATTATTACACCCGTTTCAACGCCAATATCCATCGCGGAAATCACTCCCTGGCAGTGCAGGCAACCGAGGCCCACGAGCAGGCAAGGCGGAAAGTGGCAAAATACATCAATGCTGAAAGATCCCATGAGGTGATCTTTACTCGCGGCACAACCGAGTCGGTAAATCTTCTGGCGTACACCTTTGGCGACAAATTTGTGCAGGCTGGCGATGAGATCATCGTTTCGCAACTTGAACACCACAGCAACTACGTTCCCTGGCAGCAGATGTGCCTGAAACGCGGCGCGACCTTCCGAATTCTGCCCTTTGACGAGCATGGAGAGCTTGACCTTACGCAGTTTGAGTGCATGCTCAACGAAAAGACCCGCCTGGTGGCAATCAACCAGGTTTCCAACTCACTTGGTACAGTCAATCCCGTCGGCGAGATCATCCGCCTCGCACATGCCCACGAAGTCCCCGTTTTGGTGGATGCCGCTCAATCGGTGCAGCATCTTGAGCACGATGTCCAAGCGTTGGATGCGGATTTTTATGTTTTCTCCGGTCACAAGATGTACGGACCAATGGGGATTGGGGTGTTCTACGGGAAAGAAAGATGGCTGGAAGCATTGCCGCCCTTCCTTAGCGGCGGCGAGATGATCGAGACTGTGACCCCCGAAAAGGTAACGTTCAACATTCTCCCATTCAAATTCGAAGCCGGCACACCCAATGTGGCTGGGGCAATTGGTCTCGCTGCCGCAGTCGATTACCTGCAGCAGTTTGATCAATTTGAACTGCAAAAGTACGAAGAGGATTTGCTTGCTTACGGGTTTAATCTTCTTTTGGAGATCCCCGAACTGGTCATTTATGGCGATCCGGCGCATCGTTCAGGAATTCTGCCTTTCAATGTGACTGGCATTCAACACTATGATTTGGGCGTGCTGCTCGACACAATGGGCATCGCCGTTCGGACTGGTCAGCATTGCACCCAGCCAATCATGGACGCCCTGCACATCAGCGGCACAGTCCGTGCCTCTCTGGCGCTTTATAACGATCAGGCGGACCTCGAGAAGCTGGCGTCCGGCATCAGGCGCGCCATCAAAATGCTCAAGAGGTGAGTATGGCGGGAATCAAAGATATCGAAAAAGACCTTAGTGACGATTTTTCTCTGCTCACCAATTGGGAAGAAAAATACGAATATCTGATTGAGTTGGGCATGGACATGCCCCCTATGAAGCCGGAATTGAAGGTTGACGAGAACCTGGTGAAGGGCTGCCAGTCAAGTGTCTGGTTTGATGTAAACTGCGAGGATGGCAATGTCGTTTTCGAAGCTGACAGCGATTCACTGGTAGTGAAGGGCATGGTGGCAGTGCTATTTAGACTATTCAATCACCAACCTGCTATAGATGTGCTTGACGCGGATTTAAGCTTGTTTGAGGAGCTCGGTCTCTGGCGCCACATTTCCTCGCAGCGCAGCAATGGTCTGACTGCCATGGTGGCGCATCTCAAAGTTGAAGCCGCGGAATGCCTGGCGAAACAAGGCTGATCAAAATATGGCGCTAAGTTACCGCATGTTGCAAATCGGCGGGCAGCCAGCAGGTTTGCTTGGGCTCGAAGAGCTGTTTTCAGGTTTGTACGAAGAGGGGCTATCTCCAAGCCAACCTGAGGTCAAAGAGCGCTTGTTAAAAGGCGTGAAGCAGAACAATTTCGTCCCCAAACCAGCAGCAGAAGACTATGCCGTGGCGCTTGCCCTTGAATATCAACGTTACTATCAACGCAGGCGAACTGGCAGAGCGATCGTCGCGCGCGATTACGGCACCTGGCGCGGTTACCCGCGGGAGCAAATACCCTGGTTTCCAACCATCTCAGACGCTTTATGCAACGATTGTGGGGCTTGCCTGGAACTTTGCGCGCGAGAGGTGTTTGAGCGCGATGAAAATGGCAAGATCTGGGTGGCGGAACCGTTTTTGTGCATGGTGGGCTGCTGTTTCTGCAAGAGCGTCTGTGAACCCAAAGCGATCCTGATGCCCGGACAGGAATTGCTCAAAAATTACCCCGAAAAGATGAGATAAGCAAGTCAAGCATGATCGTACCGGCGTCCTCGCCGAGTAAGGGAAGTGACCGCAAGGTCTCCAATGTTTCTTGTACAAAAAGGATGAAGCCTTCGGCCAGTTCGTGTGCTCGGTCAGAGATCGGCACAATCGGGGGTTATGATCGTACCGGCGTCCTCGCCGAGTACGGGAAGTGACCTCAAGGTCTCCAATGTTTCTTGTACAAAAAGGATGAAGCCTTCGGCTAGTTCGTGTGCTCGGTCAGAGACCGGCACAATCGGGGGTTATGATCGTACCGGCGTCCTCGCCGAGTACGGGGGTTGACCGCAAGGTCTCCAATAGTTCCCACAACAAAAGTATGAAGCCTCCGGCTAATCCGTGTGCTCGGCCAAAGGCCGGCACAATCGAGGGTTGGTGGTGTGCTCGGTCCCACAGGGAGGCTTCGCACTCAGGAGACTACCCATCCATTTCAAGGTGGGCATAGGCGGCACAATCGGGAAATGATTGAGTATTCTACAGCTTCACGGCCAGGCTTGCGGCAAACAGACTGGTGTATTCCGCCAGGTGAATCCCGGGGTCGGTATCCTCGTAGAAACCCTTAAGAAGAAAGCCCGCCTTCAGCTGCCCACCAATCTGCGCTTCGAGTGTGTGACTGAACTGATAGCCTGTATCCAACCTTAATTCCGCGCCTTTTTCCACTTCCACTCTGCCGTTATAGGGCAGCTTGTTGCGCACAATCAACGGGACATCCGGGTTATCAAGGGCGTCATCATCAAACATGTACAGCATCGGATTGGTCCACCCTGAAATCATGACGCCACCATGCCTCAGCACCCGGTAACATTCGTTCCAGGTTGGCTGCAAGTCCTCGATGTAACAGTTGGACACCGGGTGGACGATCAAATCAAAGCTCTCGTCCTTGAACGGGAAGGGCAGGCTCATATCAGCTTGCACTGCCAGGACTGGGTAGTGCTCGCGTTCAGCCACCATTGTTTCAGACCTCAGCTGGCGCATCGAGTTATCCAGAATGGTCACGCGGTAGCCATGTGCCGCCATCACCGGTCCCTGCTGACCGCCTCCGCTGGCCAAGCCCAACATTTCCGTTCCAACCCCTTCAAACCAGCTAAGGGGAACATTCTTTGTGGGAGTCATGACAATTTCAATCGGACTGTTCTTTGCGTGCTGGAACTGCTCGGGGGTCAGGGGGATTGTCCAGGTGGTGTGATCTTCACTCCAGGCATCCCACACGCGGGAATTGTAGGCAACGTAATTCTGCATAGTTGCGTCCTTTCTGGCTCAGTCCACTTTTTCGCCTAAAGCGGTCAGTTCATCAATTGCCACCCACCAGTCGGGATGCCAGAACAACGCCTGCTTGAAGCTATCGACTGCCTGATCCCTAAACCCCAGCTTCACTTCTGCCCGACCTTTCCAAACCCAGGTTTCGGGAATGGCGTCTTCGGGCGTTTTATCGAGCGTTTGCTTGGTAAGGTTGTAAAGGTCCTGGTAGCGCTGCAAATAATAATAGGCATAATAGGGACCGGTCTGATACCAGAGCATGCGCCACGGACGTTCTTCTTCCTTGAGGGTCGCGTAAATGCGGAAGGCTTCGTCATACGACTCGCCTGCGCAAAGGTAGTCGTTCAGTTCGATGCAGATCGAACCCCGGCTATACCAGACGAAGAATTGGTCCAATCCTTCACGCTGGTAAAGCTGGCTACTGATCAGATCGAGCGTGTATTCTTTGTTATATTGGGCATCCATTTGTGCACCCAGGATGTCATAAACTTCCTGCTGGCGTTCATAAGGGAAGATGACCAGGTAGATCCGGTCAAACTGCTCCCAATAGCGGGTAATGTCAGCGTAACTCATCTTTTTCAAACCCAGATAGGTGTCGGGGATGGTCACTTCCTGCAGCCTGTCGTCATAACCTACGATCAAGCCATAATGCCCCATCCAGCCTTCATGCCGGTCGATGTATCCGCGCTCAATGAGCACCGGGAAGCCGGAAGCAACCAGCCGCTTTACCAGTTCAAGATCTCCGCCATAACGTACAATACCGTTCAGTTCGGTTTGTTCCTGCACGTACCCCAGCATTTCATATGGCATGACGTTGCGATCCTTGATGAAGGGTTTGAGCACAGCTTCGGTGGTTTTTTGGTTACCCTTCCAGCCCCAGAAGCGTAAAGCCATCGCCAGGTTGGTAGGACCACAGTTGTTAAAGCCTTGGATCTCAGGTTCAATGCCCTCGATCATAGCCGAGGGAGGTAACGGCGGAAGCGGAGTGGGAGTGAGGGTTGCCGTTGGCGTAATGGTTGGGGTGGAAGTATTCTCGGAGGTTGGCTCCAGGGTTTGCGTGTGGGTGGGCTGCGGAGTGAAAGTGGCCGTAGGTGCCATGGCTGTCAGCGTCGCAAAAACGCTGGCATCGAGAGTGCCTTGCTGAGTGGGCTCAAAAACTTCCGCGGCCGGCGGTTTGAAGAAATAGTAAATCCTGGCTCGCGCGCTTGCAAGGTAGAAGTAGGCACGGTCGTGAATGGCAGGGATTTGGTAAAGACCAACAGCCACCAGGAAGCCAACAGCGACAAGCGCGGCGTAAAACCATGGCTTGCGCAAGGCAGGGCGCGGCGTTAGTCGCCGGCGAAAAGTATGTTTAGCGTTTTTTCTCATAACAGATTGGCATTATAACCGCGAACAAAAATGCCGTTTTTGGCTTAGGGCTGCACACCCAGCTCGGCCAAACCTTCGAGGGGTAAAGCCCAACCGGGATGATACTCGAGTGCCTTGCGGTAATGAGAGATGGCGTCATCGGTCATTTGCATGGCTGCGGCAGCACGCCCAGCCCAATACCAACTCTCGGGCAGTTCCGGGCTTCTTTTATTGCTGAGGGTTTGCATCGCAAGGTTGAGGCAATCCTGGTAGCGTCCGGTGTAGTAGTAAGCCGGATAAGCTCCCACCTGGTACCAGGTGATACGCCAGGGGCGTTCCGCAGGGGGTAATTCGGCATAAGCGGCAAATGCCTGGTCGTACGCCAGGGCTGCTTCGACATAGTTTTGCATCTCAACCAGCACGCTGCCGCGCGAATACCATGCAAAGAACAGTTCCCGTCCACTCACCTGCTGGATGCGTGCAGTGACCTGGTCGAGGGTGTTTTGCAAGTTCCTGGCAGGGTCAGCGTCCGGTCCGAGCAGCGCCAGTACTTCGGCTTCACGCTCAGGTGGGTAAATGACCAGGTAGATCCCGTCAAAATGCGCCCAGTCGAGCATCAGCTCGTCATAACTGAGGCTCATGACCCCCAGAAGCGTGTCCGGGATGCGGAGCGTTTGTTTGGCATCATCGTAAGCGGTCACAATGCTGTAATGCCCCATCCAGCCATCTTCAGGGTCTGTGTGTCCACGTTCCAGCAGGACCGGGTAACCGCTTGAAACCAGTCGTTTTACCATATCGAGTGTGCCGCCATAGCGGACGAGAGCGGTCAGGTTAGTCTTCTCGATTACAAAATCGCGCATCTCGCTAAGCATGACGTTGCGGTCATCTTTGTGGGTTCGTAGACCAGCTTTGGTGACATCCTGGGTGGTCGGCCAGCCCCAGTAGGTAAGGTTCATCGAAAGGTTGGCTGGTCCGCAATTATTCATGCTCTGATATTCCAGCCCCATCCCATCCAAGGCAAAAGCAGCGGGAACTGGAACGAGAGTGGGGGTGGGCTCGGAAGGAGCGGCTGGCTGCGCCGGGTCACCTTCTGGGGTAGGGGTTTGTTGCGGAACGGGCGTCTGAGTGGGCACCATGGCGGTCAGTGATGCCAACACGCTCGCGTCGAGAGTGCCCTGCTGGGATGGATCAAAGACGTTTTCAGACGGCGGATTGAGCCGATAGTAGATGTCTGAATATTGATTCTGCACGCGTACTTCCACTGCTGGGATTTGCATCGCGACAAATCCAAGCAAGCCAAACGCCACCAGGATCGCGAGATAAAGCCAGGGCGTGCGCCAAAGCGAGCGCTTTTCGAGAGTTTTTTTGAGGTGTTTTTTAGATGATGACATAATGTCTCTTCAGTTTTTATGGTTGCGAGGTTAGGGTTCAACGCCCAGAGCTTTGAGCTCAGCCAGGGCAGGCGGCCAGCCTGGATGCCACTGCAAGGCACGTTTGAAATCGAAAATAGCGGTCTGGGTATTACCCAGAGCCACGTTAGCCCGACCGCTCCACAAAAACGTTTCGGGTAGAGCCGCTGTACTGGCGTCTGTTATCGTTTTATAGGTCAGGCTGACAACATCTTTGTATCTGCCAGTGTAATAATAAGCTTCATAAGGACCCACCTGGTACCAGAGCATGCGCCAGGGGCGGTCCTCTACAGGCAGCCAACCATATACTTCGAAAGCGTTATCAAAAGCCGCAGCTGCGTTGGCATAGTCCTTCTTCAGCACCAGCAGTTCACCAAGACTGTAGTAGGCAAAATACTGCTCCGAACGATCGACGCTTTCAGACCGCTGACGGAAAAGTTCGAGGGTGTAATCGAGGTTGTATTCTGGGTCGGCGTGGTCACCCAGCAATCCCAACACTATTTCACGCTCCTCGGGAGGGAAAATTACCAGGTAGGTGCCTGAGAATTCGTCCCAGAACTTCTGAAGCGTGTCGTAATCAATCCAGATGTTGCCATTGACGGTGTCGGGGATGTGGACCGCATTTTTTGCGTCATCGTAGCCATCAACGACCCCGTAGTGGCCCATCCAACCCTTCCATTCCTCATCAAGGTTGACGTATCCGCGCTCAACCAGCACAGGATAACCAGCAGCCACCAGGTGCTTGAGCAGATCGACGGTGCCGCCAAGGCGCAGGACTGCGTCCTGCTGGGTGTTCTCCTGGATGTAGGTGACCATTTCCTGGGGCGTGACGTTGAGGTCCTCAAGGCGGGGTTTGACCACCTGCTCGATGTCGATCTGTTCGCCAACCCAACCCCAATAGCGCAGTATCAAAGCCAGGTTGGTTGGACCACAGCTGTTCAAGCGCTGGTATTCCTGCACGATACCCTCGAGCTGCACCGCGGCGGGAATTGGAGTGGGGATCGGCGTTGGGGTGGCAATGGTTGTCGGCTCCGGGGAGGTTCCCGTAGTTGGTTCTTGCGTGTAGGTAGCCGTGGGGGTGGGAATCAGCGCCGTAAGAGTGGCGGCGATACTGGCATCTGGGGTGGACTTCTCCGATGGGTTGAAGGTCGACGCGGCAGGGGGTTTGAAGAAATAATAGATGCGGGAACGCAGCGAGGTCACGTAAAAATACGCGCGGTCATGGATCGCGGGCACCTGGTAAAGCGCAAACAGCACCACTACTCCAACGAGCAGGACGCCAAGGATGATCAGCCAAACCGGCCGTTTGCGCTTTGAAGGCGCTTTAGTTTCTTTGTTTTCTTCAGCCATACAGAGTTCGATTATATCGCAAGACGGATGAGGTGTTTTCGGTGTGTCTACTTAAAATTTGACTAACGTTTCCCATTAAAAGTTTTCCAGCAGCACTATCTGACATAAATCTAATGCACAAGTAGTAAGATGATTTTAGGTCATTTTGTGGTACTATAATGACTCTTGACCAGGAGAAGTAAGTAGAAGATGCCAGTTTACAGTTATAAATGCGAGAATTGCGATTACCATTTCGATCAATTCCAACATTTCACCGATGATCCTCTAACCGTTTGCCCCAGCTGCAACACCGTTGCGCTGCGCAAGGTCTACCAACCGGTAGGCATTGTTTTCAAGGGCAAAGGATTTTACGCTACCGATAACCGCTCGCCCTCCGGGCAGAAGTACAGCCACAAGGCTGATGGGGATGGCGGTAATGGCTCCAAATCGTCCTCTGAGAGCAAGACAGAAGGAACTTCGAAAGAACCCACCAAAGCAAGCACCACAACCGCCGAATAGGCGGTTTTTTTTTTGTGTATTTTTGATCGTACCGGCGTCCCCGCCGTGTACGGGATGTGACCGTTGTTTTGATCGTACCGGCGTCCCCGCCGTGTACGGGATGTGACCGCAAGGTCTCCTCAGTTGAGTGTTACAAAAGATGAAGCCTACGGCTAGTTCCTGTGCTCGGTCAGAGACCGGCACAATCACGTCTGACGATCGTACCGGCGTCCTCGCCGAGTACGGGAGGTGACCGTAAGGTCTCCTTAGTCTCGTGGTAGAAACTGATGAAGCCTTAGGCTAGTTCGTGTGCGCGGTCAGAAGACCGGCACAATCAAGATTGGATCATGTGCTCGGCTAGAGACCGGCACAATTAGATTTGGATATATATTTACTATCAGAGCCTAGCATAATCCAAGCTGATTGGAACTTGCCCTTTTTCCCCAAAAAGCCACAGCCTTGCTGATGAGTGTGTCCAATGTTCAGGCAGGTTCACAAATCCTGCTCGTACAGGATTGTTGTGCATGTAGGACAATTTTTGTTCAAAGAAGTCTTGATTTACCACCGCTTCGGCATGCCAGCCAGATTGCCAAACTCTCCGATCTCTATCAGTTTCAGCAGCTGCCCTCAGGATGTTGGACCATGATGTTGGGCAGGTATTATCTATTAATCCAGCTAGTTCATGGCCGGTAAAAGAACGAAACTCAGTTATCGTTTTGTGCAATCTTTGTTTTTCACTCGCCTCATCCGAAAGAATGGTATGTATGTGGTTTGGCATTATCACATATCCGTGAATTTTCAAGCCCTTGTTTTCCACACAAAACACTAAGCTCTCTGTGACTATTTTCGTGAAAGCTGGTTTCAAAAAGAGTGGGAGCCAGTCAATAACTGTGAACGTCACAAAATAGGTTGATATTCCATCTTTGAAGTGATATCGGTCCATGGAAAATGATTATATTCTATGAATATCTATTCATGCTCGGATCTAATCGTGATCATCCCGGTGTCTTATTACAATCGGACCGGCGTCCTCGCCGAGTACGTGATTTGACCGTAAGGTCTCCTCAGTTACTTGCCATAAAAAGATGAAGCCTTCGGCTAATTTGTGTGCTCGGTCAGAGACCGGCACAATCGCGGCTTATGATCGTAACGGCGTCCTCGCCGAGTACGGGATGTGACCGTAAGGTCTCCTTAGTCTCGTGTTAGAAACTGATGAAGCCTACGGCTAATTCCTGTGCTCGGTCAGGAGACCGGCACAATCGCGGCTTATGATCGTAACGGCGTCCTCGCCGAGTACGTGATTTGACCGTAAGGTCTCCTTAGTCTCGTGTTAGAAACTGATGAAGCCTACGGCTAATTCCTGTGCTCGGTCAGGAGACCGGCACAATCATATTTGTTCGTGTGCTCGGTCCCACAGGGAGGCTTCGCACTCAGGAGGCCGGCACAATCGAGGGCGTGTAAGAGACCGGCACAATCGCTTTACAGATTAAACATTGAGCCGGGACAGAAATCTGCCCCGGCTCAACCCCTTCACCCCTCATAACCCCCACTATTTTGCGCGTTTATTGTCTTTGTCGAGCTTGTCCTTCCAGTCTTTCGGCAACGGAGCGCCTGAACGCATCGCGCTGATGGCATTATTTAGCGAGTCATACTGCACCCGCACCCCTTGGGCGTCCTTGACATAGTTCGAAGACCGGTGGCTTTCAATGCCGATTGCGCCAGCTGCAGCCTGCGCGTCGATATCGGCACCCAGGAAGAGGAATTCCCAACCATCTTTCTTGCAGTCGTCAATCATTTTGTGCAGCATCGCGGCGTTGGTTTCGCGCGAGCTGTTCTCGTAGCCGTCGGTGGTGATGACCATGATGACCTTGTCCGCCCGACCTTCCGGCATGGTTTGTTTTTGCACATTCGCGATCTTGCGAATGCCCAGCGCCACGGCATCGTACAGCGCGGTGCTGCCCCGGACGAAGTAATCCTTGTCGGTCAGAGGCGCAATATCCTGGAGGTTGATGCGGTCATGCAAAACCTCGAAGAAGTTGTCGAACAGGACGGTGGTGACGCGGGTTTCCCCGTCGATCTTCTTCTGGTCGCTGATAGTCGCGTTGAATCCGCCGATGGTGTCGCTTTCCAAGCCACCCATTGAGCCGCTGCGGTCGAGGATGAAAATCAATTCTGTTTTGTTCATGTAGACCTCCTTGTTGATCTGAGGTCTATGATATTCCCCCAAGCTATCGCTGTGGTCGCCTGGCCGGCGACATTTTATACGCCCAGCAAACTCTGATCAAAATCGTAGAGAGCTGCGTTCACTTTCGCAATGTCGTGATCTTCTCGTTCCAGGTAATAGCGCACGATCAGATCGCGCTTGTCGCACGGGCTAAAGGCAAAACCCGCGCGGGCCAGCAAATCCTGCGCGTCCTGAACTGAAAGCCGCAGACCAATGGTCAGCGCCAGCACAGTGGACTTACTCGGGGCGTAGCTGGGATTGCTGCGGATCTTGCTAAAATGGCGGCGATCAATGTTTGATCTCCTGTAAACCTCAGCGTCGGTCATACCCTTGGTATCAACAAGCGTAAGCAGTTCCTCAGAAAATGTCTTCTCTTTAGGAAATTCAAATCCCTGGATTTCATCTGCAAGCTGGCAAAGCGCAGGGCCATGATAGATCAACTCTTCATCTACTTGCGGTGGTTCCTCAAAAACCTTTGGGGCAGATGGACGCGGTCTGTTATAGTCTCTTTGCCGCCGATCGTGATCCAGATGCTCATCGACATAATGGTCATCGATATAACTTACAAGGTCATGACGAAGCATGAAACCAAGAGCAGTAGCAGTTTGATGGAACATGACCAGGGTTACCTCAAGGTCATGTTGGAAGAGGTAACGATTGATTTCGTCAAGGGCGACCGCCAACGCCTGTTCGTAAGGGTATCCATAGATACCGGAAGAGATCAATGGAAAAGCGATACTCTCAAGGTTGTAGCGGGTTGCCAGCTCCAGGCTGGAGCGATATGCACTGCGCAGCACCTGTTCCTCGCCCCGATCTCCCCCTTGCCAGACTGGACCAACCGTGTGGATCACGAATTTTGCTGGCAACTTGAATCCAGGGGTGATCACCGCGCTGCCAGGTTCACACCAACCGATCGTGTCGCAGGCTCTCGTCATTTCCTGCGCGCCGGCAGCATGAAAGATCCTGCCGCAGACCCCACCGCCCTGTTTGAGCTCGGGATTGGCCGCGTTTACGATGGCGTCCACTTCCATGCATACGATGTCGTTGCGAATGATATTGAATGGCATCTCGTTCCTTAACTGGTTTGATTAACGGGTCAGGTCCGCGATCAGAAGTTCATAGGCGACGTCGCCCGGGGTGCCGCCGGATTTCATGTCCAGGTCAATTTTCAGCAGACGGTCATAGATGTCCAAAAGTTGGCGCATGCTGAAACGTCGGGCCTGATCGGAAAGTTTACGCGCCACAAAACCCAACACTCCCAGGTCCTGCTCGATATCCTGCGGCTTACCACCAGCGTCGAGGATCTCACGCGCCTGGATCAGGAGGCGGAATTGGCGGTGGATCATGCCCGTTAGCTCAAGCAGGTCGTTATCTTCCATCAGCAGCATGAATTGCCGCATGGCTGCTTTGCTGTTGCGTTCGCCAAGGGCGTCCGTGAAAGTGAAGATGTTGCCTTCCTGTTCCTGGGCGGTCAGCAAGGTCACGTCTGCTTCTTCCACCACCTGGCGCTCGCCAACGTAGGTAATGAGCTTCACAATTTCATTCTGCGCGCGTAGGGTGTTATTGCCTACATAACTCGCAAGCAATCTCGCCGCATCCGGCTTGAACCCGCCGCCAAGTTCCTTGGCTTTTCGAAGGATCCAGGACGGCATGTCTTCCTCGTCTGGCAGGGCGCAGTCGATGAGCAGCGCGAGGCTGTTATGTTCTCGCATCCAATCCGTCAGCCAGGCGTAGGTTTTGCCGTGTTCCCAAAAACGCTCGCCGCGCTTCTTGGCTTGCTGATCTTCCACCACCATCACCAACGCGGTCGTTTCGGGTAGGTTCCCGAACAGGTCCAGGCAGGCTTGGGCGCGATCCTTTGCCATTTTTGAAAGGAAAGCCCGCGCGTTCTCAACGATGATCAAGCGGCGATCCGCCAGGAAAGGCATGGTCAGGGCATCTGCCTGCAGGGATTCAAAGCTGAGCGACTCCCCTTCATGGCGGGTGGTGTTGAGATCCGCCATGGATGGATCGCCAAGTCCGGCCTGGAAACCGGCAATGACCTCTTTGATTCGCGTGCTGTCATCGCCGCGCAAAAGGTAGAAGGTGGGTTTTGCCTGACCGCTCACGCTGCCCCTAAATAGCGCTGGTACGGATGAAATGAACAAAACTATTGGCGGTCTTCTGGCTGGTCACCATCTGGACAGCCATATCTCGTGTTTCAGGATCGGTGGTGAGGTTTTTCTGGAGTTTTGGTCCAAGGGGTTTTGCCATGAGAAAGGCAGGGACAGCAAAAAGCGTGGCAATCAGGTAGTGCCACCAGGCATTTTGCCCTTTTTTGCTGAGCAGCCCAAGTGCGCTAAAGGCCGCGGCGCTGCCAACCAGGCTGGAGACTGCCATGTTGGTGCCACAATTGGGATGCACAGCCAGGTTTGGCTCGCCGTTTTCCAGGCGGCGCTTGGCTTCGAGCACTGCATCCGTGACGATCTCAGTCGGCAGGTCAACCATCAGAACAAAACCAGCCGGGTTTGAATGCCCCAGCATGCGCACGCCCTTATAACGCTCAGCCAAAATGGTCATGGTGGCGTGCTCAAGGGCATGGTTCTTGCGAGTGGTATCAATCAGTGAGTTATTACTAAGGCGATACATAATTGCCCCTTTCTTGGTTAGCTATTATTAAGGAATCATACCCTAATTATGGTCTGCAGACTAAGGCTTATTTATTCACGAAGTGAATGGATAAGGTAACATAAGTTTCGCACATTTAAAAAAGGGACATGGTCCCGATCAC
>CAYSVX010000004.1:0-64502 GCA_964434665.1 uncultured Anaerolineaceae bacterium
GCTGGCGCTCAGAATGACACATTGATTTCTGTCATCCTGAGGAACGAAGGATCTTACCTGTTTTCATCCAGATTCTTTTCCAGGGCTTCCAACGGGTTCCTCACAAAAGGTATTGAATCCTAATCGCGCCTCAATTCCCGCCTTGCATCCTTGCGGCTCACGCCCACATTCTTTCCCCTGCTGAGCTGACCTTCTTCATAGTCCGACCAATTGCCCAGGTACAGGCGCGGCTTTTCGTCGTGCCCCAGCGGCAGGATGTGCGTGGCGATCCTGTCCAAAAACCACCTGTCATGGCTCACGACCACGGCGCAACCGGCAAACTCTTCCAGTGCCTGCTCGAGAGACCGCAGCGTGTTCACATCCAAATCGTTGGTCGGTTCATCCAATAGCAGCACATTTGCACCTGTCGTCAGCGTCTTCGCCAGGAAAACACGGTTTCTTTCCCCACCGGAGAGCGTATCCACAGTTTTCTGCTGATCTGAGCCCGTGAAGTTGAACGAGGCGCAATATGCCCTCCCATTCACTGTCATATCCCCAAGCTGCAGATTGTCTGCTCCGCCTGTGATCGTCTCAAAGACGGTTAGTTTTGGGTCCAGTGTGCGCGATTGGTCGGCATAGCCCAACTTCACCGTTTCGCCCAGCCTGACGCTGCCTTTATCCGGCTCAATCAACCCCGCGATCATCTTGATCAGGGTCGACTTGCCCGCGCCATTGGGTCCAATGACCCCCACAATCGAACCCGGAGGAACTGAAAGGTCAAGATTCTCTATTATTTTTTTCTCTCCAAAGCCTTTTGAAACCCCGTTGAGTTCAATCACGATATCACCCAAGCGAGGACCGGAAGGGATGTATATTTCGAGGTCTTTACGCGTTTTTTCGTGTTCCTGGGAAAGCAATTTTTCATACGCCGTCACACGTGCCTGCCCCTTTGACTGGCGCGCCTTGGGCGACATGTGAATCCAGTCCAATTCGTGCTGTAAGGTGCGTTGGCGCTTGCTCTCGGTCTTCTCTTCTACCCGCAAGCGCTCCTGCTTCTGTTCCAGCCAGGAGGAGTAGTTGCCCTTCCAGGGGATGCCAAAGCCACGGTCAAGCTCCAGGATCCAGCCGGCGACGTTGTCCAGGAAATAGCGGTCATGCGTGACCGCGATAACCGTACCTTTGTAGTTCTGCAGGTGGTGTTCCAACCAAGCCACTGACTCTGCGTCCAGGTGGTTCGTCGGCTCGTCCAGCAGCAGGATATCGGGTTCGGTCAGGAGCAGCCGAGTCAGCGCCACGCGCCGCCTTTCGCCACCCGATAGTGTCGCAATCCGAGATTCAGCTGGCGGGCAATTGAGCGCGCCCATCGCCAGTTTCAGGTTGCTGTCCAGGTTCCATGCATCAACCCTGTCAAGCTCATCCTGCAGGCGGGCTTGCTTCTCGATCAGCTTGTCAAAATCCGCGTCAGGGTCCGAAAAGCCCTCGTTCACTTTTTCAAACTCAGCCAGCAAGTCCACAATCGGTTGGACCCCCTCCTGGATGATTTCGATAACGGTTTTGGAGTCATCCAACTGCGGCTCCTGTTCCAGCAGTCCGACGGAGTAGCCTTTCGACATGGCAATCTCGCCCACATAATCCTGGTCTATCCCAGCCATGATGCGCAGCAAACTTGATTTGCCTGAGCCGTTCAGCCCCAAAACGCCGATTTTCGCGCCGTAGTAAAACCCCAGCGAGATATCCCGCAGCACCTGCTTGTTCACGGGATAGATCTTCCCCACCCGCATCATTGAATAAATTACTTGTGTATCTGACGGCATTCCTTCACCTCGCTATATACTTGCAGTATTGTAACAAAGAACCCCCGGTTAAACGCAAAACCTCCGTTAGGAGGTTTTGTCGGGGCGAGCAGATTTGAACTGCCGACCTCACGGTCCCGAACCGTGCGCTCTATCCGGGCTGAGCCACGCCCCGCGGATGCCCATTATAGCATGTTTTAATCACAAATTTGGAATTCCAATTTCAATTAATTTAGTTGTTTGACATACTTAGTTGTAGGGGCACGGCAGGCCGTGCTTGCAAATAAGACAAGTATTAGAGAGATCGGGCAGAGAAGAATGATTATTTCGGTATAGGAGATGGAGTACAAAGCCTCCCCTTACGGAATGCGTCGCCTCTACGTGTGGGCTGAGGTCAATCTTGGTTTTCGCCATGGGCCGGGTTGCTCGTAGACCTGCAAGCAAAGATTTTTTTATTCACCGGAAACGTTATATAATTACATTATCCAAACATTAGGCAATAGCGAGGTGGCTATGGTAAATCACAGGCGATCATTTAATCATTTCCTGTCAATTATCTTATCTGTTTTCATTTTCCTGCCTGCTTGCTCTATTGTTGTCTCTCCCGAACCTTTGGCAATGACCGCTGAGCAGTCTTCACCTACTACATCAAATTATTCACCATCACCATCCGTTACCCTTGACCCTGCAAACACACCAACTATAGTTCCTACCAAAACAATTACCAACACTCTATCACCGACTAAGGTTTATCCAAATTACCCTTCAGGTAAAGTGATATTTCATGAACGAGTTGACGAACAATCCTACAATTACTGGACCTATGTTCCGAAGGGGATTTCTGCTGATGATAAACCATATATTCTTCTTGAGGTGACCCATCCCCAAATTGAGGATTATGAAGAATTGACTTTAAAAGCAAAAGATTTTTTTAATGTTCTAAAGTCATTTGCCGATAAAGAAAAAATAATAATAATTCATCCTGTCATTCCGCGAAGTTTCACAAAGAATTATTATCCTCAGGGTATCAATGCCTGTTCACTGGATCCAAACACACCCGAATTCTATTTTCGCCCTGATCTAAAGGTCAATACTTTCATTGACGCGTTCAAAAATGATCTTAAAGAAAAGGGCTATTCCGTTCAAGACAAGATCTTTGTTGCAGGTTTTTCTGCAGGTGGAATGTGGGCTAATCGTTATACTTTATTGCATTCAGAAAAAGTAAAAGCTGCTGCCATTGGACATTCTGGTGGCTGGATGGCTTTACCTGTTGTTTCTTACAACGGGGTAAACCTTAGGTGGCCATTAGGCTTGTCTAATTTTACATCGCTGACTGGCGAGGTTTATGAAAAATATGATTTATTAAAAGAAGTCCCGATGTTTATCTTTATTGGCGATCAAGATACAGAAAGTACTTATTATTCGAATTACCCCAGCAAAGAGTTAATCACTGTTTGGGGAAATAATGATCCTCAGAGATTAGAAAATCAGTACCTATTTTTGAAGGATCTTGACTTCAATGTTCAGTTTAAACTATACACTGGCATAGCTCATAACTACACTGATTTAATGATATCTGATGTTTTCGCCTTCTTTAATAATAATAAATGAAGCTAAAATAGATGGTTATATGAAAAAAAATGAGTTTTTTTATTCAATGTTTTTTTACCTTTTTACTTTAACAATTCTTGCATTTGTTACTGCTTGTTCCTCTTTCTCTCCCCTTTCTGAATTGCCTGCTACCTCACACTTTACACTTGAGCCATCCTCCACTCTTGAGCCATCTGCTACCCCCGAACCGACCAGCACATCAACCGATACGCCTCGACCTACAGCAACCCTGACATCTTCTCCTACCGCTATAAAGATATTAAATAATGTTGTAGGTCGAATCAAGTACCATAAAATAGATGGGGCTGATATTTATAACTACTATTCATATATACCCAGAAATTTAGATTTTTCCAAAAAAATACAAATTGTCATATCTCCTGCTGAAGGCCAATGTAAGGAATGTTGCGATGTGGAGATAGCTTCAAATAATGTTAAGTATCATATGGAGGGGTATTTGCATTATGCAGATAAGTATAATTTCGTTCTATTATTTCCAGTAATTCATAATAATTGCGATGGCTTGAGAGATAATTGGACCCTGCATTTTCCTGATTTTGTTTTTAGTGATCCTGTTGATTCCACATTTTATCGTCCAGACCTCAAACTAAATGCATCTATTGATAACTTTAAGGCTAGTTTAGTAAATGATGGTTTAATAGTCGATGATAAAGTATATATTTTTGGTTTTTCAATAGGTGGTCTTGCATCTAACAAATATTCCATTCTTCAACCAAGTTATGTCAGTGCATTTGCTGCAGGTGGTACTGCAGGTGATTTATGCTTTCCCGTGGATAGTATTGATGGATACCCTTTAAATTGGGCGTGGGGGACCAACAATTTTGAGTCTTTAGTTGGAACTACATTTAATCAGGAAGAGTACAACAAGATATCTCAATTCTTATTTTTTGGTGACAAAGACTTCAATAATTATCATTTACAAGAATCGTGTAATTTAGGAGGAACAGATGCCTGCCATTGGAAAAACTTTTGGGGATCTGATATGGTTTCAGCCTTCAGCAATCAATGCAAGTTTTTACAAGATTTAGGTTTGGAGGTAACTTGTAAATTGTATCCAGATAAAGCTCATGAATTTAATGATGAAATGATTAATGATGTCTTTGAATTCTTTCACGAAATAAGATCCAATAATAATTAATAAAACTTTTCAATTTTTTAATAAATGGCTGGTTTATCTCTATCTCATACTTTACAAGTATTTGTAATTTTCTTTTTGGGAACTTCCTCTAGAATTTACTTCCAGACCAACCTGAACACCTCATCTTGCGTGCAGTCTTACTTGTGGAACTTACTTTCACTACATACAAAATTCATTTCGATAGCGGTTCAGCCGCATCCGGTCATCAAGTAATAGATACTTCATCGTTGTTTCTATCAGAGGGATCCCTGCCTGCCAAATTGCCGCTCGAGTAAATTCACGCTCAGGTGGATCATGGTCGGTCTGCCGTGCGGGCAGGTCCGCGGCGACTGGCTGGATTCGAGGTTTAGCAGCAGGTTGCGCTGCTCAGCCTCCGACAAAATCTGCCCGGCTTTAACCGCCATGCGCTTGCAGACCCGCGCCGCCACCCGTGCTTCCACCTCCGCCATCAACGGGCTTTCATCTTCCTCAAACGCATTGACCACCGCCTCAATCGCAAGTCGTGGATCCGTTCTCTCCACAACGATTGGGACCGAGCGGATCACAAAGGCATTGGGTCCAAACTCTTCAATCTCAAAACCCAGTTTGCTGAGCGCATCAAGCTGCTGCTCTAGGATCCCTGCTTTCTCTGGAGTCAGGTCGATCACGACAGGATCCAACAAAGCCTGCGAGGGAATACTATTTGCATTGAACTGCGCCATCAGCTGGTCGAACAACACCCGTTCATGCGCGGCATGTTGGTCTATCAGGTAAAGTCCGTCAGGACCTTCCGCGATCAGGTAGGTGGATGCCACCTGTCCGACCAGCCTCAGCAGCGGCAAGTGGCTGCCAGGTAAAGAGGGTTGTGGATGCGCGGTTTCAAATTCAGATGAAGCTACTGGTGTCCCGTAGTTGACTTCCACAGATGTGTCAGCACCAGCAGTGAAGCTGCCCTGCTGCCAACTCTGCCCTGTGGAGTCAAGGTTGCCCCTGCCCCACAAACGGGTTGCATTCAAATCTGGAATGGGGCTAAAAGCCAGCAACGCTCTTCGGATCGCCCGCTGCACGCCGCTGAAAACCGCGTCCTGGTCTCTGAAGCGCACTTCCGCCTTGGCAGGATGCACATTCACATCCACAAGTTCGGGTGGGATGTTGGTGAACAAAACCGCCACCGGGTAGCGCCCCACCATCAGCATGGTGTTGTAAGCCCGGATGACCGCCGATGTCAGCATCGGGTCCTGCACCCAGCGTCCGTTTACGAACACGGTAATGTCTTTACGATTGGAACGGGTTAGCGACAAGCTGCTGATGTACCCTTCTAACTTGAGATGGCGTTCCTCGAAGTTAAGCGGCATGAGTTTACCGGCTTCGGTCGGACCAAACAACGCTTGCAGGATCTCAAACCGCTCACCGCTTCCGGTAGTCTGGAAGATGGGTTTTTCATCCTGGGTCACGGACCAGCGGATGTGTGGATAAGCCAGAGCGTAACGCGTCACCAAGCCGGTAATGTGACGGTTTTCGGTCGTATCTGATTTCAGAAACTTGAGCCTTGCCGGCAGGTTGAAAAACAAATCCTCCACGCTCACGCGCGTTCCCGCGGCTGCGGCAATGGTCGATGACTCAGCAGGCTCGCCGCCCTCGACAGTCAGTTTTGCCCCAACTGGACTCTCGCGGGTGTTGGTGATCATGGTCAGGCGGGAAACAGACCCAATAGAAGCCAGCGCTTCTCCCCTGAAGCCCAACGTGCGAATATTGAAAAGATCCTCCGCACTGCTCAGTTTGCTGGTGGCATGCCGGCAGACTGCCAGCTCCACCTCATCCGCGGGGATGCCGGATCCATCATCTGTCACCTGGATCAGGCGCCTACCGGCTTGGAGAATCTCAATCTCGATTTGCTGGGCGCCTGCGTCAATCGCGTTCTCCAGCAGCTCCTTGACCACCGATGCTGGTCTATCCACCACCTCGCCAGCGGCAATTTGTGAAGCGATCGTGTCAGGCAGGATTTTGATTGGCATGTTTCCTCTTTTCAGGATTATACCAACCCACACCTTAATCTCCTATTCTTTGCTAATCTTTATCTGTTAAAATTTGCCTATGGAGTATTCTGAAACGATTAAGGGTATCCTGGCAACTTTGCCGGATAAGCCTGGCTGTTACCTGATGAAGGATGCCGATGGCACCATTATTTACGTTGGTAAAGCCATCAGCCTCAAAAGCCGCGTACGCTCTTACTTTCAGCAGTCTGCGGATCACACCTACAAAACACGCCAGATGGTGCGAAAAATAGCGAACATCGAATGGATCGTCGTCGCTTCTGAACTTGAGGCGCTGATCCTTGAGATGAACCTCATCAAACAGCACCGTCCGTTCTACAACGTGCGGCTGAAGGATGACAAACGCTATCCCTACATCAAGGTGCATTGGGCGGATCCCTTCCCCAAGCTTTCTGTCACCCGCAACATGGTTAACGACGGCTCGCGCTACTTTGGACCATATACATCCGTTTGGGCGGTGCACCAGACGCTCGATATCCTGCGGAAAATCTTCCCTTACCTCACCTGCGCCCGCGAGATCACGGGTAAGGACGAACGCGCTTGCCTCTACTATGACATCAAGCTGTGTTCTGCGCCCTGCATTGGCGCAGTCAACCAGGATGAGTACCGCCAGATGATTGACGACCTGTGCAAATTCCTTGAAGGGCGCACGGACCCGATCATGAGCCGCCTCAAAGACGCGATGGCAAAGGCTTCGGAAGCGCTTGATTACGAAAAAGCGGCAGTGTATCGCGATCAGATCCAGGCGATTGACCGGGTGGTGGAACGCCAAAAGATCATCTCCGATGAGCGCAAAGATTCGGATGTGATCGCCATGGCTCGCTCCAAGGGTGAAGCTTGCGTGCAGGTCTTTTTCATCCGCTCGGGTAAGCTAATCGGACGCGAATACTTCATTCTCGAAGGCACCGAAGCCGAAGAAAATTCGGAGATCCTGGAAGAATTCATCAAGCAGTTCTACTCCCAGGCAGCTTATGTTCCCAACAAAGTCATGCTGCCCCAGGAGGTCGAAGAAGCCCGCATCATCAAAGAGTGGCTCAACACACGCCGTGGCGGAGAGAAAGTGCAGCTGACTGTCCCCAAGCGCGGGCAGGGCAAGGAATTGGTGCAGATGGCTGCCGAAAATGCCCGTGAGACGCTAAAATCCCTCGAAATTCGTTGGAAAGCCGATAAAGACCGCCAGCATCAAGCCCTGGCTGAGATACAGGCAGTTTTAGGCATGCCCGAAGTCCCCAATCGAATCGAATGCTACGATATTTCCAATACGCAGGGTACTGCCAGCGTCGCCAGCATGGTCGTCTTCGAACAGGGAGTCCCCGCAAAAAAGAATTACCGCCGCTTCAACATCAAATCCGTCACCACGCCAGATGATTTTGCCTCAATGCGCGAGGTACTCAGACGGCGGCTGACGCGTTACTTCACCGAACAACAGGAAAAAGATCAACCCGGCTACAAACCTGACCTTGCCTTTTCTCTGCTGCCCAACCTGCTGATCGTGGATGGCGGCAAAGGACAGCTCCGCCAGGCAATAGAAATCATTGAGGAATTGAATCTTCAGGATCAATTCACCATAGCTGGTCTGGCAAAACAAGAAGAAGAGCTCTTTCTGCCGGGGAAATCAGACTCAGTCCGCATGGATGATCATTCCCAGGGCTTTTATCTCATCCAACGCATCCGCGATGAAGCCCATCGCTTTGCCATTACCGCCCACCGCAATCAGCGTGGTAAAATCGGTTTGGCATCACGCTTGGACGCGTTACCTGGGGTGGGTCCTGCGCGCAGAAAAGAGCTGATTAACCGCTTCGGCTCCATTGACGGCATCCTTGCCGCTCAGGTGGAGGAAATCTCGCAAATCAAGGGCATTTCCACGGAAATGGCCCAGGCAATCAAAGAACAATTGGAGTAATTATGGCAAAAAAATCAAACACTTCAGGTCGCACCGGTAACATCTTGATGGCAGTCCTGGCGATCATCATCGTCCTGGCTATGATCCTTTCCATGATCCGTTTTTAGGAGGAAACATGCCCAGATTCGAATCTGCCGGAGATGCGTTCCAGCAAGCCAGCAGCAGCGCCAAGGCGATCAACACACCAGAGGTGCTCGGTGAAGCATTTCCCCAATACCTCTCTCAGCCGAATCCAGAGTTACGGCAAGTCAAATTGCCTGACCCGACTTTGTTCACGCCCCCTCAGAATGATTTCGATCAGCTGGTTCTCAACCGCCGCAGCCACCGCCGCTACGATACCGAAGCAGTCCTCTCCCTGGCTGAACTGGGCTATTTGCTACATATGACACAGGGTCTTCGAGAAGGTACTCAAACCCAAAATCTCACCCGCCGCTATGTGCCATCAGCTGGTTCCCGCCACCCGTTCGAGACCTATCTTGCCATCCAGCGGGTTGAAGGGCTTGAACCTGGCATCTATCACTATCTGCCAGAGCAGCACGCGCTTGAAATCTGGAGATCTGGAACGGAAGTTCTGCAAGCGGCTTATTCAACCACTTACAACCAGAAACAGGTGCTTAATTCGGCTGTGACCTACTTTTGGATCGCGGAGGTATATCGCACTTCCTGGCGTTACGGCATGCGTGCTTACCGCTACATTTACCTCGATGCGGGGCATGTCTGCCAGAATCTTTACCTGGCTGCTGAATCGATTGGCTGCGGTGTCTGTGCCATTGCCGCTTTTGACGATGAACTGGCTACCACCGTGTTCGAACTGGATGGCAAAGAACGCTTCATGGCGTACATGGCCTCCGTTGGCAAGAAACCAGCCACAGCTTGAGCATGCCTCCACAAATCATCCCGGTTCTGGTCAGTGCCAATGGTGAGTGGGAGGCGGTCAAAGCCATCCTCCAGCCGTCCTCGCTCCAGCTCAGCCTGGCAGGTGAATTTTTCGAGATCCTGATCGAAAATCAACCCTGCCTCTTTTTCCATTCAGGTTGGGGAAAGATCGCGACCGCGGCATCGACTCAGTTTGTCATCGATCACTATCATCCGGAATTGGTCATCAACATCGGAACAAGCGGCGGATTTACTGGATCAAGCGAAATCGGTGAAACGCTGCTGGTCGGTGAAACAGTGATCTACGATATTGTCGAACGCATGGATGACCCTGTCGCCGCTTTTACCCATTACAGCACCGTCAACGACTACCACTGGATCACCCATCCCCTGCCAGCAGGAACACGCAAAGCCCGTGTAGCTACTGCTGACCAGGACATTGATTTTCAGGCTTTCGATCTTCTCACAAAAACACATCAGGCTGACGCCGCCGATTGGGAAACCGGCGCTTTTGCCTGGGTGGCTGCGCGAAACCGAATCCCCTGGCTTGCTCTTAGAGCGGTATCAGACCTTGTCTCTCCCCACGGCTCCGAAACGGACAGCAATGTTGAGCTCTGGCGTTCCCGCCTTACTCACCTGATGAAAAAAATCCTTTCCGACCTGCCTTTCTACTTCAAGGAATTTAAAAGCAACATCCTTTCGTAGGCCGGATTCCGCAGCCTGCCCTAGAGCTCTTTCCTCCAGGGTTGAATCCGGCGTTCATCTTCTTCATGGAAAACGGTCATCACAAACGATTGCTATTAAACATCGGATTTATTATCTTCCACAAGAAAATCTCACAGTACGGGCGAAGCATCCTAAACCATTATTGTTGTCCACCCTAACACAGTCATTATGGATGCTTCGCCCCTACCCGGAATCACAATAATAGTAATCAATTAAGTCCTGGCAAAGATGATTTTTGCAATTCCTCAAAACCTCCCTTTCGTGGCGGCCTTATGAAACACCTCCGCGTGGGTCAGGTTCTTCAGCCTGCCCCGTGTCTTTTTGCGGGTTGAACCTGGCAATAAAAATGGTTGCAATTACCATCCTCAACAAGGTTAGGCTTCTGATGTCAGGTTGAAATACACAACCTGACCTACGACTTCACGAAATTTGAGAAAAACGGATTAAAGTAGGCCGGATTGAGGAGTTCAATCCGGCGTTTTGGTCAATTAATCGCTTGGTTTGCCCAACCTCGCACGCTCTTCCTCCACAATCACGTGGTCAAGCTTTTTGATCAATGGCACGGGCTGGTTGAAATCCCTATCCGCTTCCAGCTCCACCGGCTTCCAGACGTCCTGCCCCGGTTTGCCTTGTGCGTCACATAAATCCAGCCCTAATATCTCGTGTTCGCCAAGCGCGTCCTGCTCGAAGCGGGAGAACTGCTTCCCAAAGAGTGGCTCTTCGTGCGCCAGCAACTGGTGCAGGGTCTCGCTGGTGTTGGGCAGGAACGGTGCGCTCATGACTTTGATCCACTCTATCGCCTGGATTGCGGTGTAGAGCGATTTGGCAGCCTGTTCCTTATCGGTCTTGATTTCAAACCA
The DNA here is from genome assembly GCA_964434665.1 of uncultured Anaerolineaceae bacterium. Classification (GTDB taxonomy): domain Bacteria; phylum Chloroflexota; class Anaerolineae; order Anaerolineales; family Anaerolineaceae; genus Mesolinea. The sequence continues at coordinate 10,941 of CAYSVX010000004.1, forward strand.
GGGCGCATGCACATCCAGGTACTTGTTGACCTCAGCAGCCAGCGCCATCACTTCTGCCAGTCCTGCTTTCAGCTCCACCTGTTCCAGCTTGGTTGCCACGCTGTCAAAGCCAGCCCTGATCACCTTCAGCAAGGCTTCATCTGTTTCACGCAGCTGACCGGGGTTGGGAATTTTTCCCTCGAAATTCTTGAATGTAAACGACAAGACCCGGTTCACCAGGTTTCCCCAGGTGGCTACCAGCTCATTGTTATTGCGCTGGAAGAACTCCTCCCAGTCCCAATCGGTATCGCGCTGTTCTGGCATGGCATTCGTCAGATAGTAACGGATTGCGTCCGCGTCGTAACGCTCGAGGGCATCCAACCCCCAAACAGCCCAGTTATGGCTGCCGCTGATCTTCCTGCCTTCGAGGTTCATGAATTCGTTAGCCGGCACATTGTAGGGCAACACTAGCGGTTGAGGATTTTCGGTCCCCATTCTGCGGTCAAAACCTTCGCCCATGCCCAACAACTCAGCTGGCCAGGTGACGGCATGGAAGGTGATGTTATCCTTCCCAATAAAGTAGAACGCTTTGGCGCTTGGGTCGATCCACCAATCCCGCCAGGCATCGTCGTTCCCTGTAAGTTTGGACCACTCTATCGCGCCTGAAAGGTAACCCATCACCGCTTCAAACCAGACATAAAGGCTCTTGCCCTGCCAGTCTTCCAGTGGAACCGGGATGCCCCAATCGAGATCTCTTGTGATGGAGGTGGGTTTGAGGCCTACGGATTGGATCGTCCCAAGGGACTGCCTGAGAACATTCGGACGCCAATAACTCTCCCGCGCCTTTAGAAAAACTTCGATCTGCGGTTCCAAAGAGGAGAGGTCCAGGAAAAAGTGCTCTGTTTCCCTTAGTTCCGGGGTGGATCCATCCACCTTAGAGCGCGGCTCGATTAACTTATCTGCTTCGAGCTCATTGCCGCATTTTTCACATTGATCGCTGCGCGCGTCTGGATTGCCGCAGATGTAACAGGTGCCTTCCACGTACCTATCTGGCAAAAAACGACCCAGAGACGGGCTAAACCACTGCCTGGAAACGGCCTTTTTCAAATAACCGTTTTCAAGTAAGGTTAAGAACACCTTCTGTGCCACATCAAAATGGTTTTCGGTATGGGTGGAGGTGAAAATATCGTAACTGATTCCAAGTTTCTTGAATAATTCAATAAAACGCGGATGGTAGTGTTTGTAGATTTCTTCGGGAGATTTTCCCAGCTGATCAGCCTTGATGGTGATGGCTGTGCCATGCGAATCGGAGCCGCTGACCATCAGTACTTTTCGTCCTCGCAAGCGATGATATCGGGCAACAATATCCCCAGGCAAATGCGAACCCGTGATATTCCCCACATGGATATCCGAGTTGGCATAAGGCCAGGCAATGGCGATCAGAATGTTCTCAGTCATAGCAAAACTCCTAAATAAAAAATCGATGGAGAATTTTACCATCCATCGCAATAACAAAAACGCTCGATTAGTTATTCAAAGATGATGCGGCTGTCAGTGTGCTCGCAGGTCTCCCGGTTGAGGTTAACGCCGCACTCCACGCAGATACCCTGGCAATCTGGTTTACAGACAAGGTTGATGGGCAGATCGAGCAGAAGATAATCCCGAATTGGTCGCCCAAGGTCAATGTAGCCGTCCTCAGGCACTACCTCTTCATCAAATTCCTCTTGCGTTCTGCTCTCAAAGACATAAAGTTCTTCGAATTCAGTTGAGAGTTTGGCACGAAAAGGGTCAAGACATCGATTGCACTGGCTATCAACCTCAGCTTCAAAAGCAGCTTGCAGAAGAAGCCCCTCGCGTGTGCGCGAAAAGGTATATCGCCCACTCAGGTTATAGAGCTGCAGATCTGGTTCAATGAAAACTTCCGGATTTTCGACCTCGAAATCGCGGGAAAATCCGATGGGTTTGTTAAAAAAGTATCCAATATTAGTACGGAGGGGATGAAGTATTTTTTCCATAGTAAGTTACAATTTACCAACCTTATGTAGATTATAACATCTCAGAATTCAAATGCTCTCAGAAGCTTGACCAGGAACCATGACCCTCACACTGCTGCTCGCCACCAATAACCCCCATAAAGTGGGAGAGTTCAAATCCATCCTCCGTCCTTACGACGTCATTCTCCAAACACCGGCAGAGCTTGGTCTTGAGACGGATGTGGTTGAAAGTGGGGATACTTACTTTGAAAACGCCCGCCTAAAAGCCGAGGAATACTGGCAGGAGGGGCAAAACATGATCCTGGCAGATGATTCGGGGCTTGAAGTTGAATTCCTGCAGGGCGCGCCAGGTATCCATTCGCATCGATTCCTCCCCGATCCCGATGCAACCAGCCACGACCGCTGTATATATCTTTTGGAACGCTTGAAGGTTTTTCCTCGTCCCTGGAGTGCCGCGTTTCATTGCAAAGTGGTAGTTCTCACCCGCCAGGGCGCCATTCTCACCAGTCACGGAGTCTGCACGGGGGAGATCATCCCGGAATTTCGCGGGGAAAACGGGTTTGGATACGATCCAATTTTCCTGGTTGATGGCACCAACCAGACAATGGCCGAGCTTGACCCTGAAGCCAAAAATCAACTAAGTCATCGCGGCAAGGCTGTGCTTGGAATGATCGCGCAACTGGAACTTCCACTGCGCCAGTTTTGAGCTAAGCTTTATACCCGATCATTCGCAAAAATCCCTTGCGCCAGGTGATTCCACTTTCGTCCTCCACGCCCTTGGGCGCAAAACCGTCCACCACTCCCATGATCCCACGCCCCAATTCGGTTTCCATCACGATTACTTCGGCAGGGTTGGCTGTGGCGCAGTAGAATCCGCAGATTTCAGGCACATTTTGCAGTGTCTTTAAAATGTTGATGGGATAATACCCCTCTCCCAAAAAGAGGATAAAACTATGCCCGGCACCAATCGCCAGGGCGTTTTCCTTTGCCAGCCTGATCAGGTCTTCATCGGTACCTGACCACCGAACCAGGCACTCCCCGGACGCTTCACAAAAAGCCAGCCCAAATTTGATCCCGGGTACCGTATTCACCAACGCTTCATGGATATCTTCGACGGTTTTGATAAAATGCGACTGCCCAAGCACAAAATTGATTGCTTCAGGCTTTTCGACCTTAACAAGGGTAATTTCCATCCTGACCTCCGGACTTTTTCTCGATTTTAACACACCCCTCGAACGACCCGATTGAAATAAGGTAAAATTCAGAAATGCCTGACTTGCGCAAACCATTTCTGGTATGGATGCTGCTGGGATTACTGGTGGTCGCTGCTTGTGGTGTGGGATCTAAACCAGTCCCAACTCTCTCACACGACTTCACCACCTCCACACCGCCTGCTGGATACCCCACCGCCATGCCTACCTTCACGCCCACGCCAGCCGCGCTTGGATCGCTTGAGAACCCTATTATCATCGCCCAGGTGGATTCTTCGCCAGCGGCAGAGCAACAAGCAGCTTTCAATGATCTTGCTTCTCTTCTCGGCGGACATCTCCAGCTGAGCGTCGTCGGTCGGTTTTTCAACACATATCAAGAGCTCGAATTTGCTTTGCAGCGTCAGCAAGCTCATTTCGCATGGCTTCAACCCATCGAATATTTGCTCGCTTCTCAAAAAGGGCTTGCCACCGCCTTGCTCGTTACCAACCATCTGGGTGTTACCGGATATGGCGTGCAGTTCCTGGGGCACGGTGACAGCGATTTTAATTCTTACTTCAATGTCGGAACGCACAGTTCTACTGCGGAAGCCAGAGTGGCGCTTGCCCAGCTTTCCGGTCTGCGCGGCTGTCTGACGGAAGATTACTCCCTGGCAGGGTATTGGGTCCCGCTTGGATATCTAAATTTGAACAATATCCCAACTCTTGAACCGGTGCAGACCTTCTCATACAGCGCTAGTATCCGTGCCCTTTACATCAAAGGCATCTGCAGTTTTGCCGCCACGTATGCTATCGCCGCTGACCCACGCACATCTTCAGAAGTCATTGCCGACCTGCCGGACGCGATTGAGAAACTCCCGATCATTTGGCTTTCTCCACCGGTCATACCGAACCTGAACCTCTCATTTAGCCCGCAGGTGGATCTGACCCTGCAATCCCGCGTCTCTGACTTTCTACGCGAACACGCGCGTTCCGAAGCTGGCAAAGCTCAGCTCAGCCTTGCGCTGGATTATGAAGTCGCCGCGCTTGAACCCTTGCCAGACAGCGCTTACTCCCCCTTGCGCGATTTGCTTGACGCGAGTGGAGTTCGCCTGGCTGACCTACTTTCGAACTAAATCCAATGAAAAAGTTCATCAAATTTGTCCTTATTTGCGCCTGTTTGATTGTCACTCTGCTTGGCGTTTCGCGTGTCGCCATGATTTTAACTTCCAGGAATAGTACCTTTGATCTTGCGTCTGTTCCCACCGCCCAAGTCGCGCTGGTACCCGGGGCTGGCATCACCACCGATGACCGTCCCACCCTTGCGCTGCGGGATCGCATTGATGGGGCTATCGAGCTTTATCGTGCTGGTAAAGTCCAGAAAATCCTTATGTCTGGAGAGAATAGCTCAATTTATTACAATGAACCTGGTGTGATGGCAAATTACGCTATGCAACAGGGTATTCCCGAGGCGGACATCGTGCTCGACTATGCTGGTCACCGCACCTACGACACCTGTTACCGGGCTAAAGCGATCTTTGGTTTGGAATCCGTCATCATCACTACTCAAAAATATCACCTGCCCAGGATGGTTTTTCTCTGCGATAAATTAGGATTAACTGTCTCAGGTATTCCAGTCGAACAATCCAATTACCTGTTGAACCGTTTTGTTTTTTGGAACGCGCGGGAAGTGCTGGCAACTTTGTCAGCCTGGCTGGATATTTACATACTGAAGCCTGAACCTATCCTGGGTTCACCAGAACCCATTTTTGCACCTTGAGGTGGTAATGCAGCGTCAACAAGCCTTGGAAATTGTTAGAACCTATGTAAAAAATGAAGCTCTAGTCAGGCATATGCTCAGCGTTGAAGCTGTAATGCGCGCATATGCTGAGAATCTTGACGAGGATCTGGATTTGTGGGGGCTGGCTGGCTTACTTCACGATTTCGACTGGGAAATCCACCCCAGTGCTGAAGAGCATCCGTTGGCAGGTTTGCCCTTATTGAAGGAAGCCGGCGTGCCTGAAGCTGTCTTGGAGGCAATTGCAGGTCATGCCGACCATACGGGCATCCCCCGCGAAAGCCTGCTCGCAAAAGCTCTTTTCGCTTCCGATGAAATTACCGGGCTCATCACGGCTGTGGCTCTAGTCAGACCTTCCCGTTCTCTCTACGATCTGGAAGTTTCGTCAGTCCGTAAAAAATGGAAAGACAAGGCGTTCGCTGCTGGTGCGGATCGTGCTGTGATGACCCAGGGAGCCCAGGAATTTGGCGTGGATCTCTGGCAGCATGTAGATTTTGCCATCAAAGCTATGCGCAAAGTTGCCAAAGATTTGGATTTGGAAGGAAGTTTAGGTCCTCAGGAAGTCACCAACTAAGCTTTTTCCCAAAACTGAACAAAGTCGTCCAAATTCGTGAAGCCGATTATTTCATCGTTGGCTTTGATTGTAAACACAGCCTGCCCACTTGAAGCCCTTTTCCGACTGATGGCATTGGTAATGGTGAAGACCTTACTCGCACTCTTCCTGAAGTGACAGATGCCCTTATCCGTTAACTTGCCCACTAAAGCCGCACTGACCTGATCATCTTTGTCGAGTTTCCAGGCAATCACACCCTGCCCATACCTTCCCTGCAAGGGGAAATCTGAACCCAATGTGCGTTTTGCCAGACCCTTCTGAGTTACCAAGGCAACCTCATCTTTGTCTTCCACGCCTGCTGCTCCAACTACGTAATCGCCAGGCTTTAGTTTGATTGCGTTTACTCCTGCTGCCACAAGCCCCATGGACCGGACCTCATTTTCGTTGAACCGGATTGCCATACCGGTTGCTGTAACCAGCAGGATGTCCTGATCGCCACGGGTCAACAGTACCTCAAACAATTCATCGTTCTCATTGACTTTTGCCAGTGTAAATGTGCTGGCAGAAGCCCCCGGCAGGTCAGCAACCGCTGAGCGCTTGATCATACCCTGTCTCGTGACGGTGACTACGAAACGGTCCTGCTCTTCTTCCCTGCTTATTGGAACCGCAAAAATCCCTTGCAGGATGTCATCCCGGTGTAGAGGCGCAACCTTGGAGGCTGGCACACCTACCTCCTCAGCTCTCTGCACAGGCACCGAATAGGAAGAAATCGCCGCAGCCTTTCCCTCGGTGGTCACGAGGAATACAGTTTGATGCGTATTGGTCCGGATCATGCTCCAGGGCGCGCCATCCCCTCCCAAACGGTTCGGCTTATCGCCATCTGTTCGTGAAAGCAGCCCATTTTCACTGACTTCCACCCAGAAGTTCTCCACGGGCATAACATCGGTCATCGTGTACATATCTGAGGCTTTTTCGCCCTCACCAAGCTGAATGATTTGCGTCCGTCGCGGATCGCCGTACTTTTGTTTAATAGCTGTCAGCTCTTCAATTGCCACATTCCTCATCTGTTTCGGGGAATTAAGCAATGCTTTTAATTGCGCGATCGTCTTACTAACTTCCTTGTACTCATCCTCAATTTTCTGGCGTTCCAGCGATGCAAGCCGACGCAGAGGCATCTCAAGAATGGCATTTGCCTGGACTTCGTCCAGCTTGTACTTGCTCATGAGGTTGGCGCGTGCTTCATCCACAGAGGCTGATTTCTTGATAATTTTGATGACTTCATCGATGTGATCGATTGCAACCTTCAGGGCTTCAAGGATGTGCAGACGATCCTCATTTTTCTTCAACAAGTAAGCACAGCGCCTGCGGATGACCACCAGGCGGTGTTCCGCGAAAACTCTCAAAGATTGTTTGAGTGTCAGGCGATGCGGGCTTCCATCCACCAATGCCAGGATGTTGATACCGAAGGTGTTGTGCATCTGGGTGCGTTTATAGAGGGTTGAGAGGATCTCTTCCGGGTCAGCATTTTTGTTCAGATCAATTACGATCCGCATTCCTTGCCGATCGGATTCATCCCTCAGGTCAGACAAGCCTTCCAAGCCACCGTCCCGGGAGATTTCCGCGATTCTCTCGATCAACGCGGACTTATTTACCATGTAAGGTAACTCGGTCACAATGATGCGCATGCGCCCGCGTGACATTTCTTCGATCCGGGTGCGAGCCCGTACTTTGATCGTGCCATTTCCGGAACCGTAGATCGTCGTCAGCGGGGTGGAACCTTCATCTTGCAAAAGCAAACCACCGGTCGGGAAGTCAGGTCCTTTGATGAAACGCATGATATCTTCGACGGTAATGTCTTCGATCGCGTCCCAGTTTTGCAGCATCATAACCAGGGCGTCCACCACTTCCCCCAGGTTGTGCGGCGGGATGTTTGTGGCCATGCCCACTGCGATACCCGAGGCGCCGTTGACCAGCATGTTGGGAATCGATGAAGGTAAGACTTCCGGTTCTTTCAAAGTGCCGTCAAAATTGTCGATGTAATCAACCGTATCCATATCCAGCTGGCGCAGGATCTCGATAGCAGGAGATGAAAGCCGGGCTTCTGTGTAACGCATTGCCGCAGGGGGATCGCCATCCACGCTGCCGAAGTTCCCCTGCCCGTCCACCAGCAAATAACGTTCCGAAAAATCCTGAGCCATTCTTGCCATCGCGTCATAGACAGCTGTATCGCCGTGCGGGTGATACTTGCCCAAAACCTCACCAACAATACGCGCTGATTTCTTATGCGGTGTGTCGTCCCGGATGCCCATATCGTACATAGCATACAAGATACGGCGTTGGACTGGCTTGAGTCCATCCCGTGCGTCGGGCAAGGCTCGCGACACGATGACACTCATGGCATAATCCAGGTAGGATTGCTGCATTTCAGCGTTGATATTGATCTTTGGGGAGGCGGTTGTGGGCATAATCCGCTCTTTCTTTAGCTCAGTCGTCATTCTTTTCAATTTTCACCAACTATAGCATAAAAAGACCCGGAGTGATTGTCCACTCCGGGTCTTTTGAGTCTTATTCTCCGTGTTGGACTATTCGTCGTCGTCCATTAATTCGTCCTCATCCTCAAAGGCTTCATCGTCATACAAATCGAATCCGCTGGCTTCAGAGTCCTCTAATTCGTCATACAAATCATCAGACTGATCGGTCCCTTCTCTGAAGATGTCCAGCTGTTCTACTGCTATATCCGGGTTTCCGGGACCCGCTTCCATCACCTGACCTTCAAAACGACCAGGAACAAAGCCTGTTCCAGCCGGGATGAGCTTGCCGATAATGACGTTTTCCTTCAGACCAAACAGCGGGTCTTCCTTGGAGGAAATTGCCGCTCCAGCCAGCACTTTGATGGTGTGTTGGAAGGAGGAAGCTGACAGGAATGAATCCGTGCTCAGCGATGCCTTGGAAACACCCAGTAAAACATTGAGATAACGGGCAGGACGTAAACCCCTGGTTACAAGATCATCGTTGATCTTGCGGATCTCAAGCCGGTCCACCAGATCCTGCGGCAGGAACTCAGAGTCTCCAGGTCGGGTGATCTGAACCTTATTCAGCATCTTCCGGATGATGACTTCGAAATGTTTGTCGTTGATGTTCTGACCCTGGGTTCGATAAACCTGCTGGATTTCTTTCAGCAGATACAACTCAGTGGCATCCGTGCCGTTAATTCTCAGGATGGTGTGGGGGTTAAGGGAACCCTCGGTCAGCTGATCACCAGCTGTCACCATCTGACCTTCAGTGATCAGGAGGCGGGATGTCGACGGGATTTCATAATCCTCGCTCAACCGGTCCTCATAAGAAACCACAACCTCGCCGTCCTCAATCCGGACTCTTCCGGAATGTTCGGCGGTGATGCTGGTCTCTTCATGGGTTGCCAGGACTGCGTCCTTGGAGACCTCGTCCTCGTCTTTCACCATGATTTCCCAGTCAGCGGGAATTGCGTATCGCTGGCCAACCATCTCGCTGCTTTCAACCCGAACCTTACGAATGTCCGGATTCTTATCGGAAATCTCGATGTGGGCTTTGCCATTGATCTGAGTGATGACGGCTTCACCGCGAGGCATACGGCGGGCTTCAAATAGCTCTTCCACGCGGGGCAGACCAGTCGTGATGTCACCACCACCAGCCACACCACCAGTGTGGAAAGTTCGCAGAGTCAGCTGCGTGCCAGGCTCACCAATGGACTGAGCCGCGACCACACCCACTGCCGAGCCAAGATTTACCATCTTGCCTCGTCCGAGGTCCATGCCGTAACAGCGGGCACAGATACCGTGGATGAGTTCACAAGTTAATGGAGAGCGCACTTTTACTTTCTTCAAGCCCTTGGCGACCAATTTGGTGATTCGCAGGCTGAGCGCTTTGTTGATCATATCGTTGGGCTCACCAATCACTTCTCCGGTCTCAGGGTTGATCACGCGTTCAGCCAGCAAGCGCCCGTAAATGCGCTCGTTGAAAGGCTGTCCAGCGATGTCGTCCTCAGAGGACACCCAAATACCTTCAACAGTACCGCAGTCTTCGTTGTTAATGATCATATCCTGCGCCACATCCACCAGGCGCCGGGTCAGGTAACCAGCATCCGCAGTTCGGATAGCGGTATCCGCAAGACCCTTGCGGGTACCATGCGTGGAAATGAAGTATTCCAACGCGGACAAACCTTCACGGAAATTGGAGCGAATAGGCATTGGAATGATGCGCCCGGAGGGGTCAGCCATCAAACCGCGCATACCTGCCATCTGTGAGATGGGGCTGAAACCGCCCTTTGTTGCACCAGAAACTGCCATGGTTGAGAGGTTGCCATTTGGATTCAGATGCTTTCGTACCGCATCTCCGACTTTCTTGGTGGTGTCCTGCCAAACTTCGATGATCAGGTCGTTTTGCTCTTGTTCGGTCAACAAACCGCGGCGGAATTCCTTCTGAACCCGTTCCACTTCGAGCAGGGCATCCTGGATCATCCCCGCCTTTTCGGGCGGGACAGTGATATCCGCCACAGCCAGGGTTGAGCCAGACTGTGAAGCGAACCGGAAACCAATATCCTTGATGTTGTCAGCTACCCGGGTGGTAACTTCCTGTCCATCCAGGTCGTAAATATCTGCAATCAGGTCGCGAACGCCGCCCTTATCAAGCGGGACGTTCGTGAATCGCATCGATTTTGGCAGGATATCGTTAAAAATTGCCCGCCCAACCGTTGTATCAATAATCCGAGTCTCGGGTTCTTTGAGCCTGTCGTTGTGATCATCAAAAATTGTTTCAACGCGTAGTTTTATCTTTGTATGCACTTCCACCTGGTCCAGCTGGTATGCCAACAAGACTTCGTTGATGTCGCCAAAGACACGACCTTCTCCCTTTTGCGGAAGACTCGTTTCCATGGTCAGGTAGTAAACACCCAGAACCATGTCCTTTCCTGGGCTGATGATAGGCTCACCGCTGGCTGGTTTCAGCAAATTCTTGCTCGCCAGCATCAACTCACGCGCTTCAGCCACAGCCTTGCTTGAAAGAGGCACATGCACAGCCATCTGGTCGCCATCAAAGTCGGCGTTGAAAGCGGTGGTCACCAACGGGTGAAGTTGGATGGCACTGCCCTCAATCAGCACAGGCTCGAAAGCCTGGATGCCAAGACGGTGCAGGGTAGGCGCACGGTTCAGGAGCACAGGGCGGTCTTTGATCACTTCTTCAAGAACTTCCCAAACCTCAGGTCGGTTGCGCTCGATGTAGCGTTTCGCGCCCTTGATATTGGAGGTGTAGCCGTGTTTGTCCAGACCGGCGATCACGAAGGGACGGAAGAGTTCCAGCGCCATCGATTTTGGCAGACCGCACTGGTTCAACTTCAGATGAGGTCCAACCACGATTACGGAACGACCGGAATAATCCACGCGCTTACCCAACAGGTTGCGGCGGAAGCGGCCTTTCTTGCCCTTCAGCATATCTGAAAGCGAGCGCAGTTCACGGCGTCCGCGCCGAGAGAGCATGCGCCCTCGCTGGGAGTTGTCAATTAACGAGTCGACAGCTTCCTGGAGCATGCGCTTTTCGTTGCGCACGATCACATCCGGGGCACCAAGTTCGAGCAGGCGCTTCAGGCGATTGTTGCGATTGATCACACGGCGATAAAGGTCATTCAGGTCAGATGTCGCGAAGCGACCGCCATCCAGTTGCACCATCGGTCGCAGGTCGGGAGGGATAACGGGCAGAACAGTCAGGATCATCCACTCGGGTTTGTTTGTCGAGCGGCGGAATGCTTCTACCACTTTCAGGCGGCTGGTTGCTTTCTTTCGCTTCTGTTTGCTCTTGGTGGTACGCGCTTCCTGCCACAGTCGCTCTGAAAGCGCATCCAAATCGAGACGGCGCAAAATGTCATAAAAGGCTTCGGCACCCATATCGGCTTTAAAGATATTGCCCCAGCGGGATTTCAAGTCGCGGTAGTGGGCTTCACTCAGGAAGGTAAAGGGCTGCAGTTCATAAAGCTCATCGCGCTGCTGGGCATTCTGAGTCTTGGCAATCGCGTCGGGGTCATCCAACTGACCGCGCAGGTCTTCCATTACTAACTCAGCCCGGGCTCGGATCTCATCCTTCTGGATTTTGAATTGTTCAATTTTCTCAGCGCGTTCTTTCTTCAAGTCTGTTTCGAGGATTTCCATCCTTTCCTTCACAACCTTCTGCACGCGGGAGATGTGCTTGGCGGTTACTTCTTCGCCGGCTTCCACAATCGTCTGATTTCCACCATCCAGTTCAAAGCTGATCGCTTTGCGAATGGTCTTCCCGATCTTCTCACGCAGTTCCCGTTCCAGGTTCTGACCCTGCTGAATAACAGGCTCAAACAAGCTCGCGACTTTTTCGTCGTATTCCCGGTTGACGTTTTCGATCTCAGATTCAAGTTCCTTCAGTTCACGATCGCGCCCTTTCTTGGTCTCGGCAATTTCGCCATTGACCTTGGCAATCAATTCGCGCTCTGAAAGGCTGATCTCATCCTCGAGACGCTTGAGTGCCTTCTGACGACCATCATCATCAACATAGGTGATGATATATTGCGCGAAATACAGGACGCGGTCCAGGTTCCTGCGGGAGATATCGAGCAGCAAGCCAAGATAGGATGGGATACGCCGGGTATACCAGATGTGCGCAACGGGGGCAGCTAATTCGATGTGCCCCATGCGTTCGCGACGCACGGACGAGCGCGTAACTTCCACACCGCACTTGTCGCAGACAATACCCTTGTATCGAGGGTTCTTGTACTTGCCGCAGTAGCACTGCCAGTCACGGGTCGGTCCAAAGATGGCTTCGCAAAATAAGCCGTCTTTTTCCGGGCGTAAACGCCGATAGTTGATTGTTTCAGGTTTGAGGACTTCTCCGTAAGACCAGCTTTTAATGACCTCTGGTGACGCAAGGTTGATCCGAAGGGCTTTCATACTTGTTGTTTCCACTCATACCTCCTGAAGTAGACGAGGGCTTTAAGACACAAAAAACCGCTGGAAAGGGGTTTCCCAGTGTTTCTTAGATTGTAGTGTCGATATAATTCACGCAACTGATTATTATAGCGATAAACCTGCTTATTTGTCAAGCTTTTTTGTTTCGATTTTGTGCAATGGAAGGTCGAGATAGAAGGTGCTGCCCTCGCCCAGTGTGCTCTTCACGCTCACATTTCCTCCGTGTTTATCCGCAACCGATTTAACGATCGCCAGCCCCAACCCCTGCCCGCGGTTTTCATATGCCATATCATCATCCACGTGGAAAAAGCGCGTGAACAGTTTGGGTTGATCCAGAGGCGCGATCCCTTTGCCATTGTCCTTGACAGAAATGTGCATCCAGCTTGAATCGCGTTCGGCACTCACCAGCACACTTTCTCCCCTTGGAGAGAACTTGATCGCGTTTTCGATCAGGTTATAGAGCGCTTGCTGGACCATGATCTGGTCTGCTGAGATGTTGGGGGTTTTCAAGCCGCCGTAATCAACATTCAGGCTGATCTTTTTTTGCTGCGCCTGAACACCCAGGAGCTTGAGCGTCTCATCAATCGTGTCCTGGATATTGAAAGTGGTATAGACCAGCAGTCCGTCCCCGTCCAACCTTTCAAGGTTCAAGACCTTGTCCACCAGGCGGATCATGGTGTCGATACCCGCATCAATTTTGCCTACATACTTGAGCTGTTCGGTGCTCAGCTTGCCGATGTTCGACAAGAGCTTGGTGTGACCTTTCATCAGCCAGAGGGGCGCGCGAAGGTCGTGGCTGATATTGCTGACAAATTCGTTCTTTTGCGTATTCAGCTCTTGCAGCCAGCTGGTATCGCGCAACATCACCACTTCAGCCTGTTGCTCAAGATCTCCCTCCAGAGGAAACCGCAGCACATCGAAAGATTTGTTCCCATCAAACACCAAGGCTTTATCCTTGGAACTTTTCTTATCCTTGTTGAGGATACCCTGGAGCTTCTCATTCGCGACACGCACCGCGCCGTCTTTTTTCCCGATCAGAGCTTCCCCATGCTCGCTGATTTCATTAGCGGCTTTGTTGCTGAACTGGACCTGACCTTTATTGTCCAGGACCAAAATCGGATCTGAGAAGGCGTTAAACGCCTGACTCAACCAATTAATATCATTTTGAACTTTGGAGAATTGCTCTTTGGTGCTCAAAGCGGCCGAAGCACGATATGCCAGCTGTTGGTAGAACTGGATATCTTCCTGGTCGAACCAGTGGTTTTGCTCAAAACCGACCCAAAGCACCCCCTGCGAATTTCCTTTCCCGCGTAATTGCAGGGCGGCGATGGATTGGGGATGTGGTGTTCCTGAGGTCAGCCCAAAGTACTGATCCACCTTGAGGTCACTCAAAATCAATTGGTCCTGATCGCCGATTTTCTCAATGATCAACATGTCCAGGTAGGCATACAGCCGGGTGTTTTCGCCCTGACCCAAGCGCAGGCGCGTTTCACCCCGGCGGCTTTCAGACGATTTGTCCAGCAGAATGAGCCTAGCGGAGGATGCGTCCCTGGTCAGTGCCGCCCGTAAAATCGAGGAAAGTACAAGATCAAAACCTTCCTTTGAATAGTGAGAAGGATCCACTGAGAGCAATCTTGCCTGGGTGTCATTGCGCGTTTGCAGGTTAGCCCGCAGCTTCTCCAAAGCCATAAAAAGCGCTTTTTCATAACCAGAGAGTACCGCCGGAGGAATTTGCTCCTCATAATCTCCGTTGATCAGTTCCTGGATACGTTCCATCACTCTGTCAAAGGTATTGGTCGAGGGAAATGCTTTTACAAAATCGTTCGGATGCCAATCGGAATTCAGCCAGTAAACAAATCCCCAGACGATCAAGGAACTGATCGACACTCCCGGCACATGGCTGACCACCAGGGTCAGGATCTGCTCCAGGATCACCACGATGCTTCGTTCACTGTAGATTAATGCATGCGTAAACTGGGTGAGGATGATAATAGAAACACTAAGCAGGAAGGACCAAACCACCCGCATGACGATATGCTGCTTCCAGTCGCTGTGCCATTGGGACTTTTCGCGTGCCAGTATCCAAGAAAAAGCTATCGCTAGACCCGCGTAGAAGAATATCCCCATCGGGTCCTGATCCAGTCGCAAATACTGCACCAGACCCGTTCCAATTCCGAGAATCACCGCCGGCAAGGGTCCCACCAGTCCCACCGCCAAAAAAATTGGCAGGGCACTCAACACCATCACGATTGGTTGTGCGGTTTCTCCGCTGAGTGTCAGGAGTTGTCCGTCAAAGGGCTTGAAATTCAAAAAACTGAGCGGAAAAACCAGCAAAGCCAGGAAAATGAACCACTTAAGCTCACAAAATGAATATCGAAAATCCCATTTCTGCAGCTTCCAGATCGCCAGACCCGTGACGATCATCAGCAGGGCAGGCAGGATCCAGATAACCCACTGCATCTCAGCAGCAGGTGGTTGATTCAGGAAATTGGTGAGGGAATTCGCTGGCAGAAACATGTCCTATAAATTATAGCATGCCTGCAATGTTGACTCACGAAATTCTTTCCATCAGGCTACTCTTTCTATGATTTGATATCCAACTTAAACATCAAACAATTGGAGCCAACTATTAGGGTGCTGGTGAAACGCAACGAAAACCGAGGGTGTTTTGAAGGTAGAAGTAAGGGTAGCCATCGTGGAGACGGTCTGCCGCACCTAAGAAGATCCAATAGCTGAAAAAAGCCCCGCCACGCAGAACCTTATAAGTCCCACCTTTAGGTCCTTGTGGATTGGCGTAAGGTGAGCCTGAATAGTAGGTGTCGGAATACCAGTCATTCACCCACTCCCAGACATTACCCACCATATCCAACGCACCATAAGGACTGGCTCCAGCTGGGTAACTACCCACCGCGCTGGTATCGCCCACGCAATAACTGCTCGTCTCGTCATTGTATGTATTCGCCAAGCTGCAGTTAGGGTCTCCATCCCCCCACGGATAAGCTCTGACAGTCGTCCCCCGGGCAGCTTTCTCCCATTCCGCCTCAGTCGGCAAGCGCTTGCCAGCCCAGGTGCAGTAATCTTCAGCGTCATACCAGCTGACAAAAATCACCGGGTAATTGTCATACTCTGAGTTACCATAATAGAAGGCCCTGGTGTCAGAAGTGAATGAAACTGGAGGGTTACAGGCACCAGCAGCCAC
Organism: uncultured Anaerolineaceae bacterium; assembly: GCA_964434665.1. Taxonomy (GTDB): domain Bacteria; phylum Chloroflexota; class Anaerolineae; order Anaerolineales; family Anaerolineaceae; genus Mesolinea. The sequence continues at coordinate 26,613 of CAYSVX010000004.1, forward strand.
ACACTGCGCGTATTGCCCATTGGTCACCTCGGTCTGGTCTATGTAGTAGGCATCCAGGTAAATGGTGTGCAAAGGAAGTTGGTGCGACAAGCAGGAATATCCACCATTATGGTTTGGGTCGCAGCCCATCTGGAACTCGCCAGCAGGAACATAAACCATCACTGCCACTGGAGGTGGGGTGCACTCAACATCATCTCTACCATTGAAATTGTCTGTTTCACCCGAATCACGAATACCGTTTTGGTTAGTATCTTCGCAGCCATCCGAAGCACCACCATTATCATGATCCCAATCAAGTTCCTTCCTATCACTATCCCCAGAGCCAAAATATGGGGAGCGATATTGATAGTTACCGTTACTATCGAACACATACTCTCTTATATCTTGTTTGTCATTAACACCATCTCCATCCGAGTCAGGCTCGTAAGGGTCTGTGAAGAAACGGTAAGCTTCATCAAAATCAACGACACCATCTCCGTCGGAATCATCCATCGTTGTGAACTCATCATCTTCTTCCATTCGGACATTAGGCGCACCATCGGGACTTGATGGACCGACATAACAGGCAATAATATCATCTGAAGCATAGCTCACCCATTTTTCACGATCCCATGGGTCCAATAAATGAATGAACTTTAGCGTTATTAGACCAAGAGAAATTTCTTTATATCCATTAATGAGTCTTGCATGACCAGGAATAAGAGAGTATATAGGTCTTTCATTGTCAATCCATGATTTAATATTATCAAAAGTTGGTTTGAATTCTATGCGAGGAATTGCTAGATCAAGGGACCAATGTACTATTTCATTAATATTATCGATCGTGACGCCTATGTTATGCCCCAGATCTCCTTCGGGTTCTGCCTCTCCAAATATTTCAAAAGAAATACGATCTTGGGATAAATTGCTTCCGTAATAGGACGCCATCATTGCCATCGTAGCCCGGGCACAATACGCATTACCGTGTTCACCTCTTGATGAATGTTCAGAATTCCAAGGATTGGACCCAGATTCAGAATCGCCATCCAAACATAGCATATTTGAATCTTTATGTTGCAATTGCCACGTAATTGGGAGTAGAACTTCTGTGTGAATGACATTTGAGGCAGTACTTGCATCAGACAACAGAGAAGACAAGCTGATAACATCAATTGAGTGGACAGGTGACCAAATACTAGTACAATCTGAAACAGTCACTTGAACACGCCAATAATAAACACCATCTGCTAATGGTGAGTTTGAAATATACGAGGGATCAGATAGGTTAAGATCTATGATTGGGCTAATAAAATCCTCATTAGTGTCCAACTGAAAATGATAATTCGTTGCCTGATCAATGGAATTCCATAGGATAGACAAGGTATCACTGTCGAGTAAAGCTCCATCAATAGGGTAATACCAGGATATGATTGGTGTCTCATTTTCAGATCCTTGAGTAACTATTGATGATAGATACAACTCCCAATCGTTTAGATCAGCTTGTTGAGAGTTAGGTAGAAGGCCGATAGAAAAATCTTTCTCATCAATGGGATTCTCGACACCCAGACCAATAGACAACGAAACATACCACGAGCTCGTCCATAATCCTTTGTTTTCTGCATTCTGTGAATCGTCCAAAGGAGGTGCACCCCACGCAACAAAACTGTTGATGAAAACGGGTTGCTCAGGAGTAGCAAAAATATCACTCGAAAAAGGTTCATCCTGGTTTTTGATTGAAGAAATTTTTGTATTTATCAGAGGGAGAAAAACATGTTGAGTCTTTGCATACAGCGAAACCTGGTCGAATTCATCCTCAAAAATGTTCATTAACCCAGCCTGGCTGTGAAGATAAGCCACATTATCAGAGAATTCATAATCATCATTAGAGGCACCAACCCCATCAAATACCACTACAACAAAAGCACCTTCAGGTACAGGCGGAAGAGCATCCGGGATCTCGTACCAATTATCATCTTCATCTGAGAGCGAATAACCTCTGATGTCGATCGAACCAGGACCAACATTCTTTAATTCAACCCATTCATAATTGCCATCTGATGGGTTAAACATCACTTCGTTGATTAAGACAGTTGCGCCGGATGAAGTGTTCATTGAAGAGGAGGGATCAGTTACCGGCGTAGCAATTGATGATGCATGTACAGAATTGGAATCTTCTCTAGGCACAGGAACGCTGGAAATTAGAAGGGATAGCAAAACGACTAAAATGATTATGCGTCTTGATATTAATTTCAAAATAACTCCTTTCACTAGACAGGTGAATCTACTTTAATCAATTTTATCACTTGAGATAATTGCAGACCGTTCTAATTGTTCCCACTTTCCTCAAAGCGAGCCTAAAGCCTGTTTCACTCTGCTGGGAACACCTCTCTCTTTCAAAATGAATCTCAAGTTGGCCAGGTAGTCCTGGTATCCCGCTAACGCCGCTTTTTTCCTTACCGCGTCAAAAGGAACTACTCTAGCTTTTCGAGCAATCCCATCACCACTTCAACGACTTCGTATACCGTCATCCTGTCTGAATCGATGATAATCGCATCGTCTGCGGCTTTCAGTGGGGCGATGGCCCGGCCAGAGTCAAGCTCATCGCGGTGGCGCAGGGAACTGATCACTTCCTCCAAACAGACGTCTTTCCCATGGCTGAGGTCCTCGATGTAGCGGCGCTGCGCCCGGACTTCAACAGACGCATCCAGATATATCTTGAGTTCCGCCTCAGGCAGCACTACTGTGCCAATGTCCCGCCCGATCATCACGATCTTTCCCTTTTCAGCGATTCTCCTCTGCTGAAGCGTCATCGCTTTGCGCACGCCCGGGTACACCGAGACCTCCGAAACCGTCGCGTTCACGGCTGCTGTGCGGATATCCCAGGTGTGGTCTTCGCCGTTGATCATGACGTCAAATTGGCGCCCATCCTCGCTGGTTGCTGGCTGGATGTCGATTGCAATTCGTTCTGCCAAGTGCGTCACTGCCGTTTCGTCCGCAATTTCAATGCCCTCTTTCAGAGCCTGGAATGCCACCGCCCGGTACATGATGCCCGTATCGAGGCACATGTATCCGATCTTGTTAGCAACGATGGTTCCAATGGTTGTTTTCCCGGATGCGGCTGGTCCATCAATCGCAATGTTTTTGGGCAGTCCTTGTGGTTCTGGTTGGCACATTATCAATTTGCTCCTGTAAAGAGATTTAATCGCACCCAAAGGACGCCATTTTGTGAGACCAAGGGCAAGGGCTCTCCAAGCAGAGTCTTCAGGAAATCAACTGGTTTTACCACACTTGAATCGATTTTTCGGAAAAGCACGACATTCCTGCCCCGATAAGTGTCTGCAGCAGAAAAATCGGTTTCACTCTCGGAAAGCATCAGATCTGCCTGAAGAGCATGTTGCACGCTTTTCCAGTCGACCTGCTCCCTGAAGAACCATGCAAATTGCTGCTCCAGTTTGCCCAGATCGTAGGTGATTTCAGTTTTATCAGCCCGACCGTTCCGATCAATCTCATCCACAACGAACTCGACGTCGTTATTTGGCAGCACAATCTGACCCGCCAATAAGCTCAGGCTCATCGACTCCTGGTGTGATCTCACGGATCTCAAGCTGACCCCAACAGTCAGCACCAAAAGCATGATCAGCAAGCTGTTCTGCAGCGCCTGACTGCTGAGTTGGCGCGACCATCCCATACCCACCAAAACTGTTGAAATCACCACAAGCAATATTCCTGCCAAGAGGGCAAAAAAGGCAAATCGAAAATCTTGTGAGTTTACTGGAAGCGTAGTCAACCGCTGGCTGACCATCTGGATATAGACCAGGATCACAATTTGGAATGCGGTCACCCCTTGCACAATTTCCCGACGTTCTGAGGCTTGTTCGATAATTCGAGCAATGCTTGCTGCCGCACCCAGCCAGGCAAACACAGCAGAAAAGACCAGCAGCCCCAAATCGCCTCTTCCAAGCAGCACGCTCAAAAGAACGGTAAAACCCCAGCCGATTAAGAATGGCAGGTTTTTCAAAGGTCGATGGTTTCGTAAATCTTCCGCCAGCGCCCAAATTGCCAAGAACAGAGGTAGCAGACTATACGCAATTGCTACCAATATTGGCTGATATGCCACAAATTCGTATTTTATGCTAAAGAGCTGAAAGAACTCCACCAGCCCAGCCCCAATCCCGCCCAAACCCTCGGTGCTGAGCAGAAAAGCACTGCTGATCAGCGCCAGGCTGACGATAAAGCTAGTCAAAAGCGGCAGCAAAAAGGCATTTGCCTTGTATGAGGCATCAATGAATTTAAAATTCGCACGTTTGCGCCAGATCAAAAAGACTGCCATTACAACCAGGGCAAGCACCCAAAAACTGTAGCCGCCCAGAAAAGCCAGCGCGAGCAGGCTGCCTGCCAGTACCAGTCGTTTGGTTTTCAACGCTGTTACAGCCCAAGCCAGACCTGCTAGAACAAAGATCGGCGTCACGATCTGGCGTGAAAAGCTCAGCAGGATTGGGTCGATCGCCAGCCCAAAAGCCAGCACGAGCGCGACTCGTTTACCGAGCGTGTCCCTCCAGAACCAGGGAACCAGGATCAGCGAGCTGCCAAATAAAACTGGCAACAGCCTGGCAAAGAAGAAACTCGGCTCAAACAGGTGGAACAAAGGCGCGCTCAATCCCGCGTAGCTCATGTTGCCGGGTAATTCTGCGGCTTCCCCCATTGCCATCAGCCAGGCACTTTGAGCAAATTGTGCTTCCGCGAGGGTGAAGCTCATTTCACCTAAACGCCAAAGCCTCAGCCCCAAACCCACCAGGAATGCCAGCAGGAACCAGATAAACTGGGAATGATTCTTCTCGCTCAACGCTTCTTTCTTGTCCGTCTGCATGTTATGGCATAACCTCGTAGATATCCACCGTCTGGCTGTCAAACACCTTTACCAGGTGCTCATCGAACTTGCCCTGATCCACCTGGTATGTGCTCAGTTCGGTGTTCCCAACCACAATGTAGCGGATATTATACATGTCGATGATAGCCTGCGCCCGTTCCCACTTGCTGGTGCTGTAGAGTTCTTTCACATCAGCCTGCCGGCTGCCAATCTCCTCGTATCCTCCACGCCACTGGGCTTCATGCCCCACCCACCCCAAAACTGTCGGCATGCCGGAAAAGGTCGAGATGCTGTTGTACGTGGTGTAGCTGCCTCCCGTTTCCGAGATCGCCTCAGCCATCACACCCGTCGATGCATCAGCCAGCCATTCAGCCGCTTTCATTTCGTCCCCTGCACTGAGATTGAAATCACGCTTTCCATCCAATGAGAATCCTCTTGAAGGATTGAATCCATCGGTCTTATTCCAGCCCTCGATCAGCGGAAAAGCCAGCCCCACCAGCACTCCGAAGAGTGCTGCCACCCCCATCAAATTTCTCCAATCTTTTTGCAAGGCTTTCACGGTCATCCACGCAAGGGCTATCAGCACTGACAGTACCATCAGGTAGTCCAGGGGAGAAGTGCCGTATTTGCCAAGCTTTTGCGCGCCAAATTCACTCAGAATCACGACACCAGCTAACAAACTCGCTGAGAGCAATGCCAAAAGCCACCACTGATCCTGCTTCTCGTCCTCAGCTTTGGGCTCAAAAAGAGTCACCAATCCGTAGGCTCCTGCCAACGACCATAGGATCCAGGCTTGAAAATAGAACTTGAAGATGGTGTTCATCCGCCAGCCGAACTGGTCGCGCAGATAGATAAACTCCGGCACCAGGGTCAAAACGGCACCCAGCAAAATCATTAACAGCACAAATGCCATGGGCTTTGCCGTGTTTGTTTCCGCGGAAACTTTCCCATCCAGATTCAAGTTTTCGGTTTTAGAATTGCGGACCTTTTCGAAAAGCAGGCTGACTCCCACCCAGATCAACAGGAACAAGGTAATCCAGGTTCCGGGTGCAAGGATGCGGTTCAGAAGGCTATCCTTCAGCAGCTCACCCGCTGAAGTTGCTCCATGCAGACCCAGCAGCAATCCTTTTGTCATCTCGATCTGCGTTCCGGCGAACCCCAAAGCCCAACCGAAAATAAACAGGATCAACAGCAGCGAAACTGAAACCCACAGCCCGTTGATCCAGGAAAGTTTTGAAATTCGCTTGATTCTGCTGACCAATAGACCAAATATCGGCAGCAATAAGGGTCCGAACATGATCCAGAAATATTTGCCCTTGGTAAAGAACGCCAGGCTTGGGATGACTCCGCCTGCTTGGGAAGAGAAACTGAGATAAAAAGGCAGGTAAGCGAGGATGCTTAAGACGCCCCCAACCACGCCGAAGCCAACCAGTTCCCAGAAGCGCCTGCCCGACCAGCCGTTGGTTCTCGCCCGGTAAAGCAACCATGCCACTCCCATCAAGAGCAAATAGAATGGGAAATCCCAGGTGTTCATGAACGCGATCCCGCCCAAGGTCAGCACCCCGAGCGCGATGGTCATTCCCGAAGCAGGGATGACAAACTTCCCGAGTTTGATTCTTCCTTCCCAGCCTCCCATAAACGCGTTCAGAGCCTGGGCGATTGCCAGCAGCACCAATGGCATTGAGAGCATGTGCGGGTGGATATCAGCCAGCAAGTAAGTAAACGCCGGGAACTCATCGATCACTTCCACGGCCCTGCCGTCCAGGGTCCGGTCCTGCACCACCCGGCTCGCCTGCCACCACGACCATCCACCGCGGTGCGGTTTGATGGTCATAGCGTTGGGTTCGCGCGTCAGTTCCGGGATGTCCAGCTGCTCCCAGGTGTTATCAGGCAGCACTCCCCTGGCATGCAGCATGTCCAAACCGCTGAACCAGTTGCCCATCACCAGGATCATTAAAGGCGCCAGCATCGCCAGCACTACCTTGCGTTTTCTCAAGAATTCAGCTGTGCTTTTCTTTTTGGTTGTTTTCTGTCGCAGCCCCAGCAAATCCCACAAAATTCCGTAAGCGCCAGCAGCCGTCATCCCAAACCAAAACGCTGCCACCAAGTTGTACCCTACGGACGAACTGACGCCCGTTACCCGGATCAGCATGGCAGACAAAAGGTAGCCGAAGTAGTAGTAGGAAATGCTGTAACCGGAAAGCCAGGGGTCCAGGGGTGGATACCCAGGAGATTTCAGGATAGCGTTGATGAACGCCATCTCCATAAATTTTTCCGTGTTGATGATCTCAGGGTTAGCCGCTCTGACCACCGCCATCAGGATAAACGCGCTTAAGAAGATGATTTCTGCCCTAAAAATCAGGTCTTTGTTTTCTTTGATCCAAACAAAAAATCTTTCCCGGTCAATTTTCGAGAGCACAAGCAGGTTGATTCCTGCCAGGACTAAAAGCGCGGTCACCTGCGAAGGTAGGTCGTTTCGCAGCAACTGGATGGAGGCGAGCCACCAGAAAAGCGTTCCCCACAGCAGCAATCCGAGCGGTCGAAGCAAAAATATTCCCCGGGATGGCAGTTTTTTCAGCCCGGCGAATGCCAGCGGAAGGTTGACTGCCGCCAAGATCAGACTGAACAAATACCAGCTTAACACTCCGACCATACTCACCTTACCCGGTAAATCACGGTACTGCCCTCACGATAAACTTCGTCCCACAGGACTCCATTATAAGCAGGGAACTTCATCAGAGCCTCGGATGGATAAAACGCGCTCTCCTGTTGACCGACAATAATATATCCGACCCTGTATTTCTCAAGGTAGTTGGTGACAAAATCTTCATCCAGGCTCAGGAAAAAGGCATTCACCTCATCCACACGTGCCTGGACTTTGTCCGAACCAGTCACCGCCCGCTGTTGGCGCTGGTGGTAGTTCCACCCGACCACGCCCGGAAGACCGGTGTAGATGGTGTAGCGATTGCCCCAGTAATACTCGTAAGCCTGCGCTTCCAGGATAACTGGCGAGCCCTCGATATTGTCCTGCATCCACTGAATCGCGCGGTAATCCTGCCCCAGGTCCATATCTACTCCGTTTACCTGGTAGCGGGAGGTTTCCATGTACTTCATCCCATCCAGCGTGTGTGGTGATTCAGGATTCATACGGTCGGTGATCTTATCGCGTGTGGCGAAGATTGGGAACATCAACGCGCCGGTCAAGAGCAGGATCAACGGCACCTGGAAGAGTACCTGATATCTGCCGCGCCATTGACTCTGATCCCGCCACGTGATCGCCAGCCCAATCCCAGCCACCAGTGCCAGGAACATCCAGGCCTGCAAGTAAAGCTTGAAGACCACGTTCATCCTGCCGATATCCCCCACGAGGTGCACCAGTTCCACCACGATCGTCAGCAACAGACCAGTGCCCGCCATGAAAAAGAGCAACTTTTTTCCATCCGGCTGACCCGGGGTCAGCAGAAGCGCCAATGCCCAAAAGCACAACGGCAGGGCGACGATGGCAATTTTGACCTTCATCAGCAGTAAACCGATGAGGATCACCCCAACCAGCAACAAGCCGGCAAAAATCCAGCTTTTGGCGCCCTCCCAACGTTTCAAACTCGAAACCCTGGTTGCAGCCATCCACTGGAAGCTTTCCCATCCAAACCAGAACACGATCAGGAACAGGAGCAATCCCCAGTGGGTGAAATATGAGGTTAAAGGTGTGCGGTCTCCATCCCAAATGCCTACCTGCCCATACCCCGGGTAGAACCAGCGGTTAAAGGGCTGATAAAGCAGGCTGGCAATGAAATAGAGCACAACAACGCTCAGCCCGATTTGAACCAACTTGGTCAGATTTGGCGATAACCAGCGGTTTTTTACTGCCGGCATGTACTTCCAACCTACGTAAGCCAGGATGACAAAATTTAGAACCATGAAGGTATAGAAATCCCAGGTGTTGATGGGTTTCAGTGCTCCAATGATCAGCCCGCCCATTACGAAGCCAAGGATGCCACCAATTGCATTCCTCTTTGAATTTTCGTGCCACTGCCCCTTGCTCATCAGTACCGAGAGCCCCCATCCCATTGCCGCCACCACAACCGGCATCGCGATCAGATGGGCATGGAAATCACCATAGAGGAAGGTGAAGAATGGGAATTCCGTGATGGCCTCACCGGGAATCGCCCGGCTTGGATTCCAATACCAACTACCCGCGCTGATCGGCAGGATTTCTCCATTGAAAAGCTTGCCAAGTCCACCAAGCAGCCACCGCACTCGCTCAAAAATATTCCCGTCCGCGATCGGGAGACCTCCTGATCCGAGCGTTTTAATGGCATCCGAAAAGAGTTTTACCTCCCCCAGGTTTCCAAGAAAGCCCACCACCAGCATCGCAGTTAACCCTGCCCAGAAAGCAAGATCAAAGAGCTTTACTTTTCCTTCCATGGATTCCCTGCCAAAAATCGCTTTGGTGATATTCCATGCGAGGCTGAAAACGCCTACAGAAAACATCCCATACCACAACGCCAGCAGGATGTTGTAGGCGGTTGCCGGGATAACTCCCAGAAGTTTCATCGGCAAGCCAATCACGACCTGCCCGTAATAGTAGTAATTAATGTACCCGCCAGCGTACCATGGGTCGTAGGCAGGAAAGACGGTGCTCTTAATGACCGCGTTTAGATACGAGAAATCCATCGGCTTTTCACCGCCGCGCCAGGGATGCCAAAGGTCGGGGTTCAGCCACCGGATCAGCAGGAAGAAAGCAAACGTCGCGATCGTGACGACTTCTTCTACCAGGAGTCGCTTCCAGATACGCTTCAGGTCAGTAAGTAAGTCTCTCCTGGTAAGCCAGGCAGTAACCAGACCCGTCAAGGCAATCAACCCGAAAACACCCAGCAATAAGCCTCGGGTCACCGCCAAACCGGCGGATCCCAGGATAAAGGCGAGGAATGCGAATAACAGAAAACCAACGATTTTTGAAAAACCGTAACCCTTATCCTTTAGTCCAGGCAGCCCCAATCGCAGTAAGGGGAAGACCAACAATCCCAGCAGCAGCGAAAATCCATAGAAAGCCAGCACAGGCAGGGCAGGGTTGCGGTTCAGCAGACCATCCCTGTCAAAAATCTCCGACCAGGTGCCATTTTGCTGTTGAATCTGCAAGTTATCGTCAGAAAGCATCAGGGTCGGCTTACCGGTCTTGTATTGGGAAGCCTGCCTGGGTGTCAGGTATATCACCTGGCTTAGGTCGACCGAATCAAGGAAAGACGCCAATTTTTCAGCATCAAAATTATCCGTTTTCTGGAAAATCATCACTTTCGGGTGGTCATAGACCGAAAAAGCTTCTTCAGCAAATTGATCGTTGAATTCCCATCTTCCAAGGTTCGGATAGGATGTGAAGGTCTCAACCAACTCAAAACCGAGCTGCCCCTCAAACCTGCCAGGTTCAGCAAGGTTGTAGCAGGTCACACTGTCCAAATCATCCGGGCAGCCTACCAGCGCTCGGTAATATGCCGTGCTCAGCGGATACCTCTCAGGCACGCGCGGTATGGTCCCCCACTGGCGGTTGGAGCTCATAAAAATGTACTCGCCCTGGCTAAGCATCTGGAAGAAGCGGTCGCGTTTTGCCTGGTCATCCTGGGCGTACATATCCAGATTCAGATCACCGCGGAATATCCCCAGGTTTTTATCGTAAGGGATATAGCCGTTCACCGTTAGGGGCAATCCATCATCCCAGGGGGTTTCATGGACCACACCTACCGTGTTCACAGCAATCTGCCCCGAGCCAGACGCCAGTTCCAGGGTGAGCTCAACTTCCTGCGAGCGGCTCAGGGTCAATTTTTGCTGTAAATCAAACACCACTTCGCTGCCAAGCCCCTGCCCCATATCCAGGAAAGTCCCGCTAACTTCCGTGCTGACAGTCTGTTGCGGGTCTTCGCCCGTACTGGAAAGCGTCACGCGCAGGGTTTTGGCTCCAGGATTTTGCGACGCGTCCACCAACTGCGGGATGACAACCTGGCTTACTTCGCCAGGTTTGGTCACCATAATCCGAATATTGAAGGGATTGCCGCTGGTTACTTGCTGGCTGATCTTAGGCAGGTATTGCTTGTTGAGCGTGCTGTTTTCTTTTATGTAAGTGATAACAGGCACCCCGCCGATATAAGGCTGGCAGTTTTCGGTCAGGAATCCAAAATCCAAAACGTAGGTTTTGCCTTTTTCCAGCCTGACACCCTCGTTGAAATAGAAATCAAGACTGCCGAGCGTGTTACCGCCTATCGGCTGGCTGGTAAGCACTGCCGGCAGGATCGAAGCACCGCTGACAGCTTTGCGAATATCAAGCGTGTAAAGCACCGGATCAACCGACAGCATCAGATCCTGTACTTCTGGGAAGGTGATCGCTTCAATTGTGCCGTCCCGGTCTGCGATAAAAGCGCTCAGATAACTCTGCCCCGGTAGGAGGCTTACCTGGTTGCGGTATTGCCCCTGTTGAGAAAACAGACCTTCATCCGTCTCCACCATTAAGTTGATTGGACCATCGATGTTCTCATAGATCCATTCTGAAGCTTCAATGCGCGTGACTGGTCGGGTGTAAATCCGGCTGAAAGCATAAGCATAAGCGAGCGTTCCAACTAAAACCAACACCGCGTATACCGCACCGATCACCCGCAAATTTTTGCTGGAGATTTTAAACTTCTTCCAACGGAAATCGCGAGACGCTAATATTAGTTGCCAGATTCCCCAGGCAGAGATGGTTGCCAGCAGGGGATAGATCAGCATCAGGTAGCGCATCGATTTCACCCAAGCCAGCCCCTGCCATGCGGCGTAGATCAGAGTCCAAGCCAGCAATGGCAGGCTATCCCAATTTTTCTTCCGCAACACACTGAAAGCCATTCCGATCGTGCTGCCAATCGCGGCGAGACCCAAGGGCAAACCCAATCCCCACAGCACGAGGTTCTTGAATGAAAACCACAGAGGACGCCTTGCCCACTGCAGAGCTGGCGGGAAATCCACTTCTCCGGTGCTCTGGGCTTGCAGAGACCGCATGCTCAGCCACCAGTTTTCGTTGATGGAAAAGTTGAAGAAGCCCGGACCATTGAAAGCGTAAGGCTGGCAAATTCTGAAAACCACAAAGGACATCACAGCTGCCAGAGTGATCTTCCCAACCATTGGCAGGAATGCCGGTTGTTTTCCCTCATTCTCCAGCTTATAGTAGCGCACCCCCTCCACCAGCGGCAGTAGCAATGCCAGCGATATCGCGTTGATCTTGGATGCTGTTGCCATACCAAGCGCCGCCCCAAAAGCCAAGTAAGGCCAGAGAGCGTGCCAAACGCGTTTCGCCTTGCCTTCGCCTTCTGCAATCTCCAGAGACGGTCGTTTCAGGATGATCACCGCTACCAATACGGTCAACATGGCGAAGGTGTTGGTAAAGGAATCGACCGTCATGAAATGAGCAAGTTGGATCGGCAGCACCGCAAACGCGTACAGCGCAGCCGCGAGCAGCCCAACCCAATGATTGAACAGCTTCTTAGCAATGAAGAATGTGAGCAGGATGGTGAGCGTATCCATCACCGCTGACATCGTCCGTCCAAGCAGCGTGTTCAGGTCATAACCCACCTGCCCAGTCCATTCCCCGGCGTAACGGACCATGAAAACCGGCAGAGTGCCGTACACAAAGAAACCAAAGTCCTTGTTCCCTGGGTTGAGCGGCGAAGAAGCAGTATCGAAGTACTCCCGGGCTGTCCAAACGGGTTCAATGGCATTAATGACCATTGACAGGTAGCGTTCATCGGGATGCAAATGCCTTGATTCGTCCCAATTATTGTTCATGCTTCGGAATGCCCATCCAGCCAGGAGTATCGTCACCAAACATACGACCACGAGGATGGACATCCAGTCAATTATTTTAGTTTCTTGAACCTTCTGTTCAGTATCTACATTCATTCAATCACTGACCTACAATGAAAAGGATAAAGTTCTTGTCCGGATTAGTACTTTGATAGGTGCTGATCACGCCTTCCGGATAGACCGCCTGCAGCTCGGCGATGCTGTCTTTGTCCATTGGGTTGAGAATGAACAATTTTGGGAGGGTGACATTCAGCGTGTTGGCAATTTCAGTTGCAGGCAAACTCAGATTCTGCTCGGGTCGTCCCATGCTTATGGCGACAGCCCGGGAATCCACCCAATAAGGAAAACTGATCAGGTAGCTAAGCCCCTCCTTGCCTGAGGAATAGAACCGATTGATGACTTCAGCCATCTCGCTCGCGTTCCAGGCTGATCTTTTGTACTGGCTGGAATATTGTTTGAAGACGAGATTATGATTGCTCAACAGGATAGGTCCCAACATCACGACACCAAGCACAAAAGCCGGGATAATAGACTTTTTTTGTAACATTCCAGTGATTAACCGGAACAAATCAACAATTCCGTATGCAGCTACCAACAACACGGGGATTGCCGCCCCAACAGCCCGCGTCATGGAGGGATTCTCAGTGGGGAAAGCCAAAACCAACGCACTGGGAAGTAACAGAACAGGATAAAGCAGCAGCAGTGCCAAAAGCTTCCAATCTCTGCTTGTTTGATACCGCCTGATCAGGCTGACAATACCCACGAGGAAAAAGATGCCTGTCAGCCCATCCACGGCGCCCCGGTTTGCGATGCTGTCCACCCAGCTTCCCTGGTTGGTCCAATTCACAAGCCCAAGCGCTTTCACAAAGTTCCCCAAAAAAATCACCACAGGATTTCCCGAAAAGGTCACTTCATACTCGCTGACGCGTGCCAATATCGGCGCAAAATAATAAATCGGCTCCAGGCTGATCGCTCTCAGCAGGGGCAGCGCCGCGATCAGAGAAAGCAGCGAGCCAATCCCAAGCAAACCGAACATCGAACTGGGTTTCACCACTTTCCTTGATGCTCTCCAGCACAAAATTACCATAAGCGACGCCAAAGGGTAGACCAGGAAGATTTTGTTGCTCATCAAACCCAAGCCTACCGCCACCGCGGAAAGCAGAAAAAACCGTCCATCCCGCTCTTCCAGACCCTTGATCAAGCCATAAAGCGCGGCTGCCATCAACGGAAACACCAACCCTCCGCCAATCGCCGCTCTCTCTTGCAAGACCAGCCAGTAACTCCCGCCTGCCAGTCCAGCAGCCACCAAACCCAGCCAACGGTCTGCCATCGTCTTTCCAAGCCCATAAACAAAATCCATGCCTATCAGCCCTGCCAGGGCATTTGCCAGGCGGAGGCTTGCCACACTGAGGCTTTTACCAGTAAACAAGTTCACGATGTTAGCCCAATAATAATTGAGCGGCTCTGCCACCGTGTTGCGCGAGAACAAAACGTAATTGCCACCCTGGGGGATTTCGCTGACAGAATAGTACGACTCGACTTGCGCGCTGATAACCTCAGGGGGCACACCAGGCAGATCCTGCAAACGAAAAACCAACCCAACCAGTGCCACAGCCAGAGCCAGGACAAAAAACACCCGGTCCGTCCGCCAGCCCTGCCAAAATTTCCAGTTCATTTTTCCATCGCCTTGGAGGGAGTCGCTTTCAGGCCAAAACGCCATCAAGCCGCAGGCGATCGCTGTCAGCCAGCTCAAGGTTTGAAGCCAACCAAAACGATTTTCGGTAAACAACAAAAAGCACACCACCGACATTACCAGGGTGGCCAGTATCCAAATTGGTTTGATTTGGAAGGCGATGCCGTGGGTTTCTTCTTCGATTCGGTTTTCAACTTTCGCTGCTTCGCTTGGAATTCCAAACCAAAGAATCGCCATCCCGGTCCCAATCGCCAGCAATCCAACTATGGGCAAAGCTTGGCTTTTCAGACTCAAAAACAAATGCCCGACAGCCAAAAGGAATAATCCGATCCATAGGAGAGGTTTCACCCGCGCTGGGGTTGCCAGGCGGTTGATCTCATTGCTTGCCTCAACTGGTTTTTGTGTGATTTTTAACTGATCATGGAACCAACTCCGCACAAATTCCAGTACGGTGAGGTCATCATCTTCTGGCAGTCTTTCAATTGGATCCATGCTGATATTCTATTCCAATCCCATCACAGTTGCTGTAAACCTGTAGATTAGGCTGAGTGATCCCTGGTCGCGACAAAAAAGGTACAACAGCCGTTTTCATCCAAGGGGGACTCCACCAGTAGCTTGATTCGGTCGAAGTGGATAAAAGGATTCTTTTTGTGTTTTATCAGGACCCACTTGCCAAATAGTTTTTTCCAAAGCAGGTTTGGCAGGTTGGCTGCATGTCCGCGTTCCAGTTGATGCAGCGCTTTCCTGGGGAAGTAATTCCAATGCTTGACGTCATCAAACCCTGCAATTCGCAGCCGTTCCAACCACACTTCCGGTCTATCCAGGTTCACATGCCGCGACACCCAGTTAAAAAACCGCGAATACCGCTTTGTGAGGAAGCCCAAGCCAACCCTGCGCAGCACTTCCATGCCCCACAATTCCGTGCGAAAACGCTCATTTGGAACCGCAAAGATGAAATGCCCGCCCGGTTGCAAACATCGTCCAACCTCGTTCAGAACCTCCTGCACGCCGGGAATATGTTCCAATACGGAATTGCTGATCGCGGTCGGGAACCAACCACTCTCAAATGGCAGTTCCTTCCCATTTGCCTGCGCAAGGGAACGATAGACATTCCAGGTTTGTGCTTCCTTGAGAGGTGCCAGCCAAGGGTCAATCCCATCGACAACTTTCCCCTCCAGCATCGCCCAGGCGAAATGTCCATCGCCTGCGCCGACATCCAGGATTGGCTCCACTAATAACTCCTGGGGATACTGGCGTTGCTCCACCGCCCGCAACATCCCGCGAAAATATGGCAGATGGAAAAGCTGCCGCTTGCAAATATCATCCAATTGTTCTTTACGCAATTCACTCATCAGCTAAACCAAAGACGCAAAAATTTCCTGGTAGCGTTCTGCCACCTTTTCCTGTTTGAACTTCTCCAAATAAGACCCCGGGACTGCGCGCGCCTGGTCATTTTCGTCCAGAACGGAGATGATCTCTTCAGCCAGGGCGGATGGGTCTCTCAGAGGCACAACCCGCCCCAGACCGGTCTGCATCACAGGCTGCCTCACACCAGGCAGATCGGACGCCACGACAGGAGTACCCTGGCTCATTGCTTCGATTTGCACAATTCCAAAAGACTCTGTCGCATTCAGGCTTGAAAAAACCAACAAATCACACGCGGCAAAAAATCGCATGAAGTCTTCGTCTGTCAGAAATCCCAGGGACTTCCATCTTTCGCCGAAGGGTCGGATCATTGCCTCTATCTTTTGAAGGTAATCCTCCTCACCGATCACGCCTTTCCAACTACCGGCATGCACCACTCTTGCCGTGGGGTACTTTTCCCAAACCAAAGGTAATGCCTTAGCCAGGTACTCGTATCCTTTTTCGCTGGCGACCCTGCCAGCCAGCCCCAGTACCTTATCGTTCTGATCCAAGCCAAATCGCTCTCGAAAAGTTTCTTTTTCAGTTGGGTTTGTTTGTAGAAATACTACCGGAGTTGGAACTTCCACTACCTTCTCGAGGTAAGGATGCAGCACCTTCGAATGCCTTGCGTAATCGAGCGTGTTCTGTACGATCACTTCCGCCTGCTTGAGTGCCACTTTGCCCAGCAAGCTAGTTCCCCAACCTGCCAGCCGATCGAACCATCCGCCGCTCATCACCAGGTCGCAGTGATACGTGACCACCAGGGGCTTCTTCAATTGTTTTGCCAGGCGTGTAAACACAAAGGACTCGAACTGGGGCATGTGTACGTTCACCACGTCCGCCCATTCAATCCACTTCTCCGCCTGGGCTCCCAGACCCGGCATCAGCACACCTTTTGAGAGCTTCATGCCCACATTTACACGGACGATGTGTACGCCGTCCAGGTTTTCGTCAGCAGCCAATTGTTTGTTATAGCGGGAAGTCAGCACACACACTTCATGCCCAAGCCCAACCAAACCCCGCGCGACACGCAGAGCGTACACCGACAAACCTGAGCTATATGGATGAAAGTAAGTGGTTGTCAGCAAAACTTTCATTCGGGATCGCTGCCCCCTGCCTGTTTTCTCGCGCTTCTGACCAGGGATCCCAGGTTCTCACCCATGACATAAATCCCAAACATTCCGATAAAAACCGGGATGATGACCTGCACCGCGTGGACCACCAGCGCCATCGCCAGGGCATCTGCCTTCGTCACCCCCACCAGTGAATAGGCTGCAACCGCCCCAGCCTCAAACACGCCCAGTCCTGCTGGCGCTGAAGGCAGCGCGTTCACGAAGGCGCTTGCCGGCGTGATCAAGGCCGGCCACCACCACTTCGAATGATCCAAAATGGCATTCTGCAAGATGGTAAATTCCACCATCGTCATAGCCCAACTGATTGCCAGCAGGATGAAAGCTGTGAAAAAAAGTTGTGGTTTTAGGAAAATTTGAAAACCTGTCAACAGTTTACTTAGTGCTGGCAGTAGTTTATCTTTAACCAATTTTCTGGATCCAAAGCGGCTTTCCAGCCATTGCAACAGGCTTTCTCTGCGCCTGGCACTGAGAAAAATGATCATGCTACCCACCAGCAAACCGACTGCGGTTATGATAACTACGCGCTTAAGGTTGCTTTCTCCGACCATAAGTGGCAATGTTGCCAAAAAGAAAAGAGAACCAATCATCAGGTCCATCATGCGCTCGGTAACTATCGCCGCGAACACCTCCGGATAATTGTGCCTGCCTTTGCCATGCCTCACCAACAGCACTGCCCTGCCCACCTCCCCCATGCGCAAGGGCAGGATGCTGTTCAACAGGTATCCCACATTCATCGCCCAGAATGCCGCTGAAAAAGTGAATTCCTTGCCAAGGATCATCCAGCAAACCAGGCCCCTGACAAACAAACCAACCGTGAAACAAGCAACGATTAGTACGATTGCCAGCGGTGTCAGAGACCTGAGCGCAGCCGTGAAAGCCTCCAGGTCTATCTGCCTTACCAGCAGCCAGATGGCTATACCGCTGACAAGCAGCGCCACCGCCACCCGCACAATATCGCCGGCGCGAAAGCCTTTACTTGCCTCGGTCATCAATTCTCCAGCCGTAAAATCGCCATGAATGCTTCCTGGGGGATCTCGACACTCCCAACCATTTTCATCCGCTTTTTTCCCCGTTTTTGCTTCTCGAGCAGCTTTTTCTTGCGTGTGATATCCCCGCCGTAACACTTTGCCAGCACGTCTTTTCGCAACGCCTTTACGTTCGCGCGGGAAATCACCCGTCCCTCAGCATAAGCCTGGATTGGAATGGTAAATAGCTGCTGCGGGATAATTTCTTTAAGCTTGCTCACCAGTGCCTGTCCTTTGTGGTACGCGTCCTGGCTGTGCACAATGGCTGTCAGGGCATCCACCGGTTCTTCGTTGAGCAAAATCTGCAGTTTCACCAGGTCGCCTGCCCGATATTCAAGGAATTGATTATCCATGGAGGCATAACCGCGGGTGTTCGATTTAAGCAGGTCAAAGAAATCTACTATGATCTCTGACAATGGGATTTCGAAGTTGAGCTGCACGCGATTCGCTGCCGGATACTCCTGGTCCACATAGATCCCGCGCCGCTTTCGCACCATCTCCATGATGACGCCGTAATATTCGGTCGGGCTGAAGATTTCCAGAGCCATCCAGGGCTCGTAAATTTCCTTTATTCGTCCTTCATCAGGCAGATCTGCCGGTGAATCGATATTTATGGTGCTTCCGTCAGTCAATTCGACCTGGTATTCCACTGATGGCGCCGTGAACACTACATCCAGGTCATACTCACGTTCGATCCGTTCCTGGATGATTTCCATATGGAAAAGCCCAAGGAAACCGCACCTGAAGCCAAAGTTCAGCGCTTCAGAGGATTCGGGTTCATAGGTAAGGGAAGCGTCATTGAGCTGAAGCTTCTCCAACGCTTCTTTGAGATTGGCATAGTCTTCTCCCTCCACCGGATACACCCCAGCGAAGACCATTGGCTTCGCTTTTCTGTAGCCTGGTAAGGGCGCGTCGGCTGGTTTGGCAGCATTGGTAATCGTGTCGCCAACCCGGCACTCCGATACAGTTTTCAGTCCAGTCGCGATATACCCCACGTCGCCCGCGCTCAACTCAGCGATCGGCAACAAACTCGGTGAGAAGATGCCAATTTCCACCGGCACAATTTTCGTCCCTGTTGCCATCATCGCAATTTTATCGTTTGCCGTAAGACTGCCGTCAAACACCCTGACGTAAGCGATCACGCCCTTGTAGGAATCGTAATGAGAATCAAAAATCAAGGCTCTGAGGGGTTTGTCTGCTGATCGGGTCGGAGCGGGAATTTTTGCTTGGATAGCTTCCAAAACTGCTTCGACGCCCTGCCCGGTTTTTGCGCTGATCGGAATAATCTCCTCATCTTCAACCCCGAGCAAGATCTTCAGGTCACGCTTGACTCCCTCAACATCTGCGGATTGCAGATCGACCTTATTAATGACAGGAATGATCACCAGGTTCGCATCCAGCGCCAGGTACAGATTCGCCAGAGTCTGTGCTTCGATCCCCTGGGTCGCGTCCACCACCAAAACCGCTCCCTCACAGGCGTATAGCGCGCGGCTGACTTCGTAGTTAAAGTCCACATGCCCTGGAGTGTCGATCAGGTTGAACTCATAATCCAGTCCATCTTTGCCATCGTAGACCATCCGAACTGCTGACGCCTTGATCGTTACGCCCTTTTCGCGTTCCAGGTCCATCGTGTCCAGGACCTGGGTCGTCATGTCCCGGTCCGCGATCGTGTGGGTCATCTGCAGCATCCTGTCCGCCAGGGTCGATTTTCCGTGATCCACGTGCGCAATGATGCAAAAATTTCGAATTCTTTCCATAAGCCTCTCAGTATAACTTATTATACCTTTTAGCTGCCCTGGACAGCCCGATCAAGAACGCCGTTTTGGCCCTATCCACTGATTAAGCAAATATTCTTTTCAGAACCTTCTGTTGAACAATCCTTGATTTATTTTTGCCAAAGGTGCAGCAGTTCACAAACTCTATTTACATGCTCTAAAGGAAGCTGAGGGTACATAGGTAGACTTAATATTCGAGGGACCAACGCTTCAGTGATTGGAAGCCGATCCGCCCCTAAGAGACGATTCCGGTAAGCAGGTTGTTGATGGACAGCCTGAGGGTAGTGAATGCCAATGCTAACGCCATTCTGTTGTAAAAATTCGGCTAGTTCGTCGCGATTTTCAACCTGAATTACGTATTGATGCCAGGTGTGGACAGCGTTTTTCGCTGTCATCGGTAGTAAGTAGTCGGTCCCTTGCAGGTTTTGATTGTAAAGATGAGCAATGTTTATTCGTCTTTTATTATCATCGAGTAGATAATGAAGTTTGACGTTTAGGATCGCCGCTTGAATTTCATCGAGTCGGGTGTTGAGCCCTTGAATTTCGCTGATGTATCGTTTTCGCCAGCCATATTGACGCAAGAGGAAAGCCTTTTCTGCCAGGGTAGATTCATTGGTGAGGATCGCGCCCCCGTCTCCCATCGCTCCAAGGTTTTTAGTTGGATAAAAACTGAAACAGGCTATATCCCCAAAGCTACCAACATTTTGACCATTTAAGCTGGTTCCATGTGCCTGGGCACAATCTTCAATAACAAACAAGCCGTGTTCTCTTGCAAACGCTATGATCGCAGGCATGTCGGCTGGATGGCCATATAGATGAACCGGAATGATCGCCTTCGTTTTTTCACTTACAAGAGTATTGAGCAACTTGGGATTAATACAATAACTAAAAGGATCCACGTCAATAACAACCGGTGTTGCACCACAAATCTCGATTGCGGCTACTGTTGCTACTGCCGTATGAGAAACAGTGATGACTTCATCACCAACGCCGATGTCGAGTGCTTTGAGTGCAATAATTATGGCATCAGTGCCGCTGTTTACTGATACGCAATTGTTCAGTCCAATTAAGCTGGCAAAGGTGGTTTCGAATGCATTAACTTCTTTACCAAGGATATATTTTCCGCTTTGCAGAACGCGATCAATTGCTGCGTGGATTTCTTCACTATGCTCTTCAAATGCAGCTTTTGGATTTGTAAGAAAAACTTGGTGTTCAGTCATCGTGTGCCTACCAGTACCTAGCTCGGTGCTCCTGATAGTATTCAAGAGTTTTGCGCAAACCATCCTCAAAACACATAGCAGGAGACCATCCTAATACTCGGGAAATCTTGCTAAAATCTCCTTGGTAATCGCCGATATCTATTCGTAAGCGATCATTAGGGAAAGGAACATATTTGAACTCACCCTCAGGGATAAGTTTGAGAAAAACGTTTGCAGTATCGGTGAGCGAAAAAACTTCCCTAGAGCCAAGATTTAGAACATCCCCGCAACACATATCCGTTTTGGCTGCCATAAGCATCGCGTGTACTACATCGTCTATATAGTTGTAATCCCGTACTTGAGAACCATCGCCAAAAATCAAGATAGGCTGACCTTCCAGCATACGACGAATCCATATTCCCAAAAATGTCTGCCTTGCATCCACAACCCGCATACGCGGACCATACGTGTTTGTCAGTCTCAAAATGACTGCACGGATACCGTATATATTGTTATAGAGGCGGTGATAATGTTCCCCAGCAAGTTTATGAACGCCATTCAGGTCGACAGGAACAAGAGGGTGATTTTCTTTTACTGGAATTTGCATGGGTTTGCCGTAGACTTGTCTCGTACTGGCAAAAACCATTTTAACCTCGGGATTGTGATGCCGGCAAGCCTCTAATATCTGCAATTGAGCCTGAGTGTTGATGGCGAGATCGGTTTCCGGGTTCTCCATAGAGTCAACATGGCTAGTTTGGCCTGCCAGATTGAAGAGAAAATGCTGCCCTGAAATGAGGTACTTCATGGCATAAGGATCACGAACATCAGAAATATTGATACGAACCTTGTCTTTGATCGGCTCAACATTCCAAAGATTGCCGCCGTAGGTTGGAATAAGACTGTCAACCAGGGTCACATCAGCTCCTAGTTCGACAAGTTTGATGGCAAGATTAGAACCGATAAATCCTAGTCCGCCAGTGATCAGCACTTTTTTTCCTAAAAAAATGTCAAAGTCCATTTATGTTAGTTACTTTCTCTGAATAGTCTGACTGGATTCAGTCTGGGCCGGAAAGTTTGGTTCCGGTTCTTTTGTGAGATGATCTTTTTTTACAACCAATTTCCACCAAAGCCTGGAAAGGTGTATGAAAGTCTGCCATAGGTGTTTCCAGCGAAAAAACTGAGAACGTCCATAGGACCGATAGTAATGGTTCACTGGCACCTCGGCAAAATGGTAACCAGCATCCTGGAATTTCTTTACCATCTCGAGGCAGATCGTTCCTGTGTGGCTTTCTAAAGGGATTTGATCAAAAATCTCCCGCCGAATCAGTCGAAAATCACAATCCACATCGCGCAATTTGAACCCAAAGGCTATCTTAACGATGTGATGATAGATGCGCCCGATCACCGCCCTGATCCAGGGATCGTGGCGTGAGATTTTGTAACCATTGACCACGTCAACATCATTCGTAAGTGCCCTGGCAAGATTGATCAATTCCATTGGATTGTATTGGGCATCACCATCAGTATAGAAAACCCAGTCCTTCTTTGCTTTGAAGAATCCAGATCTCAGCGCGGAGCCATAGCCAAGATTTTGTGGGTGATGAATTACAGTTAATTCTGGATAACGTGAGGCGAGTTCATCAAGAACGGCTTTGGTACTGTCTTTGCTGCCATCGTTGGTTACGATGACTTCATAATCATCTGTCACCTGTCTTAGTGCCAATATTGCGGTAAGCACCATGCTCGGGATGGTACCGGCGTCGTTGTAAGCAGGAAAAACGGCACTGACACTTGAAACTTTCCTGAGTTGTTTTGAGGGCACCATATACTATCCTTGAGAACCAGTCTATGAAGTTGAATTGTTATGAATAAATGTAAGTTTAGCATTTAAAAAGTACGAGAGTAAAGCGACTGGCAAGGTCACGAGTGCTCCAGCAAATAGTTTTTCCAATCCTTGCCCATCGATAAGCCAGCGCAGGAGCAAAAAATTGACAACGTAAGTGAAACCATAGACCAAGACAAACAAGATGAAGCGTTTATTATTTACATTGTGAAAAACAATTCTGCCGGTAGTAAAGAAATTAAAAATTACACCAAGAATGGTCGAAGTCAAGGAGGCAGGAAAGTAGTGGAATCCAAGCAAAATCAGACCAGCGTAGATCACATAACTGAAAAGCGTGTTTAGCGCGCCAATAACCAGAAACCTTAGAAGGCGAATTTGCCACAAACTTTCTGCTAAACCCAATATTTTGACAATTAATCCCTCTTTTTTCTCACTTGGAGCAGGTTCTTCCCCACATGCTTTCTCAGTAATCCAGGCAAACTTCACTATGTCTCCTACAAATCCCTACGACGGCTAACTTTGAGGTTGCGGAAAAAATGACACCCTTTGGAAGTTTACCAGTCGCAAGTAAAACCAACTCAATGGAAATAATGACCTAGCATAACTTCTCAATCACGGGCTGATTATACCTTGTTGATTCCATTATAGATCAAATACAATTTCGATAAAATATTTAAGAAATCACTTCCAGTTGGGGCATCGTTCTTGTTATAATACTCTTGTGGAGACAAAAAAAAAGAGGGTTTATCTGTTTTTTCTGGTCATAATAAGCGTCTTTTCCTTGGGTTTATTTGGCCTCCTTAACAATACTGCTTCTGCAAACCTCGCGATGGTTCGAATATTTGAACCTGACGAATCCGCAGTTCTTCCCGTAATTCAAGACATGGTCACGCCTAAAGCAAACCTGGAAAGCTTTTTGCGTGGGTTTGTCTTCTATGGATATTATTTTTACGGGTTTCCTTTCTTTGGATTATCAGGACTGGTCGCTTTGCCATTCGAATGGGCTGGTCAATTACAGAATACTCAATCGATAATGCTTGCATTACGCCAAATAGTTTCTGTTTTGCCTATGCTGATCGGATTATTATTTCTTGTTTACCTTCAGGATGGTTTCAAGTCAGCTCGTTCAATTGTTTTATACCTTTTTCTGCTTAGCATTCCCGCAACGCTACAAAATGGGCTGTGGCTTCACCCAGATGGGTTGATTGTGTTTCTTTCGTCTCTAATTCTATTACTATTGGTTTTAGACAAAGGTTCCCTTGGAAAGCTATTTTTTCTCTCTGCAGCAGTTTGTGGCATTATGATAGCCACAAAAGTGGTAGGAGCCTTTTTTTTCCTTGCTGTAGGTGTGACAATCATCTGGTCCTTGGTCGAAAAAAAAGTCACGTGGAAAAAAGCTTTACTTTCTTCATTAGCATACATACTTATCTTGTGTCTTTTCTTCATTTTGGCGAACCCGTTCCTTTTATCCTCTTGGGCAAGAACAGAGTACCTGAATGTTGCCAGAAGACAAGCTGATTTACTTACGAACGGCTACGGCGTTGTTTATGAGAAAGGTTTAATCAGTTCCTTCCCAACCTTGCGCCATTATTATGGTGAGGCGGTATTCTTGATCACCATACTTGCCTTAACAGTAATGGGTCTTTTCAATAGACAGCGTCGATTTTTGAGTGCACTCATTTTGAGTTGGTTTTTTCCTTTGACTATCTATATCTTTTTCTTTAGCCATTTCAAGTACCAATATTGGCTGCCAGTTGCCCTGCCTTTGTTCTCTTCCTGGGTAGC
Organism: uncultured Anaerolineaceae bacterium; assembly: GCA_964434665.1. Classification (GTDB taxonomy): domain Bacteria; phylum Chloroflexota; class Anaerolineae; order Anaerolineales; family Anaerolineaceae; genus Mesolinea. The sequence continues at coordinate 51,137 of CAYSVX010000004.1, forward strand.
TGCTTTTCCTGATCACAAGAGCTGGTTCAACATGAAAACAGCAGCCAGAATGGTTTGGGTTGTCTTCCTGGTGATTTTTGCCGTGCAAAGTGCCTTGTTTATAAGCCAGGATATAAACACCATCAAGACACATCTGTCGAGAGAGAAAAACAACCCTTCTATCGAGTTTTATGAAAAAGTTCGCCAGGTCTTAGGTCCTGTTGTAGACCAACCGGTTACGGTTTACTGCGACTACCGTCTCTACCTGCCAGACGATAATAGCTGGCAGAAACATACTTCATTTGATTTGATGACTTATGATTACATTCACGAAGGAAATTTTGACTACCTGATCTTGCAACAGCAGCGAATCCTTGATTACCTGCAAGAAGGACTTATTGGTTTGGATGTTGATGAATTTGAACAGAGCCAGTCATTCTATCGCGATGCTAATGCAGGTAACATTGAAGGATACATTCTTGTGTACAGAGACTCTACTGGCTTGGTTTTTGATAAAATACCTTAAATCGAGCTTTACTTATTGGAGGATTATTTGTTGAAGAAGAAGCGAACAATCGAAATAAGTAAATTTGAACGCGCTGTAATAGATTTCTTGCAAAACTATAAACACATCTTTCTGTTTGGGATCACAACGATCTTTGCCTTGCTCATACGAAAGGACCAAATATATTTCGTGTCAGGAGACTATGTCCTTTCATTTGAAGCATGGAGTGAATACCTGGTAGTAAATGGAGGTTTTGCCGGAATTCCTACTCTAGGTAGCGATTACAATGTTGCTTACCTTTACATCCTGGCATTGATCAATTATCTCCCCCTTTCACTTCTTGTTAAAATCAAAATGGTGTCTTTTTTCTTTGATTTCACCACAGCAATCTTTATCATGCTGATCGTTAGGCGATTATTCAAGCTGGGAAAAACCAATCTTTTGCCCTACATGGCATATGGAGTGGCCTTGTTTGCTCCACCTGTCATTCTCAACAGCGCGACTTGGGGACAATGTGACATCATTTACACTTGCTTTATCATAATTTCCATCTATCTTTTTATAAATAGAAAGGTCAGCTTGGGATTTGTGAGTTATGGTGTAGCTCTTGCTTTTAAACTACAAGCCTTATTTGTCTTGCCTGTGCTGTTCTTACTCTTTTTCAAAGAAAAAAAATTCTCGGCTCTCAATTTTGTTTTGATACCACTGGTAAACTTTGTTGTCTATCTTCCCGCCTGGATGCTAGGCAAGCCGCTTTCCGAAATAATTCATGCCTACACCACCCAGGTGGGCGAGTACACCGCCTTAGTTATGAATTACTCGAATTTCTACAGCCTGCTTCCAGATAATTACGGTTATTTCTCTCAGACTGGTATGATTATTCTCTTTGGATTCCTGTTGGTGTTCTACATCAACTTGTTTTCAGACAAAGTCACTTTGAAGAATTCTGATTACATCATCGTGACAATTATCACCGTCATGCTTTGTACATATTTTCTACCTGCCATGCATGAAAGGTACATGTTCAGCGTTGACTTGCTTGCTGTGATATTTCTGTTTATTTTCCCTCAACGCTTTTATGTGCCCGTGCTAATCTGGCTGATTAATGCGAATTCTTACCTTCCTGCTCTGTATGGATTTGGACCCATAATCGACTACAAAATTATGGCTTTGGTTTATCTGGGATTATTGTGTGTTTTGTTATATCAGTTATTCCGGGACAAATGGTTGCAGCTCGCAGTTGCGAGCTGAATTTTCTTTACTAATATTTTGTACTCTATTTTTAATGAATTCGAGAGCCAGCAGAAGGTATATTATTGAAGAAATGCGGTCATGACCCTTCAGGAGTCTGATCCATCGTCCTCAAAATTTGCCTTTTAAGTGTAAGCATTAAACATCTTTATTATTTGGATTCATGTGGATAAGAATTAGAATAAAGTATATGTATCTTAATCTGTCCAAAAACCTGGAAATTTTGCAAAGGATGCTAAAAGCACACCCCCACTGTCACTGGTTGTGTTAGATCTTTTAGTTCCATATTTATTTGCCACCCAAAGTTTTTGCCAACCTTCGTTAACTACACCTACCACCTACCACCTATCAGCTATCAGCTACCCCCCCCCGATATGGTAAGATAAAACATATGTTGAAAAATCTAATTGAAACCCTTCGTCCTCGTCAATGGACGAAGAATCTTGTCATTTTCGCTGGACTTGTCTTTGATCGCCAGCTCTTTGTGACCGTGCCCGCTTTACGCGTTTTGGCAGCCTTTATTATTGCCTGTATGGTTTCCGGGCTCACCTACACCATTAACGATATCATCGACCTCAAAGCCGATCGACAACACCCCCAGAAATGCCATCGCCCGCTTGCTTCCGGACGACTCCCCCTTAAAGCAGCTGTTCTCTTGGTCATTCTCCTGGCACTCGTGAGCTTCAGTGCGGCTTTCGTTCTCTCATGGAAGTTTGGTCTGATCTGTATTGCCTACACGCTTCTGATGCTCGCTTACTCCAAATGGCTAAAGCACATCATGATTGTCGATGTCATGGTGATTGCGGCTGGTTTCTTACTGCGTGTACTTGCTGGAATCAACGTGATCGATGTCACCTTCTTTTCTCCCTGGCTCTTCATCCTGACCGCTCTTCTGGCGCTGTTCCTTGGTTTTGGCAAGCGTTTCGCGGAACTCAGGTTATTGGAAGGAAGCGCGGGTGAATTTCGTAAGGTGCTTAACGGCTACTCGATCCCCCTCCTAAATCAGTATTTGGTCGTCATGCTCGCCTCGATCCTGATCACGTATATGCTCTACACATTTTCCGCACATCCACAGGGTATTTCCTACACGATGATGCTCACCATACCCTTCGTGTTTTTTGGTATTTTCCGCTACATGTACCTGATCCAGAATTTCAACACCGCGTCCACGCCAGAAGAAGTGTTGCTAAAAGACCGGCCGCTACAAGCTGCCATTCTTCTTTGGGGATTGGCAGTCATGCTGATCCTATATCTTCGATATTGAGGTAAACCATGCCTGCAATAACTGCAACCGCTTGTGGGAAATTGATTCTTCTCGGCGAACATGCTGTCGTCTATGACAGCCCCGCCATCGCCATCCCACTCACAAGCCTGAAAGTGCGCACAACCATTGAGCCGGCGATCGGTCAGTCCCAGGGCAGGATCCACATCAAAGCCTCCTCGCTCGGTATCAATAATGATCTCAACGACCTGGGCAAAGACCATTTTCTTGTCCACACCCTGGAGATTCTCTTCATGTCCATTGGTCTCCACCAGCGGCCCACTTGCCGCGTCACCCTCACCTCAGAGCTGCCAATTGCGGCGGGGCTGGGCTCCAGCGCTGCGTACGCGATCTCTCTGCTGCGTGCCATGTCTGCCTTCCTGGGTCACCCTTTGGATCCGCAGCAGCTAAATGCTTTAGCTTACCAGTCTGAACAGGCTGTGCATGGTCGTCCTTCAGGCATAGACAATACCGTGATCACCTACGAAAAACCCATCTACTTTCAGCGTGGCTCTGAGGTGGAATTTATCCAGCCGATCCAAAAATTAACCTTTGTAGTTGCGGATTCCGGCATCCGGAAATCCACACGGGAATCGACTGCTCAACTGGCTCAGGACCTGGTGATCGACCCTGATTCGACGCAGCCTCACCTGGATGCGATTGCAGCTTTGGTGCAACAAGGAAAAAATGCCTTACAGTCGGGTGACCGCGAGTCACTCGGCAATGTGATCAACGCCAACCAGCAGCATCTCGCTGCTCTCAGGCTTTCCTGCCCCGAACTGGAGGCGCTGATCCATGCAGCCTGTGAAGCTGGCGCGCTTGGCGCTAAACTCACCGGAGGCGGCATGGGCGGGCATATGCTTGCGCTCGTTACACCCGAAACCGAAGCGGCGGTTACGCAGGCGCTCATTTCAGCCGGCTCACCCCACGTCTTCACGACCCATCTCAACCCTGTCGAGTAAAGCAGCATGCGTTTCCCGAGTGTAACTTTCCTAAAACTGGGCGGCTCGTTGATCACCGACAAAGATCAGCCTGAAACCGCCCTTATCGATCAGATCGACTCGCTCTTGATCCAGATTGCTGAATGGCGCTCCGCCAATCCTTCCGATTGGCTGCTGCTCGGGCATGGCTCAGGTTCCTTCGGTCACGTTGCTGCAGCTCAATATGGCACCCGCCAGGGAATTCATAGTCACGAGGACGCGCTAGGTTTTCAACAGGTTTGGTATAGTGCCCGCAAGCTCAATCAGATAATCGTTGAACAAGCACAGTCACTGAGCTTGCCTCTGATCACCTTTCCACCGTCGGCCTGCATCACGGCTGATAACCGCGAGATTAAGGGCTGGAATTTACAGCCGCTGATCAAGAGTTTCCATATGGGCTTCATACCCCTCGTCTATGGGGATGTCGTTTCTGACCTCACGCTCCGCGGTACGATCCTCTCAACTGAAGATCTCTTTATCTACCTTGCACATTCATTGAGTCCGAGTCGCATCCTGCTCGCGGGCAGAATTGAGGGCGTATACGCAGACTATCCGTCCAATCAACGTCTTCTGTCTCATATTTGCGCGCGTTCGGATGCTTCGGAATTCCTGCAAGGTTCTGCCAGCCAGGATGTGACGGGCGGGATGCTCACGAAAGTCCAGTCAATGCAGGCCCTCTGCCGTGAAATCTCCACCCTCTCCATTCAGATTTTTTCAGCTGTTTCGCCTGGTGCTTTGCGCATGGCTCTCGATGGCGCTGCAATTGGTACAACCATCAACATTTTATCCCGACCCCTGATGGATAACACGTATAATACCCGAAGAGGCATTGCATGATTTATAGCAGACAGCAACTTGAAGAAATCGAAGACCAAACCCTCGCCCCTTATGGCATTCGGAGCAAGAACTCCAAGGGTCGAAAGTATCCTGAGGAGGAGGCGGATTATCGCACGCGTTTCCAGCGTGACCGCGAACGTGTCATCCACACCACGGCTTTTCGCCGGCTTGAGTACAAAACCCAGGTTTTTATCAATCATGAGGGCGATTATTACCGCACCCGCCTGACCCACTCCATCGAAGTCGCCCAGATCGGTCGTTCGGTTGCCCGCACCCTTGGCGCAAATGAAGACCTGGTTGAAACAATTTGCCTTGCCCACGATATTGGTCACCCCCCATTCGGTCATTCTGGCGAAACTGCCCTGGCGCGCCTGATGAAGGAGCATGGCGGTTTCAATCACAACCAGCACTCCCTGCGCGTTGTGACTCAGCTTGAAAACCGTTACCCCGATTTCCCTGGTCTCAACCTGAGTTGGGAAGTGCTTGAAGGCATGGTTAAGCACGAAACCGATTACGACATCTCAGACGCCCAGGATTATGACCCTGAGTTGCGAGGCAGTCTTGAAGCCCAAATCGCCAATGTGGCGGATGAATTGGCTTACACCTCGCACGACCTGGATGATGGATTGCGATCAGGAATGATCACGCCTGCCCAGTTGGATGGGATCGCCCTTTGGGAGATCGTTAACGAAAGCATTGGGCGACGACGCAGCGACACTCTAGATGAACTTTCTCGGCATCAAATCATTCGCCGCTTGATCAACTTCGAAATGACTGATCTGATCCAGTCCATCGATCGCTACCTGCGAAAAAGCAACGTAACATCATCGCTCGACCTTCAAAAACTGCCTTTCAACGTGGCTGGCTTCAGCGAGGATATGTACCGCCGCAACCGCGAGCTGAAAGATTTCCTCTTCAACAAACTTTATCGCCACCATCGCGTTGTGAGAATGTCAGTCAAGTCGGAACGCATCATCACAGATATTTTCACGATGTATCAAAAGACACCTTCCGCTTTGCCCGAAGCGGTCCAGGACCTCATTCCACAGCGCGGTCTCGAACGAACCATCTGCGATTACATCGCGGGCATGACCGATCGCTTTGCGATAGACGAACATCTGCGCCTGTTCGATTCACAAACATTACCTTAGGAGTAGAAAACTGATCATGGCATTAACACCTCAATTATTAACCCCTGCCGGGAAGGCAAAACTACAGGAAGAGCTGGCTGAACTGAAAGGACCCCGACGTGAAGAAATTGCCCGCCGCTTGAAACACGCAATAGAAATGGGTGACCTTTCTGAAAACGCCGACTATCACATGGCAAAGGAAGACCAGGGCTTCCTGGAAGGACGGATCCAGCAAATCGAAGCCACCCTTTCGAGCGCGATTTTGGTGGAAGACGCCGACATCAGCACTTCGACTGTTCAGATCGGTCACACCGTCACCCTCCAGGAAGGAAATGATCCCGAAGAAGTTTATATTATCGTTGGAGCCAGCGAAGCCAACCCCCGCGAGCGGAAAATTTCCTACGAATCACCCATGGGATCAGCTCTGCTGGGACACAAAAAAGGTGAGACCGTTGAGGTAATCCTCCCTAACCAATCCGTCCTGGAAATCAAAATTCTCAAAATCGAATAACCCCACATCCATTCGAACTCAAAACGGGTTCCAATTTTACTGGAACCCGTTTTATTTACCTACCACCTACCCCCTATCACCTATGACCTTATTTTCGGTAAATCGCCAGCTCCACTATGCTGCGTTGGAAATAACTATCCTCTGGTAAGGGCATCTCCCCATACAGAACATCCACGATCCGCCCTTCCAGGCGCAGAGTGGCAGTTTCAAGCACAAATTGCGCGCCAGGCTCTGCCAGAATGGGCTCGCCCCGAATTTCCAATCGCTGCAGTGTGGTCGGATCCTCGTAGCTGTGCCTGCTCATCAAAACTTTGGTGACCGTCTGGATATCATTCTTGTCGAAGAGCCAGATATCAAACGCGGAGATCTTCTTGGGCTCTCCCACACCGATGATATCCGAGATGCTCACGCCGCACTCGCCCAAAAACTCGCCATTAGGAGCATCAAAGGTGAAAGACTCATCGTAACGATCGTCGCCAAACGCGTAAGTTGACATAAACTGGGCAACTGGTTTCTTCACGGCAGATCCATTCGATTGCTTGCCATTGCCAAAAAATGACGGTTTAAAAGCCGACTGGCTTTGCACAGGTGCTGCCGCGGGAACTGGTTCTGCTGCCGGACGCATTGGTGTCGCAGCTGGCTGCCTGGATCCCGCTGCCAAAACCTTGTTTTCAGATGTGTCATCCTTTAGAGGCTTGCCCTCTTCCACCGGACGTTCTTTGAAATAGTAGCGATAAGCAAGGTAGGCGCCGATTCCGAGGATTGCAAGGAGTCCAAAACCCAACCACAATAAGGTGTTGGATTTTGCCTCCGTCGGGACTTCCTCGCCGGTATCCACCTTTACTTCTGTGCCATCTTCAAGCGTCAAGGGTGCAGTGCTGACAGTCTCACCGCTTGCCTGGGGTATGGCAATCCCCAGGGCGGTCGTGAACCGCGTGATTTGTTCGGTGGAAAGAAAGCCTGGCTCACTCAGCAGCTGGCTGAGAGTTGGCTCAGCCTGTTCGCCCAATTCCCCGTAAAGTTGGAGTGCCTTCTCTTTATCACCGTTCAGGGTATAGGTAGTGACCAGGTTGCGCAGATAATCCTGGCGCAAGTCTGCCCGCAAGTGCTCAGCCGAAGCGTCGGTCCACTGCACAGGCAGGATCACCCACCCAATGATCAAACCGAGCAACAAACCCGCGACCGCTGCCGCGATTGCAAGGTTCCTCGGTTGTTTTAGTTTCTCTTTTACAAAATCCAGTGTATTTTCCATACCTGCACCTCAATGAAAGTATTTATCACTCCTTAAGGTGCAGGTTTTGTACCAATCAACGTTACTGCTGCAACACACCCTCTTCAAGCTCAAATCGTGAGTGGCAATCACTGCAGCTTGCCTGTTTGCCGTTCTTCGTACTCAGTTTGCCGCCGCATTTCGGGCAGGCTCTCGCCAGGGGTTTATCCCAGGAAACATAGTTGCATTCCGGGTAACGTGAGCAGCCGTAGAACACCCTGCCCTTCTTACTGCGCTTCTCGACAACCTCGCCCGTTTTGCATTCCGGGCAGGTTACGCCAATTTTCTCAAGCCAGGGTTCGGTGTACTTGCATTCCGGGAAGTTCGAGCAGCTGATAAATCTACCAAATCGCCCCGTCCGCAATACCAAATCTCCGCCGCATTTTGGGCAGGCTCTGCCGATCGGATCCGGTTTTAACTGTGTTTTGGGCATGTTTTCTTTGGCATGCTCCAGGCTGTTTTTGAAGGGGGCGTAAAAGTCCCGGATTACCTCTACCCAGGCAACATCTCCCTGAGCGATTTCATCCAGCTTATCTTCCATGGTGGAGGTGAACTCGATATCCACGATCGACGGGAAGTACTCCACCACCAGGTCGTTGACCAGAAATCCGATCTCAGTCGGAACCAGGCGCTTCGATTCTCGTGTTACGTAGCCACGCACCTGGATTGTTGTGATAATTGCCGAATAAGTGGAAGGTCTGCCAATTTTGTTCTCTTCCAGCACCTGGATCAGCGACGCTTCCGTGAAACGCGGTGGCGGCTCGGTGAAGTGTTGGCTCGGATTGAGCTCGATCAAACGCTGCATTTGCCCCACTACCAGCGACTCCAGAGGAAGTTCTGTCTGATCTTCATCCTCTTTTTCATCTTCGCCTCTGACGGCAGAATAGACCGCCCGATACCCCGGGAAAACGGTTTTGCTGCCGCTCGCTCGGAATAAGCAGGTTTCTTTGTCCATTTTGCCGGCAATGTCAGCAGTGATGGTCTCAATCAGAGCGGGAGACATCTGGCTGGCAATAAACCGTTGCCAGATCAATTTGTAAAGTTTGTATTGATCGCCGGTCAGGTGATCCTTGACGCTCTCAGGCGTACGCCTGACGGATGTTGGTCGGATCGCCTCATGCGCTTCCTGCGCCGAGGCAGCCCGTGTGCGATATACCGGTGGCTTTTCCGGCACGTAGCTGTCTCCATACTTTTTCGCGATGTACTCGCGCGCTTCTTTCACAGACTCCTTGGAGACATGCACCGAGTCTGTTCTCATGTAGGTAATCAGACCAGTTTCTTCGCCACCACCCAGGTCAATACCTTCATAGAGCTGCTGAGCAACTGCCATGGTCTTCCTGGTCAGAAATCCGAGGCGGGTGGATGCTTCCTGCTGCAAAGTACTCGTAATGAAGGGCGCACCAGGGCGGATGCTCTTGGTGCTTCGGTTAATGCTGTCGAGCTTATAGGCACCCTTGTTCAACTTCTCCACAAGTGCCATGGTCGTTTCTTCGTCTGGCAGGTCAGGATCAGCATCATTAACCTTGAATAACCTTGCCTTGTACTGATTTTTTGTATCATCAGCTTCAAACAAAGCCGAAATTTTCCAGTACTCAACCGGCACAAACGCGTCTATTTCACGCTCGCGTTCTACGATCAGCCTGAGAGCCACTGACTGCACCCTGCCGGCAGAAAGGCGCCCCTTCACCTTTGCCCATAGAATCGGGCTCACCCCATACCCCACCAGGCGGTCAAGAATTCGGCGAGCCTGCTGCGCGTCCACCAGGTCCATGTCGATATCGCGGGTATGGGCAAAGGCGGCGTCTACCGCCTCCTTGGTGATTTCATGGAACACAACCCGTTCGACCTTTTCAGGTTCCATCTGTGCTGAATCCATCACATGCCAGGCGATCGACTCGCCTTCGCGGTCAGGGTCAGTAGCGAGGAACACCTTCTCGGTTCGAGCAGAGGTCGCCATAATTTCTGCGACGAGCTCTTTCTTTTCGTTTGGCACGCGGTACTTGGGCGTGAAATCCTTATCGACGTCCACGCTCAATTGTGATTTGAGCAGATCGCGCACATGGCCCACCGATGCCAGCACCTGGTATCCATCCCCCAGGAATTTTCCGATGGTGCGTGCCTTTGCAGGCGACTCCACGATCACGAGAGGCTTTCCGTTCCCGGATCGGACTTTTTTGCCGTTCGTGCTCTTGGTTGTGACGGGGTTTGCCGTGGTTTTCGCTTTTTTCGCACTGGCAGGCTTTTTTACTGCGGATTTGGTTGGAACAACAGCAGGTTTCTCCAGACCTTCATGCGCAGGGGTCACCCCCATGCGGAAAAGTTTGGTGCCACAAACCGCGCAAACGCCGTTGGTCATGGCCGCGCCACGGCTGGTAAACCCAGGCTGTGCCTGAGCGATTTCTCTTTTTTCTTTACATTTAAAACAATAGGCTTCCAAAATGACTCCCTTGAAAATTATGGCTCAAAAATAGCACGCCTATCATACCATAACCAAATTTTTGTCAAGGGATGTGATGAAGGTAGTAGTGAATCTCTGGTAGGGGCACGGCATGCCGTGCCCGCCTTTGAAATCCTGCATGGTTACCCCTCCGTGGAATTGAACTCCTCGTCCTTCTCCCAATTCATTGGATTCGCAAGGATGTATTCGTAAATTGCCTGGTAATCCCGTTCATTCCTAATGACATGTTCATAGAAACTCCGCTGCCAGAGACTCTCTTCTGCGTGTCCAGGATACTCGTGGAATGCCTTTGTCGTTGCTGATTTAAATGATCGTACGATGGTAGAAAGAGAACCTTCAACAGGTTTTCCAAACCCTTCTGCCGCTACTTCTTTCTGTGGCACGGCATGCCGTGCCCCTACCGTAATGGTGATGACCCCATGGAAATGGTTTGGCATAACCACAAATTCCCCCAATTCAACATTCGGAAAATGTTCGGGTATGGCAACCCACACCTCTTCCACCATCTTCCCAATATCATTCAAAACCATTTCTCCATCAACAATCTGCCCAAACAACGTTTTGCGATACTGGGTGACAATGGTCACAAAATATGCCCCCGGTTGTGAATAATCAAATTCAGGCAGACGGTGATTCCGACGAAGTGGAGATGAGATATTGGAAGTCATCTCATCATTTTACCTTTTTAGGATGTTGCTGCAATAACATTATGATTCTTTGTAATTCGGTAGGGGCACGGCACGCCGTGCCCGCCTTGGTAACGACTGTTCTCGCAAGGTCTCCTGAGTGCGAAGCCTCCCTGTGGGACCTAGCAAGGATTTTGACCCAAGGTCTCCATCACTGCCCTGGTTATCCAAGATTGGTTATCCAATCTGCGCAGTGGGAGTAAACCCCCATCGTACGGATAGGCACCTACCAGTGCCCGCGTAGTATGGTATTGTTCCATCTGCAGAGTTTGTATCATCAGATCGAATGTGGGAGGCCTGGCGGTCAACTACCTCGCACGGTGTGGACACCGGCGAGAACCTGCTAAACGTTCTTACCGTATAAACCCTACATCCACCGACCGCTCTGGCGGTAGGTCATCCCCTGCTCGCGCACCACTAAACCCTTTAACTCCATCATAGTCAATGTCACGGTCAACTTTTCGACACTCATGTCCATCCTGACGCAGATCTCATCAATATGCAGAGAATCCTGACCCAAAACACGCAAAACTGTGCGTTCCATGTCGCTTAAGGCTTGTTCCTGTGGTTTTGGGGCTTTACTGCCCTCTTCAATCCTAAGGGCTTCCAAAACCGACTTCGGATTCGTCATCGGCATTGCCCCCTCGCCGATCAAATCGTTCGTCCCGCGGCTCATTGGCGAAAGCACCGAACCAGGCACCGCGAACACCTCGCGGTCCTGTTCCACCGCGAACTTAGCCGTGATCAAGGCTCCGCTTTTCTCGCCAGCCTCGATCACAATCGTCGCACGGCTCAAGCCGGAAATGATGCGGTTGCGCGGTGGGAAGTTGATGCCGTCGGGTTTCGTTCCAGGCGCATAATCGCTCACAATCGCCCCGTTCTCCTGGATCTGTTCCGCCAACCTGCGGTGCTCAGGGGGATAAATGACGTCCACACCGCTCCCCAACACAGCAATCGTCCTTCCCCCTGCCTCGATTGCCGCATGGTGCGCCAGGCCGTCCACACCCCGTGCCAGCCCGCTCACGACCGTTACCCCATTGTGCGCCAGGTATTCGGCGGTATCTCGCGTGATCTGTTTGCCATAGGCGGTCACATTCCGCGTTCCAACAATAGCCACCGCCAGGTCGTCCTCAGTGGTGATGCTGCCTTTATAAAACAAAACAGGTGGTGGTTGGGCGATCTCTTTCAGGTAACGCGGATACGCATCGTCCTGCCAGGTTAAAAACGAAATCCCCTTGGTTTTCAGCTGCCCAGGCAGCCCAAGAGGATCCAGTGTTTTGCGTTTTTCGAGGATATCGGCGACGTTCTTTTCAGATAGCCCTGCCGCCAACAGCTCAGCGGATCCAGCCTGCCATGCCCGGCTTAAATCGCCAAAAAAGGACAGCAGTTTTCGAAACCTGACTGCCCCAATGCCGCGAACGTAACTGAAGGCCAGCCAGTAACCGGCTTCCTCCATTACCCCCTCAATCCTTCCAGTAAGTGCACATCCATGCGCTTTTGCTCAAGATCGATCTTCAGTATCACTTCCGGAATTGCCGGTATCAGCAGTTCGCTGCCATCGGCCTGGTCGATGATGTAAACATCATTCGCGCCGGTTTCCATGATGGCAGCCAGCACGCCGAGGTCCTCATCCCCTTCAAATACCCTCATGCCGATCAGTTGGTGATGGTAATACTTGCCTGCGGGAAGGGACGGCAGATCTTTGACTGCGGAGAACACATCTTTACCGACTAACTCACGCACGCTTTCAGGATTATCAAAACCCTCCAGCTTGAGCAACAGCAAATCATTCTTCCAGCGTGTGCCGGTGATCTTGTTGGGTTGAAATTCTGTTCCTACATAGATGACTTTTCCCCGACGAATTCGCTCTGGAAAGTCCGTCATCAGCCGCAGCGTGATTTCCCCGCGGACTCCATGGGACTTTTGGAGCCGCCCGATTAATACGTAAGCAGGCTCAACCGGATTGATCGAGCCTGCTATGTTTTGAATTTGATCTGCCATGTCGGGCATTAATTCAAATCCACCACGTCCATGGTGACTTGCTTGCCATTGCGTGCGGCGACAACCTTCAGGATAGCTCTCAATGAGTTCGCCACCCGTCCGTGCTTGCCGATTACCCGACCTATGTCAGCTTTGCCGACCTGCAGGTCCAGCTGAACAGTGTTCCCGTTGCGATACTCTTCGACAAAGACCTGTTTCGGGTCATCCACGATCGATTTCGCCAGGAATTCCAGCAAGTCTTGCAGTTTGGATTCTTTCATCACTTCCTCGTTATGCCTTGGGGGCATGCGTGGTTTTTGGATGGGTGGTCAGACCGCTGTAAACTTTTTTAGCCTCAGCCATCAAAGCTTCTTTGTCTTCCCCAGCCTTAAACCTGTTGAAGCGATCATCCAATTTGACGATTTTGAAAAGTTTCTGCACAGATTCAGATGGCTGGGCGCCTACGCTCAACCAATGATAAATGCGCTCTTCGTCAAAAACAATCGTTCCGGGTTCTG